>CAZESR010000031.1:0-14005 GCA_964515065.1 uncultured Piscirickettsiaceae bacterium
TTGTCTGCTTTTTTCGGCTTTTCAGCTTTTGAAGGTCTAGTTTTTGCAGCTGTTGATAATTTGGAACTGATAATTTCTGGTTTGGCTTTTTCTTCTTTAATTTTTTTAGGCGCTTTTTCTTTATTAAAGCCCTTATTGAAAATGGAAGCACCGATATTTTTCCATGAAGCACTAGAGGCGACACTGAAACTAACAAGGATAATTCCGATATAAATTAGAGTTGATGAGTTGCCAAAAAGCTCATAGAAAAGAAGTTCGTGCATTGATTTCCCAATCATTCCTCCCGCTAAAAATGTTTCTTTTAGGTCATCTATCACCTTTATTTCAGGAGCATATTGGTGTGCAAGCGCCGCAAGAAAGAACAACATTACAAGGTATGAAATGAATCGAATAAAAAAAGTCAGCTGGTTTTGACGTTCTTTATTCGCATCACGATGAAAGTTATAGCCTAGCCAAATAATGGATATTGGGACAACGTATGAGACATAGCCGAGTATTCCAAAGCTGATGTCTCTAACATAGGCACCAAATATTCCGGCACTATTTTCAACCGGTTTAGACAGTTCAGCGCCACCAGTCCAAGGATCTTCAGAAGCCAAACCTGTGACAAGTGAGACAAAGAACACAGCGCCAAGAGTCAAGAGCAAAATAAATATTGACTCACTGACAAGTTTAGAGCGCGGATTATTTACAGGGGTATTTTGAGTGGTTCGTTTATTATTTTTTTTCAAGACAGCTTATAATACTCATTTGATTAATTAGTATAAAGTATTTCATTATGAGTGATATCAAACATTGCCGAGTTTTGATTGTCGGATCAGGCCCCGCTGGCTACTCTGCCGCAGTCTATGCGGCTAGAGCAAACTTAAATCCTGTGATTGTAAGTGGACTTGAGCAAGGCGGTCAATTGATGACCACGACTGACGTTGATAATTGGCCTGGAGATCACGATGGACTTCAAGGGCCAGACTTGATGGAGCGCATGAAAGACCATGCCTTGCGTTTTAAAACAGAAATAATCAACGACCACATTACGAGTGTTGATTTTTCAAAACGTCCCTTCACATTAAATGGTGGCGAAACAACTTATACTGCTGACGCCGTCATCATTTCAACGGGGGCAACTGCCCAGTATCTTGGACTAGACTCAGAGGAAGCCTATAAGGGTAAAGGAGTGTCAGCCTGTGCAACGTGCGACGGATTTTTCTATAGGGGCCAGAAAGTAGCCGTTATTGGCGGCGGCAATACAGCCGTTGAGGAGGCTTTGTATCTGTCGAATATTGCCGATCATGTTACAGTGGTTCATCGAAGAGATAAGTTTAGGTCAGAGAAGATTTTGTCTGACCAGCTCATGGAAAAAGCCAAAAATGGTAACGTAACCATAGAGTGGGACCATAATTTGGAAGAAGTATTGGGCGATGACATGGGGGTCACTGGGTTGCGGTTGAGGGGTAACGATGGCAGTACAAAAGAGGTCGATGTTCATGGTGTTTTTATTGCAATCGGACACACTCCAAACACTGGGGTTTTTGAAGGGCATATTGAAATTAATAACGGATACATTAAGGTTCAGGCAGGATTAGAGGGTAATGCAACTCAAACCAGTGTAGAGGGGGTTTTTGCTGCGGGAGATGTTGCAGACCATGTTTATCGTCAGGCCGTTACCTCTGCCGGCTCTGGATGTATGGCTGCTTTAGACGCCGAGAGGTTTCTAGATAACCTATAGATTAGACAAGGTTTTCAGGGGTTAATTCAAACTCAATTTTGATTTGCCTTGTGTATAATTACGCGATTTGGCCATATAGCTCAGTTGGTAGAGCAAGGGACTGAAAATCCCTGTGTCCCTAGTTCAATTCTAGGTGTGGCCACCATTTTTAAAAGCCGAATTAGACTAATGTTTAATTCGGCTTTTGATTAACTAGTCAGAAGCTTGACACTTCCAATAGAATAAAGCAATGAAAATTATTGTTGGAATCATTCCAAGAGGATCAAACTTTGCTGCACCAGTTGATACATGAAATAACTGTACAAGAATAAACAGAGCATTTGTGTAAACACCTAGTAGCATCCCAAGCTTCTTAAGATTGTCTCCAACCAAAGTTGCCCCCATCCATGCAATAATACCAATAGTCAATATAGGTACAGATGCTACCTGACCAAAAGCAACTGCATTTGGAGTTACTTCCCATCCAGGTCCTTGAGCAGCGACACCTGGTGCCAACCAAAACATCACAACCCATATCCAAGCAAATATAGCTTGAGCTTTTAATAAATGTGTCAATGTCATTATTCTTACTCCTTTTATTATTAAAAAGTTTTCTTTCTATCGCTTTCACTCCATCAGGCAAGTTCAGCTACAATTAATTATAAGGGTTTTGAAGTTATTGGGGCCAACTAATAAAATTAGTGGAGTTGAGTGGGGCTTATAAAGTCCTGTTTTGAAGGCTGCAAGGTTTCCTGAATAAAGAGAACGCCTATTCTTACAAACTCAACAATCTCATAAAAGTCCTGAGCATTTTCTTCTGTGTCCATTAGATCTGCATCAAGTTGAGAAATATTACTAATATCTTTTATCATCTCATTCACCTCTTCATCGGAGGTTTCGACCGAACTAAGGCCTAATCCGACTAGAAAGCCTTGGCACCACTCAATCAAAGTGTTTGCCTGTTCTCTAAGCGGAGAGATATCATCTGCAATAACAGGCCAAAAATTCAGTGTTGGGTCGCCAAGCTGCTCATTAGTATTATTGAAGATTTCAGCGAGCACTTGGTGCGCCTCTTTTTCAAGCAGATTATTAAGATCAATGGAAACTAAGATTTCATTAAGCCAGTCATCTAGCCCAATGTCTTGCTTGACGCAATAAAACCCACATAATAGTCCATGGGCAGAGGAGATGGTGTCATCAGTGTTGAGTTTATGAAGCGCATCCTTTGCTAGCTCATAATTAATAGGCTGACTCATTAATTTAGAATGCTCCTGCCAGGATTTCCATAACGGCCATTCGCACAGCAATTCCATTGGTGACTTGTTGAAGTATGACTGATTGAGACCCGTCTGCAACTTCCGAGCTGAGTTCAATCCCTCTATTAACTGGCCCAGGATGCATAACAATAGCGTCCGGTTTTGCAAGCTTTAGGTTTTCAGTTGTAAGTCCAAAAGCGTCAAAGTAGGTTTGCTCATCAGGGATATCAGCTGCAATCATTCTCTCTTTTTGAAGCCTCAGTGAAATAATAACATCAGCACCCTCTATACCTTTTTCTAGGCTGTCAAAGCGCTCTAGTCCTGGGGTTTCTTCTTTGTAGTGAAGCGTTTCCGGCGCAATAAGCCTAATGTCTGTTGTTCCTAAAGTTTTCATGGCCTGGATACCAGAGCGCGCGACTCGGGAGTGTCTAATATCACCAACAATTGCAACGGACAAATTGTCAAACGATTTTTTGTGTTGTCTGATGGTAAGCATATCTAGTAACGCTTGCGTGGGATGGGCATTAATTCCATCACCCGCATTTAATATTGAGACTCCTTCTATATTTTCAGCGACGCGATGTGGAAGGCCATTTTGTTTGTGCCTGATGACAAACATATCAATCTGCATCGCCTTGAGCGTATGCATTGTATCCATTAGAGTCTCATTCTTTTTAGTCGCTGAGTTTGCAAGGTCGACGTTTATCGTTTTGGCGCTTGTTCTCTTTGCTGCAATCTCAAATGTGTTTCTAGTTCGTGTCGAGGGCTCAAAGAAAAGATTTGCAACCGACATGTCTCTTAATATTTTAGATTTTTGAAGATTACCTTTTTTGTCTAGAAGGTCATCAGCTACATTGAGGATTTTTTCGATTTGATTTTTTGAGAGGCCTTCAAGGCCTAAAAGATGAACGAGTCTGCCATCCGAGTTGAGTTGAGCATCGTTGCTAATCGTGTGAGGTTTCATTGAGCCATGTCTGCAAAATTAGTTCAGCGGATCGTTTATCTACATCTGCTCTATCAGCGTTCTTATGAGCGTAGTGCCATTTTAGTTGGTTTTTTGCTTCTGATGAGGATAAATACTCATCGATAAAAAAGACATCAATACTAAAGCGCATCTTAAGTTTTGTGCCAAAGGATTTTGCGATAAAGGTCATCTCTTGCTCTTTATTCTCCTCGTCAAGTGGAAGGCCCACAATAAATGCGTCTGGATTGTGTTGCTTGATGACAGCTTCAAGCTGAGTCCAATTTGTTGAGCCATCTTTGTTATGGGTAACCGTTTCAATGCCGTTGGCATGAGATGTCAAGCTGTTAGCTATAGCAATACCCGTTCTTTTTGTGCCAACATCAAAACCAAGGTAGGTTTTGACTGTCATTGGAGCTGTTGAAAGAGTTCATAGCCGACATAACCATCGGCAACAAATCCAATGTCAGACTGAAATTTTCTTGTAGCTTCACGTGTCTTAGGTCCTGCCATGCCGTCAGGTGTCCCGGTATTGTAACCCAGTAGGTTAAGCGTGTTTTGAATTTGCATGATGTCTTCTCTGCTGAGAAGCGGCTCATCTAGTGGCTTGGCAGATAACCTGCCGGCGCCATTCAGTCTATCAGATAGGTGGGCTACTGAGAGTGCGTATAGAATTGAACGATTCCAACCCATAATCACATCAAAATTTCTATACACTAAGAATGCAGGGCCTTTATGCCCCATTGGAACAATCAAAGATGCCTTAAAGTTAGACCTTGGGAGTGCGGCGCCATTGCCTCTCAGGACGCCAAGTGCAGCCCACTCGTTGACTGTTTTTTCATTCTTGAGACCAGTTAGCCTATAGTCAAAGTTTTTTGGAATGAGTGCCTCTCGGCCCCACTTCTCTCCTTTCTTCCATCCCAGTTTGCTCAGAAAATTTGCCGCACTTGCATAGATATCTTCCTTATCACTCCAAAGATTAACTTTGCCATCTTTATTAGCGTCAACGCCATACGCCAGAACATTGGTTGGCATAAATTGCACTGCGCCCATCGCGCCAGCCCAAGAACCGGTTGCATCGATTGGAATCGTTTTATTATCCATCAACTTTAAGGCCGCAATTAATTCTCTGGTGAAGAATTTAGAGCGCCTTGGGTCATAGGCTAGGGTTGCTAAAGATTGAATTAGGCGTTCATTACCCATATAGTTTCCATAATTGCTCTCTAGCCCTAAAAAGGCGACAATAATATAGGCTGGGACGCCATATTTTTGAGAGGCTTTGTTAAGTAATGAGGCGTTTTGTTTTAATGTATCATTTCCATTAGTGATACGCGTTTTGCTAACTCTTTTGTTGAAGTAGTGCCAAAAGTTTTGACTAAATTCAGCTTGTGCGCTATCTTTAGAAATAATTGACGGGTCTGGAGCGGTTAGACCAGAAAATGCCTTGTCAATTGTTGATTTAGAGATGCCCTGTTCGATTGCAGATTTACGAACCCGGTCTAAAAAGTCATCAAATGAAACTGAATTTGCAAAAACGCTTGTTGTGAGAAAAACAAGGCAAAAAAATCTTAAAAACATATGTGAATTATAATGAGTAAATACACTCTTATTTTAATTAATCTAAATCAAGATGTCGACCTATAAGCCACTTGCTGAGACATTAAGGCCCATTAAACTCAGTGAGTTTATTGGTCAACAACATTTGCTTGGTTCTGATAAGCCAATCGGCAAGGCATTAAACGACAACCAGCTCCATTCTATGATTTTGTGGGGCCCTTCAGGGGTTGGTAAAACAACCCTAGCGAGAATTATTTGTAGCCAGATGGGTGCTCATTTTGAGCAAATGTCTGCCGTCCTTGATGGGGTTAAAGAGCTTAGAAACATTATTAAACATGCTGAACTTTATAAGCAAAATGATAGAAGCACAATCCTGTTTGTTGATGAGATTCATCGATTTAATAAAGCTCAGCAGGATGGGTTTTTGCCTCACATAGAGTCTGGATTGCTCACTCTAATCGGTGCAACAACTGAAAACCCATCCTTTGAAATCAATTCAGCACTACTTTCTAGGGCCAGGGTCTATATTCTCAAAAAGCTTAGTGATGATGAGCTAGAGCTAATAGCTCTAAGGGCAATGAAAGAGCAACATGTCAGTCTTGAAAATGATGGCTCCTTATCTCTAATTATCGAAAATAGTGATGGTGATGCCAGAAGACTTATCAATATAATTGAGCAATTGGCGAACAGCTCAGGCAAGGCTCTAAATAAAACAGATGTTATTAAAACTCTTCAAAAAAAGCTGAGCAGTTTCGACAAAGGGGGTGATATTTTTTATCAACAGCTCTCAGCATTTCATAAATCTGTCAGAGGCTCTTCTCCGGATGGAGCGCTCTACTGGATGGCGAGAATGATTGTGTCAGGTTGTGACCCAAAAGTTATTGCCAGAAGGCTGCTAGCAATCGCTTCTGAAGATATAGGTAATGCCGATCCAAGAGCCCTCCAGATCTGCGTTAGTGCTTGGGATGTTTATGAGCGTCTAGGCGACAAAGAGGGCAATCGTGCTATCGCTCAGGCAGCCGTTTTTTGTGCGTGTGCACCAAAATCGAATGCTGTGTATAGTGCCTTCAATTCTGCAATTGAGGCTGCAAAGCTAACCAATGATTTGGAGGTTCCTAACCATCTCAGAAACGCCCCAACAAAGCTTCTTAAAGAGCTAAATCATGGCAAGGGATACCGCTATGCCCATGATGAGCCTGGCGCAATTAGTAAAGGGCAAACCTATTTTCCAGATGTGATGGGAGAAAAAATCTATTATGAGCCCACTGATCGAGGTCTAGAGATTAAAATCAAAGAAAAACTAGATCAGCTTAGATCAGGCTTATGAGTACTTTATCATCCATAGCAAGCATTGGAATTGGAGCCACAGTTGGAGCCTCATGTAGGTACTATATTGGGATAATTTCAGCTCAATATTTAGGAAAAGCTTTGCCCTATGGAACTCTCATTTCAAATGTCATTGGTTCGTTTATTGCAGGCATTTTAATTGTTTTGGTTTTAGAGAAGTTTTTGCTTAGCGAGACCTATCGACTAATGCTACTTGTCGGTCTGGCTGGGTCGCTAACGACTATGTCCGCACTGTCAATAGAATCCATTCAGATGCTAAGTGGAGGGCAATATTCTCAAGCTTTAATGAATATTCTATTGAACATACTACTTTCCCTTTTAGCAGCTAGTCTTGGTGTTGTGTCGGCAAAATATGTGTTTAATTTAGCCTAGGTCTAATCTTCTCTCAACTTCATCTAAAAGTATTGCAGAGATATTGATTTCAAATTGTTTATCAAGCTCTCGAATGCATGTAGGGCTAGTTACATTTATCTCAGTAATATAGTCACCGATAACATCAAGGCCAACAAAAACAAGCCCTTTTTTAATCAGCATTGGGGCAATTTGAGTGCACAGATACCGATCTCTGTCTGATAGTGGTTGGCCCACTCCTTTTGCTCCAGCAGCAAGGTTTCCCTTAAAGTTTCCTTCCGCAGGGAGTCTGGCGAGCGCATAGTCAACAGGTCTTCCATTAATTAAAAGGATTCTCTTGTCGCCATCTTTTATTTCTGGCAAAAACTCTTGCGCCATAATGTAACGAGCTTCATTATTGGTGATTCTTTTAAGGATTTCGGTAATATTTTTATCCCCTTTTGAGAGTTTAAAGATATCTATTCCGCCCATACCGTCTAAGGGTTTAACAACAACTGTTGACAGCGAATCAATAAAATTCTGAAGCTGGCCAATTTTTGAGCTAACTAGCGTTTGCGGAATACATTCAGGAAAGTTTAAGGCAAATAGCTTTTCATTGGCGTCTCTTAGGGAGCTAGGTTTATTAATAACCAAAACCCCTTCAAGCTCTAATTGTTCGAGTAGATAGGTTGCATAAATATAGTCCATATCAAAGGGCGGGTCTTTGCGCATAAAGACAACATCGAGAGAACCTAAATTGATTGCCTTTGAGGGTTCTGAGTTATGCCAGTTTGTTTCCGAGTCTTCAACTCTTGTTCTTCTTGTTGAAGCACAAACCTTGCCCTCTGAATAAAACATATCAGAGCTACCAAAGGTTTGAATTTCCCAGCCTCGAGCCTGCGCTTCTAGCATCATTGCAAAGGATGAGTCTTTGTTTGGCTTAATGCCAGATATATCATCCATCAATACGCCGAGTCTAATTCGCTTCATCGGCATATTATAATGCAATCAGATTAGATAATAATGAGCATGACGGCCAAAAAATGTTGAATTGACGAGGTTTTGGGCGTATAATTTCGCCTCTTTAGTGCGGGGTGGAGCAGCATGGTAGCTCGTCGGGCTCATAACCCGAAGGTCATAGGTTCAAATCCTATCCCCGCTACCAATTTAGACCCCCTCTTTTGGGGGTTTTTATTAGGAGTTTTTTGTGGCTAAGATAGCGGACAAAGTGCTTTCAATACTTAACCCAAGTGTTCATGACTTGGGGTATGAGCTCTTGGGTGTTGAATATGTACCCAGTGGCAAACACTCTGTACTAAGATTGTATATAGACTCAGAGAAAGGTATTGGTGTTGACGATTGTGAGGTTGTGTCTCGCCAGGTCAGCGCGATAATGGATGTTGAGGATCCAATTAGTGGGCAATATAATCTTGAGGTATCTTCCCCAGGAATTGAAAGACCTCTTTTTAGTGTTGCTCATTACATGCGTTTTTTGGGGCATGATGTTCGTATAAGAACGTACAGGCCTATTGAGGGTAGAAGAAACTTTACAGGGGCGATTGGAAGCGTAAGTGAAAAAAGTAATGCAATAGAATTAGTAACAGAGCTTGGTCCTGTTACTTTAGATATAGATTTAATTGAAAAAGCAAATTTAATTGCTCATTTTTAGGAGAAGCCGATGGATGGCAAAGAATTATTTTTAATGATTGAGGCAATCTCAAACGAAAAGAACATCACTAAAGAGGATGTTCTAGAATCATTGGAAGAGGCGTTAGCAGTTGCAACAAAGAAGCGCAGCAACATAGAAGTGCGGGTTGAAGTTGATAGGCATTCAGGAGAGTTTAATACATTCAGGCAGTGGCAAGTCATCGAAGATGGAGAAGAGTTTGTTGACGATGATGGAACGATGTTTGATCCAGAATTGCACATATACCAAGCCGACGCAAATGGATTGAATGTTGATGAGTTTGTTGAAGAGCCAATGGAGTCTCTTGAGTTTGGAAGAATTGCAGCGCAGGTTGCTAAACAGGTTATTATTCAAAAGGTTCGTGAGGCAGAGAGAACTGTTGTGGTTGATAACTACTCTGAGCGAGTTGGTGAAGTGGTTATGGTTACAGTTAAAAGAGTTGATCGAGGAAATGTCTACGTTGACATGGGTGGAATCGATGGAATGATTTCAAAATATGATCTGATTCCTAATGAATCCATCAGAAAAAATGACCGTCTGAGAGCCTATATTAAAGAAGTTAAGTCAACTCCAAGAGGTGCCCAAATTTTCTTAAGCCGAACCGCTAATGATATGATGGTTCAGCTATTTGAGATGGAAGTCCCTGAAATTAGTGAGGGTGTTATTGAGATTAAAGCTGGCGCAAGAGACCCCGGTCTTCGTTCAAAGTTGGCGGTTAAAGCTAAAGATAAGCGCATAGACCCGATAGGATCATGCATCGGCATGAGAGGAGCCAGAGTGCAGGCGGTATCTAATGAGCTGAATGGAGAGCGTGTTGATATCATTCTCTGGGATGATGACCCAGCACAATTTGTGATTAATGCCATGGCGCCTGCAGAGGTGAGCTCAATTGTTGTTGATGAAGACAAGAGGTCTATGGATATTGCAGTCGAAGAAGACCAATTGGCACTAGCAATTGGAAGAGGTGGTCAAAATATCAAGTTAGCGAGCAAACTCTCAGGCTGGAAGCTTAATGTTATGTCTCTAAATGATGCCGATGAACTGCAAGCTCAAGAGATTCAAAAAACTGGCGAAAAACTTGCCGAAAAGCTTGGTGTAGATGCTGAAGTTGCTGGAGTTTTGATTGATGAGGGTTACACAAGCCTAGATGATATTGCCGAGGCTGAAGCAGAAACTTTATCTAAGATTGAGGAGTTTGACTCTGAAATGGTGGATGAGCTTCAAGAGAGAGCGCAGGACGCTCAACTTGTTAAAGCCTTGAATGATGCCGAAGCAACCGAAGTTTTGCTTGAGGTTGAGGGTGTTGATGATTCACTAGCTTCAGCTCTAGTCGGAGCAGAAATCAATACGGTGGATGACTTAGCAGAGCTCTCAATTGTTGAATTGTTGGAGATTCAAGATATTGGAAATGACAGCGCATCTGCTGTTATCATGGCAGCCAGAGAAAAAGAAGGCTGGTTTGATTAGCCTTTGAAGGTTGATTTAGTAATCGTTACTTAAATATAGGTAGGAATATGGCACATACAGTTGAAACTTTATCAAAATTACTTAAAAAGTCGCCAGACCAGGTTATTTCTATTTTGTCAGCAGCTGGCATTGATGGGAAGAACGCAGATTCAAATATTTCAGCTGAAGAAAGGCAAATCTTAATGTCGAGTTTGAGTAAACGCTCTGCAACAAAATCGAGTATCTCTGTTTCAAGAAAAACCTCAAAGCCAGCCTCAAATTCATCTTCTGGTGGTGTCAAAATCCAGGTTAAAAAGAAGCGTGAAGCTCCCAAAAAAAGTCAGTCTTCAGAGATAGATAATGAGGCTGTATTGAAAGCGAAAGAGGCTTTAGAAGCCGGCAGACTTGCCGAGCAAAAAGATGAGGAGAGGGATGCAAAGCGTAACGACATGGTTCGTCAGCAAAAAATCAAAAACGAAGAGTTACAAGCTCAAAAAACCTTAAAAGAACTAACCGAAAAGGAAGAAAAAGAAAAAAGAGAAAAAGAAAAAATTGAAGCTGACAAATCAAAAGAAAAAAAGAAGGGGCCAAAGAGACTAAGATCTTCTCAAGAGGCAGCTCCGAAAAGAAAAGAACTTCACGTCGCAAAGCACAACCCAAATAGAAAGTTAAAGAAAAAAGAGAGGACACAAATATCTCAAAAAGTGCAAGATGAACAGGCCCAACATGGTTTCCATATGCCTGTAGAGCCAATAAAGCATGAGGTATTAATACCAGAGCAAATTAAGATATCCGAGCTTGCTCTGAAGATGACTACTAAGGCTGGAGAGGTCTTGAAGGTTATGATGGGAATGGGCGTTATGGCAACCCTTAATGATGTGATTGATCAGGACACGGCGATCCTTGTTGTAGAAGAGATGGGGCATACTCCTATCGCTAGTAACGAAGAAACTGTTGAAGACAGCTTGGTTCAGGATGATAGTGATGACGTAGAGTCTGCGCCAAGACCTCCAGTTGTTACCATTATGGGCCATGTTGACCACGGAAAAACTTCACTACTTGACTATATTCGAAAGTCGAAAGTAGCTTCAGGTGAGGCAGGCGGGATTACCCAGCATATTGGCGCTTATCAGGTTGAGCAAAAAGGGAATCTAATTACTTTTATTGATACACCAGGGCACGCAGCATTCTCTAAGATGCGCCTTAGGGGAGCATCGGCTACTGATATCGTTATTCTTGTTGTTGCAGCTGATGACGGCGTCATGCCTCAAACTATTGAGTCTATTAAACATGCAAAAGATTCTAATGTTCCTATTATTGTGGCTATCAATAAAATAGACAAGGAGGGCGCTGAAATTGACAAGGTCAAACAAGTTCTTTCTACCCATGATGTGATTGCAGATGAGTGGGGTGGCGATGTTTTGATGGTAGGCGTTTCAGCTCATACTGGCGAAGGCATTGATGAGCTTTTAGAGAGCATCACTTTGACTGCTGAAATGGCTGAGATTAGTGCCGTTGCAGATAAGCCAGCAAGCGGCGTTGTTCTCGAGGCTCGATTAGATAAAGGGCGTGGAAAAGTTACTACAGTGCTGGTTCAATCTGGCACTCTAAATAAGGGAGACATTGTCATTGCAGGTCTAGAGTTTGGCAAGGTTAAGCAAATTATTGATGACAAGGGAAAGCCAATTAATAAGGCAGGACCCTCAACTCCGGTTGAGATCTTAGGCCTCTCCGGAGTGCCTGATTCAGGTGCTGAGGTCTTAGCTGTTGAGAGCGAAAGAAAAGCAAAAGAAGTGGCTGAGTTTAGAAAAACTAAAGATCGTGAGACTAAGCTACAAAAGCAACAAGCTGAAAAGATGGATAACTTCTTTTCAAAAATGGAAGATGGTGAAATCTCAACAGTTAACGTTTTAATTAAGTCTGACGTAAGAGGTTCAGCACAGGCCCTTGTTGAGGCATTAGAAGAACTTTCAACCGAAGAGGTTAAGGTTAAGGTAGTTTCTTCAGGTGTGGGCGCAATTAATAACACAGATATTTCATTGGCAAGTACTTCTGATGCGATTGTTCTTGGTTTTAATGTTAGAGCTGATGCAGTTGCTAGAAAAAGTGCTGATACTGAAGGTGTAAGGATTGAGTACTACAGCATTATTTATAACTTGATTGATGATATTAAAGCAATTATGGGTGGAATGCTTAGCCCAGAGCTCAGTGAAAACATTATTGGTATCGCTGGTGTCAAGGATGTATTTAGGTCTCCTAAGTTTGGAGACATTGCTGGTTGTATGGTCGAAGAGGGCGTGGTTAGGAAAGATAGCCCAATTCGTGTTTTGCGTGATAGTGTTGTGATTTATGAGGGAGAATTAGAGTCGCTAAGGCGCTTCAAAGACGACGTTAAGGAAGTTAAATCTGGAACTGAATGTGGTATTGGCGTTCTCAACTATACAGATGTTCAGCCAGGAGATCAGATTGAGGTTTTTGAACGAATTGAGCGAGCTCGTTCTCTGTAGGAGTAGGTCCTAAATGCCTCAACAGCCGAGCTTTAGAGCGGATAGAGTCAACGAACTTATCAAGCGTGAGCTAGTTCTATTGCTTTCAACAGGCACCAAAGACCCCAGATTGCAAAACGTTATCATTACAGATGTCATCGTCAGTCGTGACTTAACTAGCGCAAAGGTTTTTTTCTCTGTGGAGGATGATGCGCAAAAGAAGGTCGCCCATCTACTCAATAAAGCAAGTGGTTTTTTTAGATCGTCTCTCTCAAAATCTCTAGATTTAAGGCACACTCCGTCGTTGATTTTTATTTATGATACAGCTCCAAATACTGGGGCAAGAATGGATGACCTGTTAAGTAAATTGTGAAACAGTAATCTATGTCTAAACGAAACAAAAAAGGTAGAGATATTGATGGTGTTTTAGTTTTAGATAAGGCCACTGGCCACAGTTCAAATTCTGCTTTGCAACAAGTAAAGCGTTTGTATGATGCAAATAAAGCAGGACACACAGGAAGCCTTGATCCATTAGCGAGCGGTCTTCTACCAATTTGCCTAGGCCAGTCAACTAAGGTCGCCCAATTCTTACTCGATGATGACAAGCGATACTTTGTAAGAGGAAAGCTGGGTGAAATCAGTGATACTGGAGATTCAGATGGTGAGATTAGTCAATATGGCTCTACTAAAGGAATAGATGAGGCTATTATAAAAGAGTGTTTAAAGAAATTCGTTGGCGTCATTAGTCAGGTTCCACCTATGTTCTCAGCACTTAAAAAAAATGGCACCCCTTTATATAAGCTTGCCAGAAAAGGGATAGAGGTTGAGAGAAATCCAAGAGAAGTCAGTATCTATGAAATACAATTCATAAATATAGAAAGCGACATCTTGACGCTTGAAGTGTCTTGCTCTAAAGGTACCTATATTAGAACATTAATTGAAGATATTGGAAAATACCTGAATTGTGGTGGTCATGTGATTGAGTTAAGAAGGATAGGCTTTGCTCACTTAAGTATTGCTCAAAGCAAAACCTTTGAAGAGTTGAATGAAATGAGCTTAGTTGAGCTAGATAAATTCCTCATTGGGCCAGATGAAATGCTTCCAAATTTGAAGTCGATTTATTTAGATTATGGCCAGTCTAGTGATATTAAGTTTGGAAGAAAAATAAAATGTGATGAGTTAAATGCTCCTCAAAAAGTTAAACTTTATGATTCTAATGGAAGGTTTGTC
>CAZESR010000032.1:0-13813 GCA_964515065.1 uncultured Piscirickettsiaceae bacterium
CGAATACCGCCAGCATAAACCAATGAAATTCGACCAGTCATACCAACATCATCAATTGCTCTTCTTGCTTGGCGAATTGCAGCAATTCCAGGAACGCCAGTTTCTTCTGTAGCGAGGTGAGGTCCAGCGCCTGTCCCACCTTCCATGCCATCAATATAGATGCTATCACAGCCTGTTTTTGCTGCCATACGAACATCATCGTAAACGCGAGCAGCACCCAGTTTTAATTGAATTGGAATCTGACCATCAGTAGCCTCTCTAATTTCTTCAATCTTAAGCGCCAAATCGTCTGGCCCCAACCAGTCAGGGTGTCTCGCGGGAGACCTCTGATCGATACCCGCTGGTAACGAACGCATCTCAGCAACCTGATCGGTTACTTTCTGACCCATCAAGTGTCCACCTAGTCCAACCTTACAACCTTGCCCAATAAAAAACTCTACTGCATCAGCAAGTCGTAAATGATTTGGATTGAAACCGTAACGTGACTGAATACATTGATAGAGCCATTTACTTGAATAGCGTCTTTCATCAGGGATCATGCCACCTTCACCAGAGCATGTCGCTGTACCAGCCATTGTAGCGCCGCGAGCTAAAGCTGTTTTTGCTTCATAACTTAACGCACCAAAACTCATACCCGTAATATAGATTGGAATATCTAACTCTAACGGTCTTGGAGCCTCAGGCCCAATAACTGTCCTGGTTAAACACTTCTCTCTATAACCTTCAATAACAAAACGCGTTAACGTTCCAGGCATAAAAGTTAAATCATCCCAAGTTGGTATCTTTTTAAATAGAGAGAATCCTCTCATTCTATATCGACCCAAATCAGACTTAATATGGATATCGTTCATTACTTCCTTAGGGAAGATGAAACTTTTTCCTAATTTGTATTGATCATCTGTATCACTCATAATTTTTCCTTTAATTTAATTTAGTAAAAGTCCGACTAAAGAACCAATTTCTTTTCACTAGGCTCTAGGTTATCGTAGTTCCATAATTGCTTACCAGAAACATACTTCTTCATCTTTTCAACACCATTAGGTGTTTTGATTCCATATAAATCTAGCTTTGAAGATAGGTAACGAATATCTAGCTCTGTCATCTCTCCAGGAACACAGTCCACACCAAGTTCTTCAACTTCACCACCAACATAAATCGTGCCGTCATACATTGAGTCACCCAAGTTCATTCCAGCATCACCACAAATGATCATTCGACCACGCTGCATCATGAATCCTGAGAACGCACCTGTTTTTCCACCAACAATAATCGTACCGCCTTTCTGGTCAATCCCCGTACGAGCACCAACACTACCTTTACAGACTAGGTCGCCACCACGAATAGCAGCACCAAATGTTGAACCTGCATTACCGTCAATAACAACAGTACCAGCCATCATATTTTCAGCACATGACCAACCCACGCGCCCCTTAATATGAACATTAGGACCATCAATTAAGCCACACCCAAAATAGCCCAAGCTATCGCTAAATGTTAAGTTGAGTCGGTTCAAGATACCCACTCCAACACCGTGCCTTGACATTGGATTGTCAACTGTAATGTCACCAACACCTTTTTCCATTAACGCTCTTATTTCGCGATTAATTTCTCTCGGTGTCATCTCTAAAGCATCAATCGTGGCACTCTTGCTAGTATCAACCTCAAAAGAATGAAAATACGTAAGATTGTTTTCACTCTCATCAACCGAAAAAAACCTTTGCTGAGTTCTGCCCTTTAATTGCTCTTCGTGTAGTCCCATTTCATGAGACTTGTCTTGTTTTAGTTTTGCCATACTTTTACCTCTCCGTGATATGGGTCAAATGTATCAATGTGATGATCGAACAACTTTCTAATTGCAACCTCTTCAGATGCCAAAGCAATCATGTCATCCCCTTCATACACAACCATCGGTTTCGCAGCCATAACATCCTTAGCCATCCCAAGTTGATCTTTGGTTGCTACTAGATAAGTGAAAACTCCATCAAGATATTCAACAGAGTCTTTCATCGCTGTTTCTAGATCTTGACCTTGATTCATTCTATCTGCAATGTAAACTGCGATAAGTTCTGAGTCACAGTTAGAAGAAAAACGATGCCCTTTAAGCTCAAGTGCACGTCTATTCGTCCAGTAGTTAGTTAGCTGTCCATTGTGAACAACAGATACATCACTAAATGGATAAGCCCAGTAAGGGTGAGCAGAACGAATATCAACATCTGACTCGGTCGCCATTCTTGTATGCCCAATACCATGAGTTCCATTAAACTCATTAAGACCATACTGCTCAGATACTTCAGTCGCGTCACCAAGATCTTTAATCAATTCAAGAGAATTTCCAATTGATAAAATCTCAACACCTTCAATATCTTCAACAAAATCTGCTAACTTTTTCATGTCACCTGAGAATTGAATCTCATAGCGATGAGAATACTCAGTCGCACTCTCTTTCTTGACAATCTTAGCACCTAAATCCTCTAGTCTTGAATTGACCAATGCAATCCTACCTTCAATTGCAGCGTGTATATCAAAACTTCCCTCAAGATCAGCCGCCTCAGCAACCTTGAATCTAACGACATAATTCCCATTATCTTCGCCATACATAGCGTAGCCCGTTGAGTCTGGACCCCTATGCTTCAAAGCTTGTAACATTGCTGTCATTTGCTCACCAATGTTCACATCTTTGCCGGCGTTTTTGTGAATAATTCCTGCTATTCCGCACATAAAATAATCTCCCTTTCCCTAAAAATTGCCCACCGCTAGGTGGGCACTCTAAATAAAAACTTAAATGAATCTAGCCTATGGCAAGCAATCCAAATAAGTCTCCATATCCCAATCTGTAACTGTGTGATTGAAACGCTCCCACTCATCCGTCTTGTAATGGTGGTAAACCTTGTACATTTCATCTGGCATCGCTGACTTAATAACCTCATCATTTGCAAGCTCATTCATAGCTTCACCAAGAGACATCGGTAGCTTCTTAACGTCTTTACCAGCCTCCATAGCTGCATAAATATTTCTCTCTTCTGCTTCACCAGCGTCAATATTGTTATCGATACCGTCACCCATTGCTTTAAGAAGAGCAGAGCCCATTAAGTAAGGGTTGACCATCGAGTCAACCGAGCGGTACTCAAAACGTCCCGGCGCTGAAACTCGAAGTGCACAGGTACGGTTTTGGTAGCCCCAGTCAGCAAAGATTGGTGCCCAGAAACCTGTATCCCATAAACGGCGGTATGAGTTCACAGTTGATGATCCAATTGATGTTAAAGCCGGCAAGTGTTTGATTACTCCACCAATTGAGTTCAGGCCAATTGGACCTGGCATCTTCTCATCGATCGATGGATCTGGCATAAATGTATTTTCACCACCCTCTTTATAGGTAAAGCAACCAGCCATGCCAGGAAGCTCTCCGTCGCCGCCTGCAATTTCTGGATGAAAGACATCCTTTCCGCCCCTCCATAGAGACATATTGTGGTGACAACCTGAAGCCGACACACCCATAAACGGTTTACTCATAAAGCATGCAATAAGTCCAAACTCACGTGCCACTTGCGCACAAATCTGACGATACGTTGTTAGTCGATCTGCATTTCTTAAAACGTCATCAAACTGAGTATTAAGCTCTAACTGGCCTGGCGCATCTTCATGGTCACCCTGGATAATATCAAGACCCATTTGTTCTGAATATTCAATGACCTTCATGAATACTGGTCGAAGCTCTTCAAACTGATCGATGTGGTAACAGTTTGGCTTCGTGACACCGCCATTTGGAGCGCCATCATCACCACGCTTAAGCCACATCATTTCTGGCTCAGTACCACAGCGCATATCTAAACCATATTGGTCTTGGAATTCTTTGTGTTGTCTGTGTAAGTTACCACGACAGTCAGAGGTTAATGCTGCCCCTGGATTTTCACGCTCTTCACGGTTTCTATAGAGTCTACAGAACACGCGCGCTACTCTCTTGTCCCAAGGTAGTTGACAAAAAGTTTCTGGATCTGGAATACCAACAAGCTCTGATGCTTCTGGACCATATCCGATGTAGTCACCGTGACGATCGATAAATAGGTTTGCAGTAGATCCGTATACTAACTGAAACCCTTTTTCAGCTAATCGCTCCCAGTGACGAGCGGGAATACCTTTACCGACAATGCGTCCAGTAACCGATACAAATTGATAATATACATATGTAACACCCAAAGCGTCGATTTTAGCTTTAACTTCTTTAACAAGTTTATCGCGTCCAGGTTCATTAACGTGTTGTTCTAAATCTGTCATTTAATCTCTCCGAAAAAATAAAAAAAATCTTTTTAAGATTTGCCCCCTAGTAGATTTTATTTAGATTCGTAATTAATTAACCCAAATAAAAACCAAACAATTTACCTCTAATAATTGAAAAAAATACTACGAACTTGATTCAATTTATATCCCTAATAAAACTAGGGATTAGGTAAATTATTAACGGAGTATACTCCTGTTGATATTCCATTGTCAAGAAATTTTTTTTATTTTTAAGAAATTTAATAATGTCTTGATTTTTTTCTAAATTTTGTTAAAAAAACAAGAAAAAAAACTGAAATATTTAAAATTTTAGGAAGGAAATTTTGATTGAAAATCAACCAAAATATAGGTTCATTAAATCAATCAGAAGTATTTGAAGAAATAATGGTCAGAAACTGACACTCTTCACTGATTATCTTTTTAGGTCCATGTGGGGTGTTAGAATCAAAATAAAGTGAGTCCCCTTTTTTGAAGTGGTAGACCTTGTTGCCATAAAAATAATCCATCTGCCCCTTTAGCATATAAATGAACTCGACACCTTTGTGCTGAAATTCAGGAAACTCATAATCTCTAGAGGTAATTGTAATTAAGCAAGGCTCTACCTTTAGTGAACCTCCAACGGTGTGTCCTAATAATTGATAATGGCGACTCTCATCTGAGCCGGCCCTTTCTATTGTTAAGCCGTTACCTGATTTGATAAAAGTCGGCTCGACATCTTTATCGTGCTGTTTAAACAACGAGGTAATAGAGATGTTGAGAGCGTGACATATCAATTGAATTGTTTTTAGAGAGGCGCTAATCTGGCCATTCTCAATTTTTGAGAGCATACTTGCTGAGAGGAGAGATTGTTTTGAAAGTTGCTGCAGGGTTACCCCAGCATTTTTTCTGGCTATTCGCACCTGCTTACCTATTGAAGCTTCCAGTTGTTTGTCACTCCCAAAGCTTGGAAGATTTTTATTGATTATTGATACGCCTTTCTCTTTAGGCGCTGTATTTTTTGTAGATGCCACAATAGAATAATTTACTTAGAATAAAAAAAATTATACTACAAGGAAAATTAACAAATCAAGAAATTGCAATCTGATGATTAATCATGCACCTGTTATGACCTTGATCTTCTACTTCTTCTTTGCTTTGTAGGCTTTGAGTCGTCGCCTTGAAAGATTAATCTTGATCCTTCTGACATGGCTCCAACCTTCTCTTCAATTTCTTCTAGTGTTGGTGGCACCGTAACAACATGCTGGTCCATTGCTTTTCGCATTGCTTTGACATGAGCAAAGCTTGTGCCGCAGCAACCTCCAATAATCTTGGCGCCAGAATTCATAGCAATCTGTACATACTCGGACATCAATTCTTCGGTTCCTGAATAGGTAATGTTTCCATCAACAAACTCTGGAATACCGCAGTTAGCTTTTGAAATAACTACTGTTCCAGGGTCAACATTTTTTGAAATATCATTGATTGTAGCTAGCAAGTCTGGAGCCCCAATTCCGCAGTTAGCGCCAAACCCGTTCAAGTTTAAATCCTTAGACCTCTTGGCAAGGTTGGCCGGGGTAATTCCCATCATTGTTTTTCCTGCAGTGTCAAAACTCATTGTGGCGCAGACTGGAAGTCCAATATCCTTGACAGCTTCCATTGCAGCCTCCAACTCCTCCATCGCGTACATCGTCTCGAGCCACAAAACATCTACACCACCTTCTGCAAGACCCTCAGCTTGAGCCTTAAAGGCCTCTGTTGCTTCCTTGGGTGTCATGAGTCCGTGAGGCTCAATCATTTCACCTGTTGGCCCCATTGAACCAGCAACAATAACCAAACGGTCAGCATGGTCAGCAACCTCTCTAGCAATCATTCCAGCGGCCTTGTTTAGCTCAAAGACTCTCTTTTCAAGATTATGTAATTTGAGTCTAAAAGATGTACCGCCAAAACTATTGGTTAAAAACAAGTCAGACCCTGCATCAACAAAACCTTGGTGCAAAGATCGTATACGATTTTTGTGTTCTATATTCCATGGTTCAGGAGGATCGCCTGTCTCAAGACCCATCTCAAATAAATTCGTTCCAGTAGCACCATCAGCCAAGATATGACTTTTATCTTGAAGTATTTTTAAAAAATTATTCATGAATTACAAAATGAAATATAGCGATAAAAGAATTAACATTTTCGATTTTACTGAGCATTATACAAGGCTTAAAATGAGTGAGGTTTTTAAATGTTATTTCTATAAATTTTTACTTCATCAATAAAATATTTTTTAACTATAAATGTATCAATCAATCAATTACCTATAGACTCGCTATTAACTCGTAAATACCCTACAATTTATAATGTAATTTTTTAAATAATTAATTAATGAGAGCAGTTAATCTCTATATAATTTGAACTAAAAAAATAAACTCACAAATTGTGAATATTTTAATTAAACAGCAAATGCAAAATTGCATGCTAATCATCAGCGATATTGGCGAACCTTTTCTGTCTCAAGAAATTAAAAAATTTCACAACCTCTCTCCCATAAATCACAGGAATAATGAAAGAAAATTCTAACTCGCATGAGGATGTGATCAGTCGCTTTATTAGTTATGGCGAATCTAATTTTGAATCTAATATATCTCAGGGAAGGTCTGCTCAAAGTGCAGCTCAACTTGGCGTTTTAAGGCTTATCTACGCGTTTCGTTTCTCTGGACATTTAAGAGCGAAGCTAGACCCCCTGAATAGGCCAAGACATCACTCTATCCCTACCTTTACTCTTGAGGAGTTTGGGCTGAGCGAGTCAGACCTAGATAAAACATTCGATATGGGTTCCTTTCAAGGTCAAAACTGTAATACTCTTAGAGAGCTTTTCGAATCACTAAACAAAACATACTGTAGTAGTCTGGGTGTTGAGTATATGCACATTCCAAATCTGGAAGAAAGGAAGTGGATTCAGACCAAAGTTGAAACAATGACGATGGAAACTGAAAACACTCCGGAGTATAAAAAGTGGCTCCTACAAAGACTGACCGCTGCCGAAGTGTTCGAGAAATTTCTTCACAATAAGTATGTCGGCCAAAAAAGATTTTCACTTGAAGGAAGTGACACTCTCATTCCATTACTAAATGTTTTAATTGAGCACTCCGGTGAACACGCCATGAAGCGAATTTGTTTAGGGATGGCTCATAGAGGACGATTGAACGTGCTCATCAACATTATGGGTAAAAAGGCTGAGAAGCTTTTCCAAGAGTTTGATGGTGACCTTGGCCTTGCAAAAAACCAAACGGGTGATGTTAAATACCACCAAGGCTTCTCTTCAGACATTGCAACAAACAAGGACGATGTTCACCTTGCGCTGATGTTCAACCCGTCTCACCTCGAATTAGTCAACCCAGTCATTGAGGGCTATGCTCGCTACCATCAGGACAAAAATGAAGAATCAGAGCGCCAACAAATTTTTCCGGTCCTTATTCATGGTGATGCAGCCTTCTCGGGTCAAGGTGTGGTGATGGAGACTCTCAACATGTCTCAATCCAGAGGCTATAGGACTCAAGGTACACTCCACATTATCATCAACAATCAAATTGGATTCACTACCTCAAAACAAGATGATGCTAGGTCAACGGACTACTGTACAGACGTTGTAAAAATGATTAACGCTCCAGTGTTTCACGTGAACGCTGAAGATCCTGAAATGGTTAGCTATATAACAAAGCTGGCACTTGACTATCGTATGCGCTACAAGAAGGATGTCGTTATTGATTTGATGTGCTATCGTAGACACGGTCATAACGAGGCAGACGAACCTGCGGTCACGCAGCCACTCATGTACGAGGCGATTCGCAAAATGCCAACCACAAGGGCGAACTATGCAAATAGGCTTATGAGTCAAGGCATCATAGATCAAAAGGAAGTTGATGCGATGGTGAGTGACTATCGTCAGCGGCTCAAAGATGGCGAAAGGGTCGCCTATAAAATAATTAAACCAAAAAACAAAAGAGCCTGGGAAATGCTTTGGGAGGACTACTTTGGTTCCACCTGGCAGGAACCTTATGACTCTAGAATTTCACATAACAAAATTAAAAGTTTAAATAAAAAACTTCAACAACTGCCCGATGGCTTTGAGCTTCACCCTCGCGTTAAAAAAATTCTCGCAGAGAGGCAAAAGATGGCCAACGGTAAAATTAATGCAGACTGGGGCTTTGCTGAGACGCTCTCCTATGCGAGTCTTACCGAGCAAGGCACATCCATTCGTTTGACTGGTCAAGATACTGGAAGAGGTACATTTTTTCATAGGAATGCTGTCCTTCATAATCAGCTCGTCAATGAGCAATATACCCCGCTTAAAAACATCAGTGATAAGCAAGGAAGAGTTCAAATCTTTGACTCGATCCTCTCTGAGGAGGCTGCCTTAGGGTTTGAATACGGATACGCTACTGCAAACCCGGAATCGCTAGTAATCTGGGAGGCTCAGTTTGGTGACTTTGTAAACGGCGCCCAGGCAATCATTGATCAATTTATAGCCTCAGGTGAAGCCAAATGGGGACGCCTATCCAATTTAGTTATGCTGCTTCCTCATGGCCTAGAGGGTCAAGGTCCAGAGCACTCTTCAGGAAGACTTGAGCGCTTTCTTCAGCTTTGTGCAAGCCACAACATGCAGGTCTGTGTTCCATCGACAGCCGCTCAAATATTTCATTTAATGAGAAGACAAATATTGAGAAAGTTCCGTGCACCACTCATCATTATGTCACCCAAAAGCTTGCTTAGAAATCCTCTAGCTTCTTCCCCTATCTTTCGGTTTACAGATGAAAAATTTTTAGATGTTATTGAAGAGCGATATGACAATATTAAACCCAAAAAGGTTGACAGGATTATTTTATGCAGCGGCAAAGTCTTCTATGAACTATTGACTCGTCGTCAGGATGATCAGATCAACAATGTTACAATCCTCAGACTTGAACAGATCTACCCTTTCCCAGAGCAAGCACTAAAATCTGAACTTGCTAAGTATCCCAATGCCAAGGATATTGTTTGGTGCCAGGAAGAGTCTATCAATCAGGGAGCATGGTATACATCGAGACACAACTTTGTGAAGTGTGTAGGTGACAAACAAGAGCTTCACATTGTTGCAAGAGATCTTTATGCAGCTCCAGCTGAGGGTAGTGTAAGACTCCATAATATTAACCAGAGCTACGTGATTGAGCAAGCATTAGGCATCCAGCCTATAAAGAAACGTTAGGAGTATTGATAAATGAAAGAAGTTAAAGTACCTGTTCTGCCGGAATCTATAAGCGAAGCGACTGTTGCTGCATGGCACAAAAAACCGGGCGACTATGTTGAGCTTGATGATGTAATTGTGGAGATTGAAACTGATAAAGTGGTCTTAGAGGTTCCTGCAGAAGAGTCTGGCGTTTTAACTAAGATTTCAGCTAAAGAGGGAGAAACTGTATCTGAACAGCAGGTTCTTGGTCTGATTGATGATACAGCAGATTCAGCAGACACAAAATCCAATGAGACTCAGGAAGAGACTCCAGTTCAAGCTGAAACCCCTGAAAGCCCTGCTCCTAATAGCAACAAACCTGATGAAGCCCAACAGGAAGAGGAGAAAGCTCAGCAAGAAGCTCCAGAAAGTCCTCAGGTGAGTTCCCAGCCAGCTCCAGAAACAATCTCACCTCAACCATCTGGAAATCGAATGGAAGAGAGAGTTCCGATGACTCGTATTCGAAAAACTATCGCCAACAAGCTTCACTCAGCGACTCAAAATACAGCCATGCTGACCACCTTTAATGAGGTTGATATGAGCGAGATACTCTCCATGAGAGCAAGCTACAAAGAGGCCTTCGAGAAGAAGTATTCAGTCAAGTTAGGCTTTATGTCTTTCTTTGTTAAGGCGGCTGTAGAGTCTCTCAAAAAATTTCCAACGGTCAATGCCTATATTGATGGCGAGGACATTGTTTATCATGCATACTGTGACGTTTCTGTAGCAGTCTCATCAGACCGAGGCCTGGTTGTTCCAGTTCTTCGAGACGCTCATAAAATGGGGATGCACGACATCGAGAAAGGAATTGTTGACTTTGCAGTTAGAGCTCAAGATGGAACCCTAGGCATCGAAGAAATGAGCGGCGGAACCTTTACTATATCCAACGGTGGTGTCTTTGGGTCATTGATGTCTACACCGATCTTAAATTCGCCACAAAGCGCGATTCTTGGGATGCATAAAACCCAAGAACGCCCTGTCGTCGTAGATGGTGAGATTGTTATTAGACCGATGATGTATCTCGCTTTGTCTTATGACCACAGAATTATCGATGGTAAAGAAGCTGTTCAATTCTTAATCTCGATTAAGGAAGCTCTAGAGGACCCTGCAAGACTGTTGCTAAAAGTTTAAACGCGCAATATAATTCCCTCAATATTTGTTATTGAGGGATATTTAGTGAGCCATTTAAAAACAAACTACGAAAAGAATGGTTTTTATTCACCTGTCTCCGTCCTCAATACTTCTCTCGCAAGGGAGTATCGAGCCATCCTTGAGAGAATTGAATCAAAGGTTGAGCTACTGAACTATCGTTACAAGATTCATACTGCGCTAGATTTTGCTTATCAAGTGGCGACGAGTGAAAAGCTCTTAGATGAGGTTGAGACTCTAATTGGACCCAATATACTGCTCTATAACACTTCATTTGTTATCAAGGAGCCGCACTCAAAAACTCACATCAGTTGGCATCAGGATTTGACCTACTGGGGCTTTAATGATGATAAACAGGTTGCTGCCTGGGTTGCTCTCTCAGATGCGACTGAAGAGAGTGGATGTATGCATATGATTCCTGGTAGTCACAAAAATGGAAAAATTGATCACAAGGCAACTACTGATCAGCACAACCTTCTTCATCATGGCCAGACGATTGAAAATGTCTCCGAAATTGATGCAGTTAGTGTTCCACTTAAGGTAGGCGAGGCATCCCTTCATCATGGCTGGACAATGCACACCTCCTATCCGAATCTAAGTAATGATCGCAGAATTGGACTGACAATTAATTATATCTCGACGGATATGTATCAAACTCAAACAGATAACGACTCTGCTATGCTCGTTAGAGGCGTTGATCACTACAATCATTTTGAGATTGATCGGCCACCCACTCAAGAGTTTGATGAAATCGCCTGGATAAAGTTACAACAAAAAGAAGCACTGATTCATCAAACTTATAACAAAATGAAAAAATAGCAATTTAAATACTCATTAAAAAAGGGCGGTATTTTCATACCGCCCTTTTCGTTTTATTACTTTTTACAGATTGTTACTTATAGTGTTCTTGCTCGTCAGCGTTGCCTTTAGCTAATACTCCTAGCAACATAACTACAGCAATCACTGTCCACCAGCCAGCGGCTGATGAGCCAGCGCCGATAAACATACCCATGTCAATCCAACCATCGGCATTATATAACTCTGCAAAAGATTCAGCAAAATATCCCATATTATTTCTCCTTATTAAGAATCAGATCCAGAACTTATCATTGACTCAGGATAAGCCTGAGCAGGAACCTTGACTGAGTCAAGACCTTTTTCTTGAACTGCATCTGGGATACGTAACATTCCAGCTTTATCAACTAACCAAGATACAACATACCCTGGAACAAAACCAAGCAAGAACATTACAACTGCGCCAACGAGTTGTCCAAAGAAGCTAATTGCAACTGTATCTTCTGGAGCAAAAGCACCAAGCCCTGGTATACCAGAACCCAAGATACCAAGAACAAGTAGACCGAATAGACCTATCGTTCCGTGAACCGTTACTGCGCCAACAGCATCGTCAATACCTAGCCCTTCTAACCAATCTGCACAAGGCTTCAAGATCATACCTGCGACCATAGATACAGCGATTACTGTAGAACCAAAGTAAACGTCAAGACCAGAAGCTACAGAAATAATACCTGCTAGACAGCCAGACATCATCCAGAAAGGGTCTCTAGTAATAACCCATGCACCGATAATACCGCCAGCAGCAGCCAGAGGAATATTAAATCCTAGAGCTGAAAGCGTCATTGGCGTACCGTAAATGGTCGTACCTTTGTCAGCGTACCAACTCCATCCTTCACCAGGCAAAATGATACAAGCCATAAGGAAACCGAAGAAACCAACAATAATCAGCATTAAGCCAGTTACTGTTAGCGGCATATTGTGTCCAGCAATGTGATTTGCTGAGCCATCAGCATTGAATTTTCCAACTCGTGGTCCTAAGTTCATTAGGACACCAAGAGCAAAGAATCCAGCGACAGCGTGCACAAGACCAGCAGCACCAAAGTCGTGATATCCAAACTTTGTTACTAACCATCCATCAGCGTGCCATCCCCAAGCAGCAGCAATACCCCAAGCAGCAGTACCTAGTACTACCGCACAGATTACAAAACCGACGGTTTGTATTCTTTCGATTAAAGCACCAGAGGCAATCGAAGCAGTGGTTGCGGCGAATAGAGCAAAAGCACCCCAGAATACACCTGACGCGTTGTCAGCCATATTTGGTCCCATGTATTGGGCAGAATCGCCCCATGGTAGTGCAATAGCATTTGCATACCCTGTACCTGATATCTCCATGTAACCCGCGCCAGCGGCGAGGTCAAGAGGCCAGGTTGGTAAAGCCCAGTAGAACCACCAACCAAACAGATACCACGCAGCAATTGTAAACGCGAATGCTAGTAGGTTTTTCATACCCGATGATAGAACGTTCTTCACACGAGTAGCGCCCATCTCATAGAGAAGGAAGCCAGCATGAATGAGAACCATCAAGGGGATCGTTACGTAATAGTACATCTCAGCAAACATGGTGTTTGTGACCTGAGCAGCACTTTTAATTGCGGCTACGTCTGCCGTTAAAGCTAATATTTGATCTTCCAAAACATTATCTCCTTTTTTAGTTTAAAGTATCTCTCTCCGTTTTTTTACTTGCAGGAATTTTTATATCCCCACGAGTAATGAGTATATAGAAAGTAAGTCACTAAATCTAGAAAAATTATCTTTAAATAAGTCAAAAAATAGAAACTTTCTAAACATATATATGTAATGAAAATTAGTTGTTAATGACAATAAAAATTGAAATATTATTTAAATGTATTTCAATTTGAACTATATATAAAAGATGCTTTTCTAACTGCCGTAGGTCTTGACAATGTTGATGACTTGATTTTTGAATTCCTCTTCGTAATGCTCCGCAAATTCATCTAAAGTAGTAAGAGTGCTTGCATCTGACATTCTGTCTGTATAAATGAGACCGTCAAGGTGGTCAAGCTCATGCTGAAAGGTTCCAGCGCTAATCCCTTTTGAAATAAAACTGACCTCTTGGCCGTCTCTATCGAAGCCTTCAATTAAAATTTCAGGGCACCGGTCGACCTTGCCTCTCATATTTGGAACCGATAAGCACCCTTCATAAACATGAATTCTCTCTTCAGTTAAAAAGGTGACTTTGGGATTAATTAAAACCGTTAAGGGAATATCTGGCTTGTATGGGTATCGAGGATTTTTGTTGACCTCTATAATGCATATTCTGAGCGGAACAGCGATTTGAGTGGCAGC
>CAZESR010000033.1:0-13197 GCA_964515065.1 uncultured Piscirickettsiaceae bacterium
TACGATTTAAGAGGGCACGGCGACTCACCCAAAGGGAGTTTACCCTATAGTTTAGATATATTAGTAGAGGATTTAGAGGCGCTTAGACTAAAACTTAATTTGAATAAAGTTCATATTGTAGGTCATTCACTGGGCGGAATGATTGGACCTAGATATGCAAAATTCTTTACTGATAACGTTCTCTCAGTATCACTTCTGAGTACTGCGGCATTTAGAACCAAGGAAGATAAAAGAAAAGTAGTCGCTATAGTTGAAAGGATGAGGCAAGAAGGAATAGAGCCCATTCTAAATACTTTGACTGATCGATGGTTTACAGATCAATTCATTGAGAATAATTATGAGGCTGTTGAGTTTCGATTAAATCAAGTCCTTGGGACTGATTCTGAAGTGTTTCTAGAGGTTTTCCGTATCTACGCAGAAACCGAAATGTCTCCTTGGTTGAATCAAATTAAGCAGCCTTGTCTTGTTCTTACTGGTGAAAATGATGGTGGTTGTAATCCAAGACTTAACAAGCTAATTGCAGAAAGTTTAACTCATTCTGAACTCTGCATCTTAGATAAGCTCAAACACTCCATATTGATTGAAGCACCCGATATAGTAGGTAAGCGAGTTAGAGATTTTTTGTTATATTAATAGGTTGATTTATTTATATAAATAAGATTTAAAATATTGAACTTATGAATGCCTTCCTTATTTTTTTTGTTAAACAAAAAAAACTAGCTTTGCTTTTTACATTGTCAGTTGTCATTTTGGGCTTAATGACACTTCAGCAAATACAACGTGACACATACCCTGTTATTGAATTCGATCGACTTTCTATAAACACTTCTTATCCAAGCGCCTCACCTAGAGATGTTGAGAAGAATATTACGAACGTTATTGAGGAAAAAATAAAGGGAATATATGGAATCAAAGAGCTAACCTCTACATCATCTGAGGGTAACTCTAGAATCAATATTGAAATTGAGGAAGATGTTGAAGATATCCAACAGGTGAAGGATAGTATATCTGAGGCAGTCAATGAAATAGAAGATTTACCCGAAGATGCTAACGATCCGCGATTGATTGATAGAACCAGCACCGAGTGGCCAATCCTCACGATAGTAATAGGAGGTAGTAATATATCGATTGAGACTGCCAAAGCGATAGCAAACAATATTGAGAAAAATCTATCGTTGATTGATGGTGTTTCAAGTGTAAGTGTGAGTGAGGATTCAGAGAGAGAGGTGCAGATCAGAATTAATCCAGAAAAACTCTTACAGTATCAGCTCTCTTTTGACCAAGTAAAAAGTGTCATCGCGGATCAAAATATTCGTTCTGCCATTGGCGATAACAACCAAGGGAGAAACCAAAAAAATATAGTGATTATCTCTGAATATGAAACTATGGAGTCTTTGGGTAATGTTGTTGTAAAGTCTAGCTTTAACGGGCCAACAATTTTATTAAAAGACATTGCAACGATTGAAGAAGGTGAAATTGGTTCTAACACTATCACTCGTATTAATGGAACTAAAGGTTATATTCTTAGGGTTTCAAAAACAGAAAAAGCTGACGTTATTCGAACTGTTGAAAAAGTAAGAGAGACTTTAAACACGCTAAAAGAAACATATCCCTCTGATCTTAAATTAATAGTGACTAATGATAGATCAAAGCCAGTAGCTAATCGATTAGGCATTGTCTTGAATAATTCCTTAGTGGGGCTGGCCCTGATTATGGTTGTTTTGGGCTTATTTTTATCTTTAAAGACTGCCTTCTGGGTTGCTTTAAGTATCCCAGTAACCCTATTAGGTACGGTTGCTTTTCTTGGATTTGCAGGTGAAACTGTTAATTTAATTTCAACGATTGGAATGATCTTAGTTTTAGGCTTGGTAGTGGATGACAGCATCATCATAGCTGAGAGTATTCATCATTACAAATCAAAAGAGGGTGACCTATATCAAAATATAGTTGATGGCCTTAAAAGAGTCATTTTGCCGGTAATTACAACTATATTAACCACAGTTCTTGCCATATCAACCGTTCTATTAGTCAGCGGTACGACCGGTAAGTTTATCTATATTTTGCCTATTACTGTTATCTGCGCTTTGACGTTCTCATTGCTTGAGGTGAGTATTGCTTTGCCTGCGCACATGTCTGGGAGTAGGGCTAAAAAACAAAAAACATGGTTTAAGCCAGTCGAGAGGTGGTTTGAAAAAGTATTATTAGTTATCTTGAGGTGGCGATTCATCGTCTTGAGTTTTTTTATTGGATTTCTTGCGTTTAGTGCTTATATAGGAATAAAAGAAATCAGTTATATCCAGTGGCCATCGAGCGGCACAAATTCAATCAATATAAGAGTCCAAACCCCTCTTGGAACTCCAGTTGAAACTACAGAGCAGTCCATCATTAAAATTGATGAAATTATTATTGACAAGTTGGGCTCAAACCTAGATTTTTTTACTAGCACAATTGGATCAAGAGCATCCAATCGAGCCTCTATTGCAATCACTTTGATTCCAGCTAATGATCGTGAAATCTCTGCTAAAGAAATTACAGAAATTTTAAAAGCAGAAACACAAGATATTGAAGGTGTTTCAAGGATTAATTTTAGGACAAATAGGGGAGGTCCAAGTGGTGCACTGGATATTGAACTAAGCTTAATCGGGAGTAATGATGTTCAGCGTCAAGCAGCAGTCGACCAACTTGAAAAAATTCTTAATGGTTTTGAAGGAGTAAGTGACATTGATCGGGATGACGATTTAAGTAAAAATCGAATTGAAGTTTTGTTGGATTATGAGTCAATGGCGAGGTTAGGTATTCAATATCAACAGGTTTATAGTCACTTAAGGACAATCTATTCAGGGATGGATGTTTCTGATGTTGAATTTAATAATACTAGCCTAAACGTGAAAATGTATCTTGGCGATAGTAATTATTCAGATGACTACATTACGAAAACCTCAATCAGAAATAACCAAGGAAGAATGATTCCAATGTCTCAATTTGCAAGTGTTGTTGAGATGCCAGGCGATCCAAACTATAAGCACTTAAATGGTGAGCGAGTTGTTAAAGTCAGTGCAGCGGTTGAGGATTCCATAACTACCGCTCAATCTGTCTCACATAGAGCACTTGATGAGCTTGATTTGATTAATAATTTTCCTGAAGTTCGTGCCATAGAAGGTGGCAGCTCCTTAGAAGCAAAAGAGGCTTTGAGTGACTTTTATTTGGCGCTTGGTTTTGCTGTATTTGGAATATACATGCTTATATCTCTTCTGTTTAATTCATACTCTCAGCCATTGCTAGTTATCCTTAGTATTCCCTTTGCTATTATTGGCGTTGTTTGGGCCTTCTTCTTTCATTCTGCGACATTTAGTTTTTTCGTCTTAATGGGTGTGTTAGCGCTGGTGGGGGTTGTAGTCAATGACTCTTTGGTTATGATCAGCCATTTGAACCATATCAAACAAGAGCTTGGCGAAACGCTAACCCCGAAACAATGGATTGCAAAGGGTGCAAAAGATCGTCTAAGGGCAGTAATATTAACGACCCTTACAACACTCGCAGGAGTCTTGCCGCTCATATATGGATTCGGCGGTAAAGACGTATTCCTTCAGCCAATGGTTATGGCACTTGGCTATGGCTTGTTGTTTGGTACTTTTGTGACTTTAATTCTTCTTCCTTGTTTGTACTCAATTAATCTAGATATCTCAAACTGGTTTACTAAGTTAAAAACTAAATACCTCTAAATAAGAATTTACATTTCCTTAAATCCATCAATTCCAGTGATACAAAGTCATTGCGCACAATTGAATTTATTGTTATCAAATTAACCCTTTTCAAATCGATTAAAAAGGTCTACAATAAAATTGTAACTTATTAATTATTCAATAAATTTTTAGAACATTAAATTTAAGGGAGGGCTCAGTTATGAGACTATTTAATACATTTCAATCGTTAAGATTGAAACGCAGAGTGACAATGCCATTGCTTATTGGCTTATGTTGTTTTTTTACTTTCGGTTTGTTTTCTCAACCAACATTGGCGGATGGAGATGAAACGTTTGAGTTGACCATTCTGCACACGAATGACTTTCATGCAAGATTTAGACCTATCAGCAAGTATGACAATAACTGTTCACAAGAAAGTAATGCTGAAGGAAAATGCTTTGGAGGAACAGCTCGATTAATTTCAGCCATTAAAGAAGCGCGCGGAAGACACGAAAACACATTGCTTCTAGATGGTGGTGATCAGTTCCAAGGAACGCTTTTCTACAACCTCTATAAAGGCAAAGTGGCAGCGGGAATGATGAATACGCTTGAGTACGACGGTATGGCCGTTGGTAACCATGAGTTTGATGACGGCCCTGAGACCTTAAGAGATTTTATGGAGGCAGTAGATTTTCCTGTACTTATGGCTAATGCACATATTAATTTAGAGCCTGCTCTGAGAGATATTCTTAAAAAGTCGACAATAGTAGAGAAGGGTGGTGAAAAAATTGGGCTCATTGGAGTAGTCACTGAAGATGTTAAGGACCTTTCAAGTCCAGGTGATAACATTATCTTCACGGATGCTATAAATGCAGTGCAGTCTGAAGTTCGCACATTAAAGGCAAGAGGGGTCAATAAAATTATTCTTCTCTCCCATTCATCTTATGCTATTGACAAAGAGATTGCTGCAAATACTGATGGCGTTGATGTCATCGTCGGTGGTCACGATAACGCTTTATTGTCCAACACCAATAAAAGAGCAGTTGGACCTTACCCCACTGTTGTGAATGGTGTTCAAATCATTCAGGCTTATGCCTATGGTAAGTATCTTGGAGAGCTGAATGTTGTTTTTGATGATGCGGGTAATGTCATTTCGGCTGAGGGTGAGCCTATCTTAATTGATTCTTCAGTGGATGAAGATGCACAAATCGTTACACGTTTAGATATTTTAGAAAAGCCAATAAATAAACTAAAAGAAACGATCGTTGGTAATGTATCAGCCCCATTAACTGGGGACAGATCTGTGTGCCGAGTTCAAGAGTGCGACATGGGTAATATGATTGCCGACGCTATGAGAGGCGCAGTAATTGATAAGGGCTATACCATTGCACTGATGAATTCAGGTGGCATCAGAGCATCTCTAGATTCAGGTGATGTAACGCTTGGAGAGGTGATGACTATACTTCCATTCCAGAACACACTCTCAACATTTAAAGTGACTGGAAAACAGCTTCTGAGCGCAATTGAGAATGGCGTCAGTGAGGTTGAAGAGGTTGCGGGTCGATTCCCACAGGTATCAGGAATGAGATACACGTTTGATGCAAGCAAGCCTGCCAATGAAGGAAGGGTTACCTCAATAGAGATTGATGAAGATGGGAATTGGGTGCCTCTTGACTTAAACAAGACCTACGGCATGGTGTCTAATAACTTTATCCGTGGTGGTGGTGATGGATATAAAGTATTTAGATCTGCTTCTGATATCTACGACTTTGGCCCAGACTTAGCCGATGTTGTTTCTCAATATATTGGAGCAAATCCTGGCTATTCTGGCTACACCGATGGTCGCATTAAGCAAAACTAGATAAAGCTTAAATATAGACAAAAAAAGGGCTAACGATGAGTTAGCCCTTTTTTTGGTAATTAGTGATTAAACTTTTAGTTTTGTGAATAATGAGATAATATGTCAGAATTTCTCAAAATTCAATGAAATCTTATCCTTGATATCGAAATGCAAAAAAAGTTAACAAAGCCCTATGTTTGTGTAATAGGTGGTTTAAATATTGATCTTCAAGGTTCTTCAGATAAGCCTCTCGTATTTAACGACTCGAACCCTGGCGAGGTGGCGATGTCTGCAGGCGGAGTGGGAAGGAATATTGCTGAAAATATTTCAAAGCTTAATATCCACTCAAAGATTCTATCTTATGCTGGTAATGATGCTTTGGGTGATTATGTTATCGATCAATCGAGAGCATCAAAGGTCGACACTTCTTTAGTAATCAAACATAGCAGTTTACCAACAAGTCAATATCTATCAGTGCTTGATGACAATAACGATATGCTGGTTTCAATTTCAGATATGCGCATTATTGACGAAATGACAATCCAAGATATCGACAATTGGAACGAAGTTATCAGTCAGAGTTCTGTGATTGTTGTCGATACCAATATTCCGACTCCTGTGATTGAATATATCACCATAAAATACAATAATATTCCACTATTTTTAGATCCTGTTTCATTTGCAAAAACCTCTAAAATATTATCTTTAATTGGAAAGTTTCATACCGTAAAGCCAAATAGAATTGAGGCAGAGCTTATCTCTGGAATTAAAATTACGGATGAAGCGAGTATGCACAAGGCTGCTGAAATAATATTTAATATGGGCTGTCAGCAAATTTTTATTACGCTAGGAAAGGAAGGAGTGTTTTATTATGACGGTAAAAATTTTGGTCAATATAAATTTAAAAGCGCTAACGTAATTAGCGCTAATGGCGCAGGAGATGCTTTTACTGCAGGCGTTGTCTACGGCTTTTTAAAGCTTAATAGCATCAAAGAGACTGCAGAGTTTGCCTATGCAGCTGCAGTCATTGCCCTTAGAAGCATAAATACGATTAGCGATGATTTGTCAGAAGAGCGCGTTAAATTATTATTAAAGGAAGAGAGATTATGAAATTGAGTGACTATTTGAATATTCATCCTGATGTTGAGAATGCAATTAAAAATAATGAGCCTGTTGTTGCACTTGAGTCGACTATTATCTCTCATGGCATGCCTTACCCTAAAAACGTTGAAACCGCGCTGATGGTTGAGGAAACTGTTCGCTCAAATAAAGCCGTTCCGGCGACTATTGCCATTATTAATGGGCGATTAAAGGTAGGACTTACTAATGAAGAGATAGAGTTTTTAGCGACCAATGAGGAAGTTAAAAAAGTCTCCAGAAGAGACCTTCCTATTACCGTAGCTCAGAAACTTTCAGGGTCCACTACGGTTGCCTCTACAATGATTATTGCAGACCTTGCTAAGATTGCTATTTTTGCTACTGGTGGCATTGGCGGAGTTCATAGAGGCGCTGAAAATACTATGGATATTTCGGCTGATCTTGAAGAGCTTGCAAATACTAATGTCTGTGTTATCTGCGCTGGTGCCAAGGCGATCTTAGATATAGGCCTTACACTGGAATACCTTGAAACGAAAGGGGTTCCGGTGATAGGTTACAAAACCTCAGAGCTTCCAGCCTTTTACTCATCTGAGTCTGGTTTTGATGTGGATTATAAGATTGACTCAGCTCAAGAGATTGCCGAGATACTAAAAACCAAATGGAGTTTGTCTATTGATGGCGGCGTTCTCGTTACAAACCCAATACCAGTGGCCTTCGAGCTAGAGAGCAGTACTATGAATGAGGCTATTAATCAGGCTATTATTGCTGCAAATAACCAAAATATTACTGGAAAGGAGATTACGCCTTATTTATTGTCTAAAGTCAACGAAATAACTCAGGGCAAGAGCTTGGATGCAAACATTAAATTAATTCAAAATAACGCAAATTTAGCTGCTAAGATTGCGCTCCATTATTCAAAGCATGATTAGTTACTTTTCTCGAACAAAGAAATTAAAGATTAATATTAGTGTTACCACAAAGAGGAACAGCATTATCAGGATTCCTTGGTCTGATTTAATGTAACGATCAATTAATATTTGAACCTTTCCATTTGATGCAGAATCTACGTTTTGCGCCAATTCATTTAAAGTGTCTGAACTCTCTAAATCAACTAGTTTTGTTTGAATGAGATCCTCTATTTCCTTTTGTCCTTGTTGAATCTCTTCATCTTGAACAATTTCGTCATCCTCTTGTAAAAAACGCGGAGTCGCATCTTCATCAATATTTTGCTCAGTATTAAGAGAATTTAAAGGCAATTGTTGGTCTCTGTCATCACCTCCAGCAAAGGATAAAGACGCTAAAAAAAGAGTAAAAAATAGAACTAAAGATGCTTTTTTCATAACACTTATAATGATATACGTTTGAAAAATATTAATCATAAAAAATAATAATTCATTAGTCATATTATTTATGTGATTCTGATAATATATATTAATTAATTAAATATGGAGAGTGAGATGGCAACATATGAATGTGATAATTGTGGAATGTCTGTAAATGCAACTTGTGCTAAGTGTGATGAGCCTTTGGTCGATGACTCACTTAAGCTAGATGATGGTAGTTCAGTTCAAATCTCAAAATGTCCAAATGGACACGGTAAAATCAAATCACCCACGTGTTGTGGAAACGACATGAGCTGCGCTATCTAAGCTAGGAGAATCAAATGAGTAAACTTCTTAATGCTGATCAGATTGATCAGTATAAAAAAGATGGTGCGGTCTTAATTAAAGGCAAGTTCGATCGAGAGTGGATTGAAAAGCTGAGAAAGGGAATCTCTAAAGATATTACTAACCCCAGCCCCCGTTTTGTCAGACATACCAAGGATGCTGATGCGCCTGGTTACTATGAAGATTTTTGGACGTGGGATCTTTTTGATGAGTTCACAGATTTCGTTCATAACTCTCCAACAGCTCAAATTGCCTCCGAGCTGATGAAAGCTGATCAAGTCAATCTAGTTATGGATAACTGGTTTCTAAGAGAGGCAGGATCTAAATCAGGAGCTCCATTCCATCACGATATTTCATACTTTGACTTTGAGGGTTCGATGTGTGTTCTTTGGCTTCCTTTAGAGACAGTTCCAAAAGATGAAGCAATTGCATGGATTAAGGGGTCGCATCTTTGGGAAAAGCTTTATATTCGGACTCGCTTTCAAGAAGGACATCCTGACGATGGAACTGCTGGAATAGTTAACGGTAAAAGTTATGATATTACTCCCAATATTATTGACAATAAGGATGACTATGAGTTTCTCCATTGGGATTTAGAAATTGGTGATTGCGTCTTTTTTGACATTCGAACGCTCCATGGCAGCCTAAGCCAATCAATGCCAAAGAGTGACATTCACAGATATACACTAAGAATGGCTAAAGAAGGTTCTAGAATTGAGTATCGAGGGAATTGGGCCCAAGCTGAAAGAGCTATAATGGAGTCAAATGGTTATCAAAATGGTGATGATTTATCCGGAAAAATGTTTCCAACACTGTATCAAAGGATTTGATGATGAATGACTTAGGGTTGACTGTTTTCGATTTAAAAAATCTCAAGGGAAAAAGAACTGTTAAGTTTGTTCAAGTGGATACATTGGATCAAGCTATCGCAGCTAAAGAGGCTGGCATAGAGATGATTGGTACCGGGTATTCTGAATCCAAGTCGCACTTTCCAAGCTCGCTCAAAGGAGTTCATTTTCAGTTTGGATTACAGTGGGGAGAGCATGCTAATGCAGATGAAGCGTTGAGAAGTGCTATGCAAGCAATGAATCATGGTGCTCAGTCTATTTATTGCCCTATGAGCCCTCAAGTTATTGAAATTTTAGCGAGAGAAGGAGTTCCTGTTATTGCACATACCGGACTTATTCCTCCAAAAATTACTTTGACTGGTGGTTATAGAGCTGTTGGAAAGTCTTTAAAGGAGGCAAAAGCTGTCTGGGATATGGCTAAGAGCTATGAATCTGCAGGCGCTTTTGCAATTGAACTAGAGGTTATTCCGGATAGTCTTGCAAAAGAGGTCACTAATAGAACCTCTTTATTTACAATCTCATTGGGTTCTGGAGCTGACTGTGATGCTCAATATTTATTTTCTGCAGATATTTTGGGTGAAAATAAGGATTTTGTTCCTAGGCACGCTAAAAAGTATAGAGACTTCTTTAGCGAGCACGCAAGATTGCATAATGAGAGAGTAAACGCTTACAAAGAGTACATCGAGGACGTTGAAAACAATGTATTTGCCAACAAGGAATACTCAGTATCACTCGATGAAGGTGTTTTTGAAGAATTCATCAAAAGTGTCGAATAACAAAAGATTTTTTATAGTGATTAATGTTTAAAGGCCTGCTTTAGATGGTCTACCATTACCCTTACTTTTGATGGCGTAAATCGCCTTGAAAGTCTAACAACATACAATGTCTCAGGCTCAATTTTATGACCCTTGACAATGCTAATTAATTTTCCATCATTGATATCTTGCTTGACAAAGAATAAAGGCAAGGCGGTGATACCTATTCCATTAATGACAGCATTTCTCATCACATCACCATTATTAGCTGTGAAACGAATTTTTTGGTCAACATTTAAATCTAGGGGTATTCGAAGATTATTAGTTGCCAAACTATAACCTACAAAACTATGGTCTTGTAATTCATCAATATTTTTTGGTTCACCATTTGCTTTCAAATATTCAGGTGATGCACAGATTACTATTGGAATAGGGCATAATGCGGTAGCGATTAATGATGAGTCTTTGATATTTTTGCCAATTCGAAGAGCTATGTCAATTCCTTCTGCTTGAAGATCGGTTAGGCTATCCTCTAACTTTAAGTTGATACTAATATCAGGATACCTGTTCATAAATTCTGGAAGAATTGGAGATAGGTGATTTAATCCAAAACTCATTGGTGCTGCAATCCTGAGCTCGCCTTTTGGTTCGACCTTGCCCTCTCTGATTCTATCTTCTGAGCATTCGACATTTGTTAAGATATTTTTAACATCGTCAAGATACTGTTCACCAGCCTCAGTTAAGTTTATATTCCTTGTAGTGCGGTTAAGTAGTCTTACTCCTAATGCAGATTCTAGGGTATTAATACGACGACTCACTGTTGCAGTACTTGTGCTTAGTCTATCTGCAGCTAAATTGAAACTTCCTGCTTCAACCACAGCCTTAAATGTCTCTAAATCAGTAAAAGTATATTGTTTCATATTATGCAATAGTATTTTAATAATGTTGATATTTATTGCATATTTTAAATCATTATAATTTAAATCTCAATGACTCATCGCTATTAATCTGCAGAGGCGTAGTAATAATTAGTCAGCCAGAACTACAAGTCAAAATCTGGCGTTTTTTAATCAACTTAAGGAAGAATAATGGCTAATGTAAGAAAAGAAAATGGAACGTGTGGATGCGGAAGGTCACCCACTGGAGATTGTATCGGTTGGCATATGTTAACTGAAGAGGAGTATGCATCGAAAACTGAGGCTGATAAAGAGGCAGTGTTTGAGCAAAGTGAAAGCTAGAATAGTTAAAAATTGCAGCTCCTAGACAGGGAGCTGCACAACATTAACACCAACAAGAATATACTAAATTTGTTTTAGTGCATTAATGAGTTTGCTAACATCTTCATGATTATTGTAGTGAACCATACTGGTTCTTACAACACCATCATTCACGTCTATCCCCAGAGCCATTAAACATCTCCAGGCATAGAAATTATCATTTCTTGTAGCAATCCCATGCTTTACTAGCTCACTGCTTAGTTCTTTGGATGTTTTGTTATTCATTGTAAAAGCAATCGTTGGCGCTCTATCTTTGTCATTGATTGTCTTTTTACCGATTAGTCTTATGTCGCTTCTATTACTCAAATAATCAAGAAGTGGGTTTGCAATCTCCTTTTCATGCTTTGCAATTAACTCATTTATTTTATTAATTTTCTCTCTAATGGATAGATTATTACCATGAAAGTGATGCTCAAAGAGGTTATTAAAGTACTCATAAACTCCAATTAGGCAAGAAAGCTCTTCGTGGTTTGGTCCTCCTGGGTTAAGAGTATAGGGGACATCACCCTCTAAAAATTCATGATTTTGATTTGGTAGTTGATTAAGAATGTCTTTTTTTCCATACAAAAGACCTAAGTGAGGTCCATAGGTCTTATATAGACTAAATGCGTAAAAATCAACCCCTAGATCCTTTACATTAGGGAGCCCGTGAGGTGCATAGGAGACCCCATCACCAACAATGTAGGCGTCATATTGATGAACAAGCTCGGCAATCGATTTTAGATCATTGATTGAGCCAACGATATTAGAGCAGTGAGTAACCGCAACAATTCTTGTTTTTTCAGATAGGAGACCTCTTAGGTCATCTATGTCAAGTTCAGCAGTATCAGTATTGATTTGCCATTCTTTGATAATCATTCCATGCTCGGCTAGCCGTCTCCAGGCACCAATATTGGCTTCGTGATCCTGGTTAGTAACAATAACCTCATCTCCAGGTTTTAGAAGACTTCTTATTGCGTTAGACAAAACATACATATTCATTGTTGTAGAGCTGCCAATAATGATTTCATCACTTCCAGCGTTAATCATTTCAGCAAAGAAACTGGTCGCTTTATCCATATTTTCACCAGCAATAGCCGAAGTATCAAACTCTGCATAAGGCTGAACTTTAGTAGAGGTCATGAAATGATTCAAACGCTCAATTACATTCGACGGGACATAGCTTCCACCAGCATTTTCAAAAAAGGACCATTTAGCACTCAATGGATCATTAAAAGCTGGAAACTGAGATCTCACATAATCAATGTCAAGTTTTGGCATGATTTCTCCTTAAAATATTTAATTTTTGTAATCGGGCTCTTCTTTGTCTAAAATTCTCTTGAGAGCATCAAAATGCAGTTCTGATGCATCATAATCCTGCCATTGCTGTGCAGTTGTCTTGGCTACCTTGTGGCTAACTACATGCAGTCTTTGACCCGTTTGATAAGCTTCAATAAGTGTTTGGCAAGATTTTTCAAAGTAATATAACTCATCAAAAGCGCTGGCAACAGTTTTAGCAGCAGTCAAAACGCCATGATTGCCCATCAAAAGTATAGGATTATCCCCAAGAAGCGTGCTCAATCGTTCAGCCTCTTTTCCCAAGCCCATGCCGCTGAAATCTCTATCGATCGAGACCCTTTTATAAAAGCGCATTGTATTTTGATCGATAGGCTTCATTTCTTTGTCATCAAGAGAAGATAAGATGGTTGCGTACTTCGGGTGAACATGCAAAATACAACGTGCCTGAGGGTTGTTTCGGTGAAGTGCGCTATGAATGGCCCATGCCGTTGGATCAGGAGCATTAGGTTGATTCATAGTATCTTTGTTATTGGCATCTATCAGTATCAAGTCGCTTGCAGATATTTCTGAGAAATGCATGCCGATAGGATTCAAGAGAAACTTTGACCCACTCTCATCAACCGCTAAACTAAAGTGGTTTGCTACAGCTTCGTGCATATTTAGCCTTGCGGCCCATCGAAAAGCGGCGGCAAGATCTTCTCGTTCTTGGGTAAAGTCAGTCTCCATGTCTGCTAAGTTTAACTACTTAAAT
>CAZESR010000034.1:0-11696 GCA_964515065.1 uncultured Piscirickettsiaceae bacterium
ACCAAGCCATTGATGCAGCGAATAATGCCTGGCCTGAATGGAGAGCTAGAACAGCCAAAGAAAGAGCAATCATTCTCAAAAAATGGTTTGATTTAATCATAGCAAATCAAGAAGACCTTGCTATTTTAATGACAGCGGAACAAGGAAAGCCAATTGCTGAAGCTAGAGGTGAAGTTGGATACGGAGCATCATTTATTGAATGGTTCGCTGAAGAAGGCAAGAGAACTTATGGAGACGTAATCCCAACACCTGCAAATGACAGAAGAATTTTGGTTATCAAACAGCCCATTGGTGTTGTTGCATCAATTACGCCTTGGAATTTCCCGATAGCTATGATTACGAGAAAGTGTGCACCTGCGCTAGCAGCAGGTTGTCCAGTGGTCATCAAGCCAGCCGCTGAGACGCCTTTGTCAGCTCTTGCTATCGCAGAGCTAGCTGACCAAGCAGGAATTCCGAGCGGTATTCTGAACGTTGTTGTTGGAACCAACTCATCTGAGATTGGAAAGGCATTAACTGACAGCCCAATTGTTCGAAAACTTTCATTTACTGGCTCTACCGCGGTTGGAAAAATCTTGACTAGAAACTGCGCTGATACAATGAAAAAAGTATCGATGGAGCTTGGCGGTAATGCTCCTTTTATCGTTTTTGATGATGCTGATTTGGAATCAGCAGTGTCTGGAGCGCTCATTTCAAAATTTAGAAATACTGGGCAAACCTGTGTTTGTACAAATCGCTTCATAGTGCAGGAAGGCATTTATGATGAATTTGTTGAAAAACTCGGTGAAGCGGTTAAAACACTTAATGTAGGTCATGGAATGGATGAAGGCGTCAATCAAGGCCCACTCATTAGCTTTAACGCTTTAGACAAAGTTAAAGATCACCTAGCTGATGCAGTAGATCGAGGGGCTGTCATTGTTGCAGGTGGAAAGCCTCACGAAAATGGCGGCACCATGTTTGAGCCAACTGTCATTAGTAATGTCGACACCTCAATGAAAATGGCGTCAGAGGAAACATTTGGCCCTCTCGCTCCAGTTTTTAAGTTCAAAACAGAAGATGAAGCCATTAACCTTGCAAATGACACAGAGTTTGGATTAGCTTCATACTTTTACACTAAAGACATCAACAGAATCTGGCGAGTCTCTGAGGCCTTAGAATACGGTATGGTTGGTATTAATGAGGGAGTGATATCTAATGAAGTGGCTCCTTTTGGTGGAGTGAAAGAGTCTGGCCTTGGAAGAGAAGGCTCTCACTATGGAATCGATGACTTTATGGAGCTTAAATATATCTGTATGGGTGGACTTAAATAGTTTCCCCCTTTTTAGATTATTGATTAACACAGCTCAATTGTTATAACAACATTTTTAAACATGATTTCTAGTGAGTCATTTCACTGGTTGGTATAATGTCGCATTCGATTTAATAAAATACAAAAATGAAAGTTGGAATTCTTGGTCTCGGAACTGTTGGAGGTGGCGTTGTAAATGTGCTCCAAAAAAACAGTAAGTCTATCAAAAGACGCACTGGAGCAGAAATAGAGCTAGTCATCGCTGGTGTTCGAGATTTAACCAAAAAACGCATTTGCGACACTAAAAAAATCAAATTAACTGAAGACCCGTTTGAAGTTGTCAATCATCCTGATATTGACGTTGTCCTTGAACTCATCGGAGGCTTTGGACTTGCAAAGGAGCTCGTTGAAACTGCTATAAACAATGGCAAACATATTATCACTGCCAACAAAGCACTTATAGGAAATCACGGCAATGAACTCATTAAGCTTGCCAATAAGAAGAAGGTTCGATTCTTGTTTGAAGCTTCTGTAGCTGGTGGTATTCCAATTATTAAAGCTTTAGAACAAGGCCTGAGCGCAAACAATATCGAATCTGTTGCTGGAATCATTAATGGGACTGGTAATTTTATCCTGACTGACATGAAGGAAAAGGGTAGAGATTTCAATGACGTTTTGAAAGAAGCTCAAGCACTTGGATATGCTGAAGAAGATCCAACCTTTGATATCGAAGGGATTGATGCTGCCCACAAGCTCTCTATATTAGCTGCCATAGCTTTTGGAACTGAAATTCAATTTGACAAAATCTATACTAAAGGTATTAGTGAAATTACTACAGAAGATATACTTCATGCTACAGAGCTCGGTTACACCATTAAGCACCTTGGAATTGCAAAAAGGACCGAACATGGAATCGAGTTACGCGTTCACCCTACTCTCGTCTCCAATAATCAACTAATTGCCCGAGTTAACGGGGTAATGAATGCTGTAATGGTTAAGAGTGATGCCCTAGGAACAAGTCTTTACTATGGACCTGGTGCGGGCGATGAAGCCACAGCCTCTGCAGTCATTGCAGACCTCAACGACATCATAAACAATCAGACTAGTAACCACACATTGGGATGGAAGTCTCAACAAAAAATTAAAGTGGTTGATAATGACTCAATTCACAGTGAATTCTTCTTGAGACTATTGGTTACTGACGTCAAGGGTGTACTCGCAAAGGTTACAGGGATATTCAACGACCACAATGTTAGTATCGAGGCTCTTATTCAAAAACAAGTGGATGAAAACAATAATGCTCACATTGCAATTACAACTGACAGGATAAGTACTAAAACTGTCATGAGCATAAAAGAGAAAATTGAAGCAAGCGAATTTAATCAGGCTGATGTTCAAATCATTCATATTGAATTATTAGACTAATTTACTAGGGGCAAAATGAGATACACGGGATTGATTGAGAGATATAGAGATAGGCTACCTGTTGGTGATAAAACTCGCTTGATAAGCCTAGGTGAAGGAAATACACCCTTAATTAGGCTTGAGAATATCCCTTGTGAAATGGGAACGCAAGTTAATCTGTATATAAAGTATGAAGGCCTTAACCCGACTGGTTCTTTTAAAGACCGCGGAATGACAATGGCTGTAACAAAAGCCGTTGAAAGTGGCTCTAAAGCAATTATTTGTGCGTCCACAGGTAATACTTCTGCGGCAGCGGCTGCTTATGCAGCAAGAGCAGGTATCAAAGCTTTTGTAATCATTCCTGAAGGAAAAATTGCACTTGGAAAGCTTGCTCAAGCCATGATTCATGGATCAACTATCATTCAAATCAAAGGAAACTTTGATGATGGAATGCAGCTTGTCAAAGAGGTAGCTGAATTTGCACCGGTTTCAATTGTCAACTCAATCAACCCTTTTAGATTGCAAGGTCAAAAAACTGCTGCATTTGAAATCATCGAGGAACTTGGGCATGCGCCAGATTACCACTGCTTACCAGTTGGCAATGCAGGAAATATAACCGCACACTGGATGGGTTACACTGAATACTTTGAAGCTGGAAAAGCCTCATCTACTCCGACAATGCTCGGCTATCAAGCTGAAGGCGCAGCTCCATTTATTCACGGCTCAAGAGTTGAAAAACCTGAAACTATCGCAACTGCAATAAGAATTGGAAACCCTCAGAGCTGGGATAAGGCATTAAAACTTAGTAAAGACTCAAACGGCTGGTTTGACTGCTTTTCAGACAAAGAAATTCTTGCAACACAAAAATTATTGACTGAAAAAGAAGGGATTTTCTGTGAGCCTGCCTCAGCCATCTCTGTTGCTGGTGCTCTAAGAGATATCAAGTCTGGAAAAATACCGGACGGATCAAGCGTTGTTTGTACTTTGACGGGTCATGGTCTAAAGGATCCAGATACAGCCATATCTCAATGTGATACGGATGCAATGATAAATATCAAACCAACGCTAGAAGAAGTTAAAAAAGCTATTCTTGAAAATATGTAGTTTTTTTTGGCTGTAGAGGTTTATGATACTATCTAAGGATTTATGAGCAAACAGCACTACAAAACAATTAATGAATGCGTTGGGGAAACTCCTCTAGTTCGGCTTCAAAGATTGAATCCAAATCCGTCAAACATTATCCTTGCCAAACTGGAAGGAAATAATCCAGCTGGCTCGGTGAAAGATCGTGCGGCTCTCAACATGATTACTGAAGCTGAAAATAGAGGTGAAATTAAGCCTGGAGATAGATTGATTGAGGCTACCAGTGGTAATACCGGTATTGCTCTAGCAATGGTCGCAGCAATCAAAGGTTATAAGATGACTCTTGTTATGCAAGAGAATTTGTCACAAGAAAGAAGAGATGCGATGACAGCCTACGGCGCTGAATTAATTTTAGTCTCTAAAGAGCTTGGCATGGAAGGGGCGAGAGATCTAGCTAACCAAATGAGTGAAGAAGGAAAAGGCCTTCAGCTGAATCAGTTTGCAAACCAAGATAACCCAAAAGCCCATGCTACTTCAACAGCCCAAGAAATATGGAGAGATACCAATGGTGAAATAACTCATTTTGTTAGTTCAATGGGTACCACTGGAACAATAATGGGTGTTTCAAAATATCTAAAAGAAAAGAAACCGTCAGTTCAAATTATTGGTATACAGCCTGATGGAGATTCGCATATACCAGGAATTAGGCGCTGGCCAGAGGGTTACCTTCCAACTATTTTTGAACCTTCACGAGTCGATAGAATCATGGATGTATCTCAATCCAGTGCAGAACAGACGACAAGAGATCTTTCTATTCATGAAGGAATCTTTTCTGGAATATCTGCTGGTGGTGCAGTGGCATCTGCAATTGAGCTATCAAAAGAGGTCAATAATGCAGTTATTGTTACCATTATCTGTGATCGAGGAGATCGATACCTCTCTACAGGCGTTTTTAAGTCCTAAAATATATTTTTAGCCATTTATTCTATTTTGACAACTGATTTCGTTTCAAAATATGTGTACAATTGAAGTTTCATATTCTTAAAAACTAAAAGGAGAGAGAAATGAGTATTAAGTTAGGCTTTAAAAAGTCTTCAATTGCTATTACAGCAATACTATTATCAATAGGCATGACTGCTAAAGCAGGCGTTGTTTATGATTACATTAAAATGGACAATGAAATATTAGTTGCAACAGATGCAAACTGGGCGCCATTCTCATACATTAACGATGCAGGTGAGATGGAAGGTTTCGACGTAGATGTCGCAAGAGAGATTGCCAAGCGTATGGGGGTTGAAGTTCGCTTCATTACACCTGACTGGGGCGTTATTACAGCGGGTAACTGGAACATGCGTTGGGACGTATCAGTAGGCTCAATGACTCCAACAGCTGGTCGTTCTGAAGTTCTAAATTTTCCAGCAGTATACTATTACACGCCAGCTGCCTTTGCAGTACACACTGACTCAGCGGTTACAACTTTAGCTGGATTAAATGGTAAAAATATATGCACTACGGCTTCTTCAACCTGGGAGATGTATCTAGAGGGAAATTTAACTATGCTTAATGCACCTGCATTTACGTATAAGGTTACACCAGGAACTATTACTGCTCTTGCTGATGGCCATACATGTCTTGACGATACCCGTTTAGGCGCAGGAGTTCGTAATGATGGCATTATTGACTCTGTACCGATGATTCAAGGTGCTATAGAGGATGGCTATCCTATTAAATTCTTAGGTGATCCTGCTTTCTATGAGCCACTGTCAATTGCAACAGATAAGGGCAATGATGACCCTGAATTAGATGCGGAAATTGCTAGAATTATTACTGAAATGCAAAAAGACTATACGTTGACAACGTTGTCAATGAAGTGGTTTAAAAATGCAGATGGTAGCTCTAACGACTATACAGTTGCATATTAAGAATAAGAGTAATTTTATAAGTTTTACTTAAGTTCAAGAGAAAGGTATGTTCGTCGATACCGTTGTTGAAGATAAGGCACTGCACAAACCAGTATTCCTTTTCGGTCTTTCAATAGCGGTATTGGCGATTTTTTTTGCCTTTAATTTCACCAATACCATTTTTGGTGAGTTCCTTAGTCCAGTCATTGGAAATCCTGAAGAAAGTGGTTTTTTTGGACGTCTAGCGGTTTCATTTGTCCTTACTATATTATTTGTTGGAAATTTATTATTAATTAGTTTTGCTAGATTAAAAATTCAAATTTTAATTGTTTGGATAGAGCTGTTTTTGCTCTTCTTAGCCTTTGCATACTCTTTTGATCTTGAGATAGCATATATTTTTTCCGGCAAGCCAAGCAAAATTGGTCTGATGATTTCTAAAGGCCTTTTCACTACGATTTATATTTCAGCAGTTTCAATTGCAATTGCTACTGCTATTGCAATTGTTGGAGCTATTGCTAAACTTTCAAATAATGGGTTTGCTTATGCTATAGCAAGTTTTTACACCTCTTTATTTAGAGGGCTTCCTCTTCTTCTTCAGATTTACCTAATATACATGGGTCTTCCTCAATTGGGATTCATGATTGATGCAATACCTTCTGGTATTGCTGCGCTATCACTTTGTTACGGTGCTTACATGACTGAAATTTTTCGTGCTGGAATACAAAGCATACCAAAGGGTCAATGGGAAGCTTCAAGAGCATTGGGTTTTCCATTTGGGCTAATACTTCGAAAAATTATCCTACCTCAATCGGTACCTATCATCATTCCACCAACTGGTAACCAATTCATTGCCATGCTTAAGGATAGCTCCTTAGTTTCTGTTCTTGGAATTTGGGAGATAATGTTTCTGGCTAAAAAACTAGGTGCAAAAGATTTTAATCATTTAGAAATGTTACTTACAGCTGCAATGATTTATTGGGCTCTAACAATCATCCTTGAGATGATCCAAGCTCGTATTGAGAGAAAATATCAACAAAAGACTTAATTATGGCTAATAATAATCCAGAAGTTAATCCAATAATATCTCTTAAAAGTGTGAGTAAATGGTATGACGATTTTCAAGCTTTAAAGAATATTGACCTAGAAATTAAACTTAAAGAAAAAATTGTTATCTGTGGGCCATCTGGCTCAGGAAAATCAACGTTAATTAGATGCCTTAATCGGTTGGAAGCCCACCAGGAAGGACAAATACATGTTACTGGGATTGAACTTCACGAAAAAATGAAAGATATTGATACTGTTCGACAAGATATTGGCATGGTCTTTCAAAGCTTTAATTTATTCCCACACTTAACAGTTCTAGAGAATTGCATGGCGGGACCAAGTTGGGTCAGAGGTATTGATGATGATGAAGCCAGAGAGAGAGCAATGTCTCTACTTAAGCAAGTCAAAATTCCAGAACAAGCTGATAAATATCCTGAGCAACTATCTGGCGGACAACAGCAAAGAGTTGCGATTGCAAGAAGTCTGTGTATGCAGCCTAAAGTGATGCTCTTTGATGAGCCTACCTCAGCACTAGACCCAGAAATGGTCTCTGAAGTATTAGACACAATGGTTGAGCTTGCAAAAAGTGGGATGACGATGATTTGTGTTACTCATGAAATGGGCTTTGCAAGACAGGTTGCTGATAGAATAATCTTTATGGATGAAGGCGAAATTGTAGAACAGAACACGCCAGAAGAATTCTTTAATAATCCTCAAAATGATCGAACGAAAGCTTTTTTAGACCAGGTTCTTAGTTAAACTGACTATTTAAAATACTCTTTAAAGGCATCAATAACAAATAGTATGTCTTTTTCTTCTATACCAAGGTGGCAAACCAACCTTCCTCGATCAAGATTGGAAACTATGATTTCTTTATCGAATAAAAATTTTTCAAGAGGCACTCTATCAGGCTCAGGACAATTTACAAAAACCATATTGGTCTGACTCTCACCAAAATCCACTGATAACTCCTCAATTGATGAAAGACCTTTTGCAAGAAGTCTAGCATTATCATGGTCCTCTTGCAGCCTTTGAATGTTGTTTTCTAAAGCATACATACCAAAAGAAGCAATAACGCCGACTTGCCTCATTCCGCCTCCAAGCATTTTCCTGAGTCGATGAGCCTTATTAATAGTAGCCTGATCAGCAATAAGAATTGACCCTATTGGCGCTCCTAATCCTTTTGATAGGCAGATTGATACGCTATCAAAGGAGTTTGTCAATTGCTTCATTGTGAGTCCAGATTTGATATGTGCATTAAATAGGCGAGCGCCATCCAAATGCACTTTAAGGTTTTTACTATGAGCAGCCTTTGCGAGCTCATCAAGCTCTCTTTGAGGTTGAACCTGGCCAGAAAAAGTATTCTCAAGACATAGCAATTTTGTAACAGCGTAATGCGAGTCATCGTCTTTGACTTGACTCAGCATATCTTCAACATTCATTGATCCTGAGGGTGAAGTCTCAATAGGACAGATGCCAACACCACCAAGTACTGATACGCCCCTCGCTTCATACATATTGGTATGATAGCTTTTTCCAATGAGAACTTCATCACCTCGCTGACAATGAGAGAGCATTGCAGTGAGGTTACTCTGAGTGCCACTTGGAAAAAACAATGCCGCATCTTTATCAAACAATTTTGCAGCGTACTCTTGAAGTTCATTGACCGCTCTATCTTCCCCATAAACATCATCACCAAGCCTAGCATTTTGAATACTTTTAAGCATTTTTTTGGAGGGAAGTGTAACAGTGTCACTCCTAAAATCAATTGGATTTATTAAATTGATTTTTTGAGAATGATGTGTATTTGAACTGTATTGATTCATAGCTATAACATACTAAGGTTTGTACTCAGGATAAGCCAATGCTGCTACAAGATGAGTTCTAGGTTTCTCTCCGCCATTCAAAGCAGTATGATATCCGCGCGTATCTGTGAAATATACAGAGCCATCGGCTGGAAGGTGAGTGCAATGATGATTGACTATGAACAATGAACCAGGGTTGGTATAAATTGGAATGTGAATCCTAGGCTCTGGATCCCTATGCCAAGAATTGCAGTTGAAGCTATCTTTTTCAAGAATCCGGACTCTTCCAATTGGGTATCGCGCTGTTAGCTCATCATAGATTGTTTCAAAATATGTACCCTTAAATATATCCACGAGCTCACAGAAAGATGCCTCGTCTATTAATTCGTCTTTAGCTACCTCTTTGTAACTCTCATCAACTCGAGTATAGTAGCGACCTACAAGATCTTTATCAGAGTCAACTGAACTATTTTTTCTTTTGGTCATGGCAAGAGCATGGAAGCCAGATGCAGCAGTCTTAAATTCAGAGTCAGCTTTAATTTTATCAAGCGCCTTTCTTATTCTACCGATATCAAATTTAATTTTAAGTTTTATGATGTGTTCATTGCCCTTGAAAGATGCGACAGAGTCAATGTCAACTCGCTCACTAATGTAAGATTCTAATTCCTTTCTGTCTTCTGAAATACTCATTTCTAACTTTAAAAAGGCTTAACAACTGCAAGAACAATAATGGAAATCAATATAATAACCGGAAACTCATTGAACCATCTAAAAAAAACATGGGACTTGGCATTCCTGTCTGCTGCAAAAACAGTTACTAAATAACCACAGTAAAAGTGATAGGCAATCAAAATAGCTACAAGAAATAGCTTAATCTTAAGCCAATACATTCCGCTATAAACCTCCCAAGCATAATTTTGAATCATCCAGAAACCAAATATAGTAGTCAAAATAAAGCTTGGCATCATGATGCCGTTATAGAGCTTTCGCTCCATAATCTTGAAACGCTCTATACTAATTTCGTCCTCAGCCATGGAGTGATAAACAAACAGTCTTGGCAGGTAAAACATCCCAGCCATCCATGAGACAAATCCAAAAACATGTATTGCTTTAACCCAGAGCATAAGAAATCAAAAAAAATAAAAACATAATACCGTTTTGGCGTGTTTTTATGTTTATTATTGAAAGTTTTAATCTTTTGATCATTCACTTTATTTACCTCTCTAATGTCCTCTCACGTAGTAAAATTTGAGTCAATAATTAGTCTAAATTCTCCATGCTGAATTTTTTTAAGAAAAATCAAAACTCAGACTCTGAGAAAGAAAAAAACAAATCTTCTTTAAAGGATCGACTTTTTAAGTCCAAAAAAAAGCTTGGCGATGGTTTGTCCTCTCTAGTAATTGGCAAAAAGAAGATTGACGATGATCTTCTTGAGGAGCTAGAAGTCCTTTTAATCAGTTCAGATATAGGCATACAAACGACAGACAAAGTAATCGAAAGTGTTAGAAAAAAAGCTTCAAGAAAAGAGCTTAAAGATGAGGATAGTTTGTATCAACTGATCAAGATTGAACTTGAATCACTATTGATAACAGAGAGTAGATTGGAGCCTAGCTCTGAGACCCCTTATGTAATTCTTGTAGTTGGAATCAACGGCGCAGGCAAGACTACAACCATTGGTAAACTTGCCAAGTTATTTCAGAGTGAAGGTAAATCTGTCATGCTCGCTGCTGGAGATACTTTCAGAGCGGCTGCAGTGGAACAGCTCCAGGTCTGGGGTGAGAGAAATGAAATACCTGTAATTGCACAAAAGACTGGTGCTGATGCAGCTTCAGTGGTCTATGATGCTTACCAGTCGGCTATTTCCAAAAAAATTGATATACTCATTGCTGATACAGCTGGAAGACTCCATACTCAAGACAATCTTATGCAGGAACTCGAAAAAATTAAGAGAGTTCTAAAGAAACATAATGAGAATGCACCTCATGAAACACTGCTCGTTATTGATGGGGGTTCCGGTCAAAATGCCGTTCAACAGGCAAATGAATTTCATAAATCAATTAAATTATCTGGATTGGCCATAACAAAACTTGATGGCACAGCAAAAGGTGGCGTCTTGTTTTCAATATCTGACTCTCTCAAACTTCCGATACGCTTTATTGGCGTAGGCGAAGCCATTGAGGATCTCAAGCCATTTAATACAAAAGATTTTGTGGATGCCTTGTTTGATTAAAACTCGAGTGCAAGGTACTGAGAATCTATTTTCTTTGCTAATTCAATGTCAAGCTTTGTGATTCCTCCCTCACTATGCGTTACTAGATTAATCTCAACAGCATTATAAACATTTGACCATTCAGGATGATGGTCCATCATTTCAGCTATTATTGCAGTCAAACTCATAAATTCAAAAGCTTGAGCAAAATCTGAAAATTTAAACTCTTTATAAAGCTTGTCATTTTTAATAGTCCAATTATCAAGCTCCTTTAAGTGATGGTTTATTTGCTTATCAGTTAGAATCAATTCATTTCTCATTGAGTAACTCTCTTGCGCCCAAGGATAACAGTTTGTTTGCGGCTCTGATGCCTAAATCTATTGGTTTGCTAGTTTCACCGAGCTCTTCAACCCTTATTATTTCTCCAGAATCCACATTTCCAACCATTCCGCTCAGTTTAAGTTCAGATCCTTTGCTAGTTGCGAAAGCACCAATTGCAACTGAGCATCCACCTTGAAGGGCGGCATTTAGCGCTCTTTCTGCACTGACTTCAGTCATCGTTCTTTTGTGATTAAGAGGCTCAATAAGGCTACTAATTTCATGATCATTGGCTTTTATTTCAATTCCAAGCGCCCCCTGACCTACTGCAGGTAAAGAATCATTGGGGCTCAAATCTTGCTTAATTCTATCTTCAAATCCAAGCCTAGATAAACCTGAACATGCCAAAATTATTGCGTCATACTCACCATCATCGAGTTTTTTTAGGCGAGTATTTACATTTCCTCGAAGATCCAAAATCTCAAGATCTGGTCTCATTGCTTTTACCTGGACAATACGTCGCAAGCTGCAGGATCCTAATTTTGCTCCAATTGGAAGATCTGCAATAGAGTTATAATCATTTGATACAAAGGCGTCAAATGGGTTCTCACGCTCAAGAATAGCCCCTATTTCAAAGCCTTGAGGCA
>CAZESR010000035.1:0-11044 GCA_964515065.1 uncultured Piscirickettsiaceae bacterium
CAGCCCAGCTGATGGCAGAGCCAATAGTCATTAAGAGGATTAAAAATTCGGGTGATTGACGAGTGATTTTCATATCGGCTTAATATACTTTAAAGTTGCTGTCCAAAAGTGATTTAAAGGCTTAATTTTGGTAATGGTTAACAATCTATCAAGGTAAAATTAGACTTTTTGTTTTTTTCATGAGATATGCCTAACGTAACACTGCCTGATGGCACAGTTAAATCATATGACCAGTCACTCACTGTGGCTGAGGTTGCCTCATCGATCGGCTCAGGTCTTGCAAAGGCTGCGATTGCAGGTGAGGTAGATGGCCAGCTCGTTGATACTTCTTTCATGATTGAAAACGATTCTGACGTTGCCATTATTACTAATAAAGATGAAAAAGCGCTAGAGGTCATTCGTCACTCAACAGCCCATCTTTTGGCACAAGCAACTCAACAGATATATCCCAAAGCGCAGGTCACTATTGGTCCGGTTATAGATAATGGATTCTATTATGATTTTGCTTACAAGGATGGTTTTTCTGAGCAGGATTTAGTGAAAATAGAAAAAAAGATGAATGCTATTGTCAAGCAAAACCTTCCGATTGAGAGAATGGAGATGACGCGAGAGGATGCCATTGAATTTTTCAAGTCTATGGGTGAGCATTACAAGGCTGAAATTATTGAATCGATTCCAACCAATGAAGTCCTTTCTCTATACAAGCAGGGCGACTTTGTGGATCTTTGTCGAGGCCCTCATGTACCTTCAACGAGCAAACTCAAAGCCTTTAAGCTGATGAAGCTAGCTGGTGCCTATTGGCGTGGCGACTCGAACAACGAGATGCTGCAAAGGGTCTATGGTACGGCCTGGGAGAATAAAGATGATCTAGCAGCACACCTTTATCGCCTCGAAGAAGCTGAGAAGAGAGATCATAGAAAGATTGGGAAGGTACAAAACCTTTTTCATACACAGGAAGAGGCCCCAGGTATGGTCTTTTGGCACCCCAAGGGATGGACTCTCTACCAAATCATTGTTCAGTATATGAGTCAAGTTTTTAAAGACAACGGCTACCAAGAGGTTCACACGCCAGAGGTGATGGACAGAACCATGTGGGAGAAGTCTGGTCACTGGGACAAGTTTGGGGACGCTATGTTTACGACTCATTCAGAGAACAGAGATTACGCGGTTAAACCGATGAACTGTCCAGGCCATGTTCAGATTTTTAATCAAGGACTAAAGTCTTACAGAGATTTACCCTTAAGGCTTGCCGAATTTGGCTCTTGCCACCGTAATGAGCCATCGGGTACTCTTCATGGGATTATGCGGGTTCGTAACTTCGTTCAGGATGATGCACACATTTTTTGTACCGTCGATCAAATTCAAAGCGAAGTCTCTTCGTTCATAGATTTAACTTTCAAGGTCTACAAGCATTTTGGATTTGAAAATATTGACATAAAACTCTCAACGCGACCTGAAAAAAGGGTTGGGTCCGATGAAGTTTGGGATCAGGCAGAGGCGGCACTAGCACAGGCCTTAGATGCCAAAGGAATAAACTGGGAACTTCAAGAAGGAGAGGGCGCCTTTTATGGACCCAAAGTTGAATTTGTATTAAAAGATTGCCTTGATCGTGAATGGCAGTGCGGAACGATTCAGGCTGACTTCTCAATGCCAGATCGCCTTGATGCGCACTATATTGCTGAAGATGGTTCCAAGCAGATACCAGTGATGCTGCACAGAGTCATTGTTGGTTCAATTGAGCGCTTTACTGGGATTTTGATAGAACATTACGAAGGTGCGTTTCCTTCATGGTTAGCGCCGATTCAAGCAGTTATTATAAATATTTCTCAAAAACAAGAGGAATATACAAAAAATGTTGAGATGAATTTAAAAAAACAAGGCCTTAGAGTCATTTCAGACTTGCGAAATGAGAAGATAGGCTTTAAAATACGCGAGCACTCGATGCAACGCTACCCATACATTTTAGTGGTTGGCGATAGAGAGCAAGAAAACAATCAAGTATCTGTTCGTCGGAGGGGCGGAGAGGACTTGGGTTCAATGTCGTTAGAGGCGTTGACAGAATTAATAAATCAGGAGTAATTATTAAAAGCCCAGAAAAGGTAAAGACTAGGATTAATCAGTATATAAACGCACCCAAAGTCAGAGTCATAAGTGACAGAGGTGATCAGTTGGGAATCCTAAGTAATGATGATGCTCTTGAATTAGCAGTAAACGCAGGTTTAGACTTAGTTGAAGTTTCGCCAAATGCAGATCCACCAGTTTGTCGTGTGATGGATTTTGGAAAGTTTCAGTATGAATTAAAGAAGCAAAAGAGCGACGCTAGGAAGAAACAGAAAAAGACTCACGTCAAGATGATTAAGTATCGTCCTGGAACTGAGGAAGCGGATTACCAAATCAAGTTTAGAAACTTGGTTAAATTTATTGAGAACGGCGACAAAGTCAAAGTAGTTATTTGGTTTCGTGGTCGTGAGGTTCAGCATCGTGAATTAGGTATGGAGATGCTGGATAGAATTGAAAGTGAAACAGAAGAATTTGCCACTGTTGAACAGAAGGCAAAAATGGAGGGTCGCCAGCTTGGCATGATGCTAGCACCCAAGTCTAAGAAAAGTAAGGCGAAAGCCCGAAAAGTTGAACCCGAAGAGGGTCAAGGAGTAAATGATGCCGAAGTTAAAGACCAATAGAGGCGCTGCCAAGCGTTTCAAAAAGACTGCCAGTGGCGGTTACAAAAGTAAGCACTCTCACCTGAGACATATTTTGACCAAGAAGAGCACCTCAAGGAAGCGCTCATTGCGTTCACCTGACACGATTGAGAAGGTTGATGTACCAATGGTTAAAAGAATGTTACCTTACAGTTAAAGGAGTATTACTATGGCAAGAGTTTCAAGAGGTGTGCAGGCGCACGCCAAACACAAAAAAGTTTTAAAGAAGGCCAAAGGTTACTATGGTGCTCGTTCTAAGGTTTATCGCGTTGCTAAGCAAGCGGTCATCAAAGCAGGACAGTACGCCTATCGTGACCGTCGTCAACGTCGTCGTCAGTTCCGTAGATTGTGGATTGTTCGCATCAACGCTGAGGCAAGAAATAATGGTCTAAGCTACTCACAATTTATCAACGGTTTAAATAAAGCTGGTGTTGAGATTGATCGTAAAGTTCTCTCAGATATCGCCATCTTTGATAAAGACGCCTTTGCTAAAATTGCTGATCAAGCAAAAGCTGGGTTAGCACAGTAGAAAAATCTTACTAAAAGACTGTAACATAGGTTGCAGTCTTTTTAAATAAAACAAGTAGGCATTTTGATTAACAAAATTATCACCAACGCCACCAAATCTATAGCGAGCGCTATGGATTTAAAGGCTCTTGACGACTCGAGAGTTCATTACTTGGGAAAAAAAGGTGAGTTAACAGACCTTCTTAAAGGTTTAGGTAAGCTCTCCAAAGAAGAGCGCCCTAAGATGGGTGAGGCTATCAATGAAGCCAAAGTTCAAATCCAGAAACTCATTGAATCTCGTAAAGAAGAGCTTGAAGAGGTGCTTCTTAATCAGAGGCTTCTTGATGAAAAAATTGATGTTACGCTTCCAAGCAGGAACTCAGAAAAAGGAAGTCTACATCCAATTACTCAAACGCTCAATCACATTCAAGATATTTTCACTAAGGCCGGATTTGAGATAGAGCTTGGTCCAGAAATTGAAGATGACTTTCATAACTTCAGTGCTCTCAATATTCCAGAGCACCATCCAGCGAGAGCGATGCATGATACCTTCTATTTTGATTCAAATACAGTTTTAAGGACACACACTTCACCTGTTCAGATTAGAACTCTAGAGAGGCAGAAGCCTCCAGTAAGAGTGATCGTTCCAGGTAAAGTTTATCGCTGTGACTCGGATGTCACGCATACACCGATGTTCCATCAAGTTGAAGGGCTTATTGTTGACAAAGAGGCCTCATTCTCACAGCTCAAGGGTCTTTTGATTGACTTTCTTAGGGCTTACTTCGAGAAGGACGACCTTAAGGTTCGATTCCGCCCCTCATACTTTCCATTCACAGAGCCCTCCGCCGAGGCCGATATTGAATGCGTGATTTGTGGCGGAGAAGGGTGTCGAGTTTGTAAAAAGTCTGGCTGGCTTGAAGTTTTAGGGTGCGGCGTTGTCCATCCAAACGTATTGAAAGCGGTCGACATTAATCCTGAAGAGTACTCAGGACTTGCCTTTGGTATGGGTGTTGAGAGGCTTGCGATGCTAAGATATAGCGTCAATGATCTTAGGTTGTTTTTTGAAAACGACGTTCGTTTTTTAAATCAATTCTAGTGAGAAGGTATTAATTATGAATATTTCAACTAGATGGTTAAGAGAGTGGGTTAATCCAGATGTGAGCGATTTAAAGCTCTCAGAAAAATTAACCATGGCTGGCCTAGAGGTTGATCGGATAGCGCCTGTCGCTCCGCCATTCGAGGGCTTAGTCGTTGGTCATGTCGTAAGCTGTGGTAAGCATCCCAATGCAGACAAACTGAGTCTTTGTGAGGTAGATATTGGAGCAGGTGAAAATCTTCAAATTATTTGCGGGGCTCTAAATGTGAGGCAAGATTTAAAGGTTGCTGTTGCAACTGTAGGTTCTGTTCTTCCCAATAAACTCAAAATTAAACGCGCAAAACTAAGAGGGGTTGAGTCTAATGGAATGCTCTGCTCAGAATCTGAAATAGGTATATCGGATTCTCATGAAGGAATCATCGAGCTAGATTCAAAGGCTAAAATTGGTGACGATGTTCGAGAAGTTCTTGATCTGGATGATCAAATTATCGAGCTTGATATTACTCCGAATAGAGGAGATTGTTTCAGTGTTCTTGGCGTTGCAAGAGAGGCTTGTGTCAATTACAACTTGTCTCTTCCCGCATTAAATTATAAAGCGGATCAAAAAGGGAGTAGGTCATTCAAGTCTTCGGTCAGCAATCCTAAAGAGTGTCCAAAGTATTTAACAAGAGTGATTGAGGGAGTTGATAATAATGCCTCAACACCAGAGTGGATGGCACAAAAGCTTCTTCGCGCTTCTCAGCAACTTCACTCTCCCATTGTTGATATTACCAACTATGTTCTTTTGGAGCTCGGTCAGCCAATGCATGCCTTTGATTTATCAAAAATTAATGGCAAGATTAATGTTAGATCAGCTAAAAAGAACGAAGAGTTAGAATTGCTTAATGGACAAAACGTTAACCTGTCTGAAGACACACTCGTCATTGCTGATGAAAAATCTGCCATAGCCATCGCTGGAGTGATTGGCGGAATGGGGACTTCAACTCTCGAGAATTCAACCGAAATTTTACTAGAGGCAGCATTCTTTGAGCCTGTGGCACTCTCAGGAATTGCTAGATCTTATGGGCTTCACACAGAAGCTTCGCTTCGATTTGAGAGGGGCGTAGACTTCAATATCACTCACCAAGCAATGGAGAGAGCCTCAGAGCTGATTCTTGAAATATGCGGCGGAACTGCTTCTGAAATCAATGAGAATCTTGATACAAAATCGCTTCCTAAATTAGAGCCAATTGAAATATCGATTGAAAAAATCTCTAAAGTTCTTGGCTTTAATCTGGACCCTTTATGGGTTGAGTCAAAATTTAAGTTTCTTGATTTTGAATATAAAAAAAATAAAGACAACTCTTGGACTATCATACCGCCAAGCTTTCGTTTTGATATACGCATTCCAGCTGACATCATTGAGGAGTTAGCTAGGCTCTACGGTTATGACAAGATTCCAGTTCAAAGACTCTCTGTTGATGCCAACATGTCGAATGCGGCTCAGGCCAAAATCAGCTCTAATGACCTGTCAAATGCACTAGTCAATAGAGGTTATCAAGAGGTAATCACTTATAGCTTTATCTCGAACGAGATGCATGATTTAGTTGACTCTGATTCCAAGAAAATCTTACTACAAAATCCAATTTCTGATGACATGGCGGTGATGCGCTCAAGTCTATGGCCAGGACTCATTGATACAGCAAAATCAAATATTAGAAGAGGGCACCACAACTCACGTTTCTTTGAACTCGGCCTTTGCTTTTCTGGAACCGAGGTGGAGAGCCAGGTTCAAAAAATTGCTGGCATTATTTCGGGTAATCGTTATAACTCACAATGGGCAGGAGCGGACCGAGAGGTTGACTTTTTTGATGCCAAGTCTGACGTCGAAGCGCTATTAAATCAATGTAAAAAAGATTTCACATTTGAGGTCGCTGAGCATCCAGCACTCCAGATGGGTCAAACAGCAAAAATAATGAAAGAAAAAAATCATGTTGGTTGGGTGGGCGCACTGTCACCAAAACTCCAGAAGAAGTTGTCGATGCCAAATGCATTCCTTTTTGAACTGACTCAGTCCGAAATAGAGCAAGGCGAAACGCCGAGCTATGAGTCTTTTTCATCATTTCAGGCCTCTCAAAGAGATATTGCTATAGTAGTATCCAAGGAGATCTCTAGTGATGAACTTATTCATTCAATTCAGTCATTAAAACAAAATGATTTGATTGATGTTAACTTGTTTGATGTCTATGAAGGGGAGCATATCGAACAGGGAAGTAAAAGTGTGGCCTTAAATTTAACTTACCAATCTAAAGAAGTTACCTTAACTGATGAACAGTTGGCTGAAAAAGTTAGTAAAATAGTGGGTCATTTAGAATCAAAATTTTCTGCTAAATTAAGATAATCAAATGTCCCTTACAAAACAAGATATTGCCAATACCCTCGTTAAAAAAACAGAACTCACTCAAACTCAGGCGTTAGCACTCACTAATCAATTTTTTGATCAGATCATAGAGACTCTGAAGAATGGAGAGGAAATCAAGTTATCAAGTTTTGGAAACTTTGTTGTTCGTGAAAAAACCCCAAGGCCTGGAAGAAACCCGAAGACTGGCGAAGAGGTATTGATCAGCGCGAGAAAAGTGGTCACCTTTAAGGCTGGCCCTAAGCTCAAATCAGCAACTCAAAAAGGTAAACTGTAGTCTATTCGGTTATAGCAACCATAAACCCTTTTAGGATTGGAATCACTGAGAGCATCACTATATGCTGCTGATTTTCGTCCTCTGTTTTTCCGCTTGAAACTCTCTTTTTGAGAGAAGGCACGTAGCCATCATCGATCGAAAATGAGGCAAATAGAAGCTCCATTGAGTCATCAGACTCGCTTTCATTTTGAACCATCTCAACATCATAGATTGCGCTTGACTCTTCAGTTTGTTTATTAACAAACAGAATCGTCTCGTTGAAGTGAAGAAAGAAGCGCTCTGCAGGACACTTTGAGGATTTTTTTGGCTCGAGCTCACCTTCAGTCATGGCCCCTGCAATCTGTCCATAGTGTTCATCAGTTAGTCTGACATAGCGCGTATCTAGATAGTCCCCCAGTTCGTTATCACCTTCATGTTCCTTTATATATTCAATTAGCTCTTTAAGCATGCGTTTTAGGGTTTGAGAAATAAGTTGAGAATTTTATCAAAAATCTACTTGGATTTACCAAATTGAATTTGATAGATATCGAAAATAGTAATCGACATTGCCGCAATAATGGGCCCAATAAATAAACCCAAGATACCAAACTTAATGATTCCTGCAAGCGTTGAAAGGACAGTAATCAGGGTATGATTTAGGGGGCTCTGATGCTTCATAGAGCTCGAGAGTTTTGTAATAATAATTGGCCTTAATAGGTTATCAATTACGGTGCCTGCTATTATTGCACCAAAAAATATAATAATGAATGCGCCTGTTGGCTCACCAATAGCAAACAGATAGATAGAGAGTGGAAGCCAAACCAGAACTCCTCCAAGGATTGGGATAAAGCTTGCTAGCGCCATAGCTACGCCAAAAAATAAAGCAGGCAAGCCAACCATCATAACGCCAATTGCAAAAGCAACGCCTTGGGTGATTGCGACCAAGAATACGCTACCAACGAGCGTCAAAGAGAGCCCAGAAAATTGATTCAGTAGTAAGTCGTTAATCTTGTTGTCAAGCGGAGATACTTTTCTCACCTTTTCAATGAAGGTTGGTCCATCGATATAAAAATAGTAAAGGGAAAAGATTGTAATGATGACAAAAAAGATAAACTGACTTGAAAGGGAAGTAATGCTCTTAAGAATAACGATTGAAAAATCGGTGACTCCTACTGCAATACTCTCTAAATTATTTCTTAGAGAGCTATCCAGAAACTCGCGGATTGAATCCGTTAAAGGCAGGCTCATAACAATTTCGTCCGTAATCCTGCTGATTTCGCTGATCTGAAAGTCGCCTTGAAGTTTATTAATCAGTGCTGTTGTCTCGATACCGCTGACGAGCAGAATATACCCAAGCGGCAGAATTAAGAGAACAGTCACTGAAATTGTCATAATCAGTGCAGATATATTTTTTGATCTTTTTTTTGAAAGTTTTGTGTAGCTATTGTATGTTGAAATACAAATTAGTAGTGACAAGAAGAGGTAAGCTATGAATGGAGTAAATAGCCAAACTAAGGCGAGAATCGAGAGAGCTAAAAGTATTAGTACTAGGCCATTTCCGTGACTATGATCGATGTTTTCTGACACGTTCTCTCCTTAAAAGGTTTTCGAAAAACGAAACAAATCTTTAACCAAAATTATATCTTAATGGAGTGATTGAGTTTGTGCGAAGTTTTTGCTCTAAAAATCTGAATTATTATTTTCATTCAGACTAATTTTTTTATTGAATAAATCGTCGGCATCAATAACTAAAATTACCCTTTAGGTATTGAACTCTCTCAGCCTGATCCATTTTCTCAATAGCGTACCTCAACATTACCCTTGGGAGCTGATCATAATTACTCCTCAAAAATTTTTGAACTAAATCTTTATCTCTTTTGTAGACTTCTCGTAGCATCCAGCCAACGGCTTTATGAATGAGGTCTTGATCATCATTAATTAGAGTTTTTGCAATTTCAAGTGTTTCGTTAAATTCGTTTTTTCTAATAAAATAAAATGTAGAGATAATACTGATTCGCCTAATCCAGAGATTTTCTGATTTAGAAAATTCAAACATCAAATCCCTTTTTTTTGTGTTTCTGTAGAAGTACTCTCCTGTGATATATGGTGCACTTGCATCGACCAAATCCCAATTATTTACAAACGAAATATTCTGAATATAAAAATCGAAGACTTTGTCAGAGTTGTCTTTTTTATATTGATTGACAAGGATAATTAGTGCACAGAGACGAATCTCGTGAATCGGACTTTGAATTAATTTTTTTGTTTCGCTTAGCGAGATGATCGAGCTAAATTTTTTTGATATTTTGCGAATTTCAGGGACGGTTACCCCGATAAAAATATCGCCGTAACCATAGCCACCTTTTTCTGTTTTAAAGAACCACTCATTGGTCTTTTTTCGCTCTTCGGTTGCTAAGATTTTTAGCTCATTAATAATTTCTTTTGCCAGCATAAGATATACTATATCTTTTTTATTTTTAAATAATAATACATGGAAACAGCTTATCTTGCCGGTGGATGTTTTTGGTGTGTTGAGGCAATTTTTCAGCGCATAAATGGAATCATTGGATTGAAAAGTGGCTATTGTAATGGCTCAACTCAAAACCCGTCTTATGAGTCTATTTGTACCGGACAAACTGGCCACGCTGAAGTGGTTAAAATTGACTTTAATGAGAGTGTAGTATCGTTTGAAGAGTTGCTTGATGTTTTTATTGCAACTCACGATCCGACGAGCCTGAATCAGCAGGGCGCTGATAAGGGGACTCAGTACCGATCAGCGATCTTCTATCTTAACGATTCCCAGAAACAGATAGCAACCAGCGTTATTGAGAGTATTAAAGGTGCTGTTACGGAAATAACTGAGCTAGATGTTTTTTATCCTGCTGAAGACTATCACCAAAACTACTTTAATGATAATTCAAATCAACCTTATTGCAAAATGGTGATTTTGCCAAAAATTCAAAAGTACTTTAGAGGCTGAGTTTATGGAAGATCAGGAATTACTCAGGTACTCGAAACAAATCATGCTGCCCCAGGTTGACGTTGAGGGTCAGCAGAAAATCATGGACTCAACTGTGCTTATCATTGGCATGGGCGGTCTTGGATCACCAACAGCCCTTTACTTGGCAGCCGCTGGTGTGGGTCATATTGTAATTGCAGACTTTGATCAAGTTGAGCTATCCAACTTGCAACGGCAAATCATTCATCAAACTAAGGATATTGGTGATGATAAAGTTAATTCAGCAAAAAATAAAATGATTGAACTCAATCCAGAAATCAAAGTAACGATTGCTAATGAACTCATTCATACAGATAATCTATCTGATTTGATTCAGGGTGTTGATATTGTATTAGATGGTACCGATAACTTTGAAAGTCGTTTTGAGATTAATAAAGTCTGCGTGGAAAATAAAAAACCATTGATCTCTGCAGCAGTTGTTAGGTTTGAAGGACAAGTCTCTGTATTTAAAGGGCATGAAAAAGATCAGCCCTGCTATCAGTGTTTGTATTCAGAAGAGGGCGAAGAAAACGAAAGCTGTATTGATAATGGGGTGTTAGCACCCGTTGCTGGCTTAATTGGAACAATTCAGGCTTTGCAAGCTATCAAAGTTATATTAAACTTAGGAGACCAGTTGAGCGGTTCACTGCTTTTAGTTGATGCAATGGATTTAAGTTTTCGTAAGGTGAAAATCGGAAAGGATTCAAAATGTCCTATCTGTAACTAAAACACAGACATAGTATTTAGGAGTTAATGATGATCAATTTTATTAGTATTTTAATTGCTGTAGGTTTTGGCTATCTCTTTTTTAGAATTGTGAGGCCAAAGAATGAGTTGTCATCTAAATCTATTTTCTTTGGAAGAACATTCTTAGCGTGGAGTCTTTTTGCTTCCACTTCTTTTTACATCAGACCATTTGTTGTGGATCAAAGCATCAACAATATTATCTACTGGCTTATGATGTCAGCACCATTTGGAATATTTGCCTTTGTTTTTGGCTTCCTATATGGCAAATTTAAAAAATAAGAATTCCAGTTATCACGGGGCGTAGCGCAGTCTGGTAGCGCACTTGACTGGGGGTCAAGTGGTC
>CAZESR010000036.1:0-10842 GCA_964515065.1 uncultured Piscirickettsiaceae bacterium
ATCAACACAATAAAATTAAATTGAATTAGAAAAAACGCAAAAGAATAAATAAGCCCCTTTAAATAAGGGGTTTAGGAATAGATTTAACTCAATTAAAACTGATTAAAATCAGTATGTTGGCGGAGTGGACGGGATTCGAACCCGCGACCCCCTGCGTGACAGGCAGGTATTCTAACCAGCTGAACTACCACTCCGTTTTTGGTGGGCGCTACAAGACTTGAACTTGTGACCCTCGCCTTGTAAGGGCGATGCTCTCCCAACTGAGCTAAGCGCCCAAAAAAAATGCCCGAATCGAATCAGGAAACGGGCATATTATACTGACAAAAAATCTATTTAGTTAACAGATTCCTTTAATAATTTTCCCGCTTTAAACGCAGGTACATTTGATGCTGAAATTTGAATAGCAGCTCCTGTTTGAGGGTTGCGACCAGTGCGTGCAGCACGGGCTCTTACCAAAAAACTACCAAAACCCGTAATGCCAACAGAGTCACCACTTGCTAGAGCACCAGAGATCGCACTAGTTGTTGCCTCTAAAGCGCGAGCAGCATCCGCTTTAGATAGACCTGAGTTATCAGCAATTGCTGAAACTAAATCTGATTTATTCATTGTTTTAACTCCTTAATTTAAAAAAGAATTGATATAAAACCTAGAAGACTTTTTCCTTAGGTTTAAAATTTATTATCCATTTATAAACCCTTATGTCAAGCATCATTCGGGGTTATTTAATTAAAATTTTAAGTAACGATAAATACATAATAAATTAACTTTCAACCAATTGAAATAGAGATTCAAAATTATTAATCCATATTTCTTTTGTGATTTCACCAATATGTTTGTAAATGATGGTGCCTTCTTTGTTTATTAAAAAAGTTTCAGGAGTGGCGTATACCCCAAGCTCCATACCAATTTTACCTTGGGGGTCAAAAATAATCTCATCAAAAGGATTTCCCATAATCTGAAGATATTCTTCTGCCTCTTGTTTTGTATCTTTGTAATTAATTCCAATGAGTTTCAGACTATAGTTTTTTGCTATGTCCATAATCATTTGATGCTCTTTTCTACAAGTAACGCACCATGACGCCCAGACATTAACAAGGGTTAGTTGATTTGACATCAAATCATTAAATTTAACCTTTTCATTTGTGTAATAATCAACACCTTCAAGAACTGGAAACGTTTTTCCAACTAACGGAGAAGGAAGCTTATTTGGGTTCGTGTTTAAACTTAGAAATAAAAATATTCCAATAACTACAAACACGATTAGAGGTATTATTTTTTTCATTTTTTTGCCTCTGTAGACTCGAGTGCAGCAGCTACCTCAGGTGGCATATAATTTTCATCGTGTTTAGCTAGAACTTCACTTGCAATAAAAGTATTTTTACAAGTCAATCTAACACAATCATTTAATAATGAGCCTGAAGCAACCACTCCTTGACCCTCCCTAAAAAGATCAGGCAATATGCCTTCATAAGATACCTCAATGGATTCAATATTATCAGTAACCGAAAAGGTTACATACATTCCATCTCTTTTCAAACTATCATTCTCAACTAGTCCGCCCAACCTAAAACTCTTGTTAACTGGCGCCTTACCTTCTAGAATATCTGATGGCGTATAGAAATATAATAAGTTCTCACTAAAGGCTTTAATTCCTAAATAACCTGCCAAAAATACGCCAGACACAAGAAGCCCAACCAGTATCATTCGGTTTTTTCTTTTAGTCATTTATTTCTTGAATATTTAGTTGATAGAGATGACAAAGCGATTGAATGATTGCGCCTAGCAGTTAGAAAAAGAGCAATAATTGTTAATGCCGAAACGCCATAGGCAAACCAGACATAAAATGCATATTTGCCATACGGAAGAAAAGAAAAAAACTCAACCATTGTCATGACATTAAACTCCTAACTTCCTCTTGAACCCATCGAGAATTTTGCTCTCGAATGAGCACCTCAGTCTTCGCCTTGATTGAAACAAGCAACGCATAAAGTAAAATTGATGCCACAAACATTAAGGCTAATGCAATCAACATATCGGTATCTTTAATGCCTCCAGTACCAACAGAATATCCTTGATGAAGGGTATTCCACCACTTAACAGAGTAATGAATAATTGGAAGATTTATTAAGCCAACTATGGCCAAGATAGAACTAGATTTAGCGGCTGTTCTTGGATTATCAAATGCACTATTTAAAGACATATAGGCCAAATATAAAAATAGCAAAACAAGCTCCGATGTTAATCTTGCATCCCACACCCACCAAGCCCCCCACATTGGCTTGCCCCAGATTGCACCTGTCGCCAAAGCAATGATGGTAAATCCAGCCCCAATTGGTGCTGAAACTTTAGCAACAACCTCGGCCATTTTGATCTGCCAAATGAGTCCAATGCCTCCAGCAATAGCCATGACTGCATAAACCATCATTGAAAGTATGGCACTAGGAACATGAATAAAAATTATTCTGTAGCCGTCACCTTGTTGATAATCGGAAGGTGAAATCACAAGAGACCAGCACAAGCCAACTATCAATAAACTTAAAAATAGCCAAAAAAACCAAGGAGTAAGCCTACTGCATGTCTGATAAAAAACTTTTGGAGAGGCTTGCCTTTGAATCCATTTCCACATATATTTATGCAGTTATAAAAAAGGTTTTATTTTAATGATTTTTCAGCCACATTGTTTCGTAAATAGATCGGCTGAGGGAGCTCTGTAGTTCCATTTAAACCATTATTAATTGCCTCAAGAGTCAATTCTATTAAGGCTGATGACTCCGAGCTGATTGATAGATCAATTTCATTAATATTTGATGCTAATTTTAATTTTTCACTATACGTTTTCCAGCCGCTTCCAACCCCAATAAAACTTGAATCTAAAACATCGACCTCCTGAGGATCACATATCTTCATATTGTCCATCAATCCATCGACATAAGTTGCCCAATAAACTTCACCCATTCTAGCATCTAATGCAACAGCTATTTTTTTTGATTCTGTAATTTGTGATGCTCTCAATCCAACTAACTCTAGTGTTGTAAAACCCATTGTAGGAATATCCATTGACAAAGATAATCCTTGGACAACCCCAATACACATCCTGACTCCAGTAAATGCTCCTGGACCTCGTGCATAAGAAATCAAACCAACTTCTTGAAGCTGTGTTTGAGACTCTTTGAAAACTTCATCACAAAGCTTAAGAACATGGCCTGAGGTTTTCTCAACACCAGACAATACTCTACTATATCTTTCTCCATCCTTATACAAAGTGACAGATGCTATTTCTGTGCAAGTATCGATTGCCAATATATTCAATTTACTATTCTCTTGTATTTATTATGCATTGACAAAATCATCTTTACACGCTTACTGAGTCTCTCTGGAAAGCTATCTGGATTGTAGTATGAAGGTCCTTTTAACAAAGCAACAAGGGTCGCCATTTCCTCTAAATTCAAATCTTCAACATTTTTATCAAAGTAAAAATGACTTCCGCTAGCAAAACCATGAAAAGCCACATCACCTTTTTGAGCTAAATATACCGTATTCATGTACCTTTCAAGAATTAAATTTTTCTCGTATGATGCTTCCAAAAGAAGCGCCATCAAGGCTTCCTCTGATTTTCTAGATATGGTTTTTTCTCTAGTTAAAAGAGAATTTTTTATCAGTTGCTGAGAAATCGTACTAGCACCCCTTAGAGCCTTACCTTCAAACAAGTATCCATAAAGAACTCTAGAAATCTCTTTAAAGTCAATTCCATGGTGATTATAAAAAGATTGATCCTCAACCAGTAGAAGCATATTTATTAGATCTTTAGGATATTCATCAAATGAATATTCAATCTGGGCAACATTTATTGAAGGAGTTAATGGGTTGGAAAATTCAGCCTTGACCAGACTATTTAAATGAAAAATATAAATAGTCACAATGAACAATAAAAGAATGACTATAGTCTTAATCGACCTTTTGTTAAATAATCGCATTTTTAAGATTCTTTATAGATTGAACATCAGTCAATCTATCACCATTTTTTTTAATAGAGCAGGACGAATGAATCCAATCAAAATGACATTGATCGAGGATTTTTCTAACACTTAGTGCGTTAATTCCTGATCCTGGCATAATTTTAATTTTTCCATACGATTGCATTTGCATATCAGACAAAACTGATAGTCCTTCTAGCGCAGTCTTTTTTCCTCCTGAAGACAGGATAGTATCAAACCCAAGTTCAATTCCGATTTCAACTGAATTAATTGTTTGATGTATTTTATCTACAGCCCGATGAAGGGTTTTATTTAGACCAAATGAATGAGAAGCCAATTTCTCTAAAAAATCTTGATCAAGACTTCCATTAGGCAGTGTCGCTCCAAAAACTACACCTTCAATATCAAAAGAGCGAACCATATCAACATCACCTTGCATTTGCTTTAAATCTTCAGAGGAATAAACAAAGCTACCTTTTTTTGGTCGGATCATTGATCTTACTGGAAGACCGCAATCTGAGGCAAGTTTTAATACTTCATAAGTTGGAGTCAGTCCCCCATGTTGTAATGACCTGCAGAGTTCTATTCGGTCTGCTCCACCTTCAACGCAGGCGTCAATTCCAAAACAACTGTCAATACAGATTTCAAGCTTAGTTTTCATTAAATCAAGTTTATATTAATGTAAGACACAATACGATAAGAACAGCAATTAATTGATATATGCAGAATAACTAGTATAAAATACCCTCTTCCTTGCTTGACTGGCAGATGCTGGCAAGCTTTTTTAATCCATAAGGAGATATAGATGAGACATTATGAAGTAACTCTCATTGTTCACCCTGATCAAAGCTCTCAGGTGACAACAATGATTGAAAAATACAAAGAACTTATCACTACTGGCGGTGGTATTGTTCATAGAGATGAAGACTGGGGTCGTAAACACCTAGCCTACCCAATCAACAAAATTTATAAAGCGCATTATTTAATGATGAATATTGAGTGTGACAAAGAAACACTCGATAAATTAAACTATAACTTCCGTTTCAATGACGCTATTCTTAGAAACTTAATTATTTCTAAGTCTGAGGCTATTACTGAGCCATCAATAATGGTGACGGAAGCTGACAAAGAGAAAGTCAAAGATCAAGGCAAAGTAAAAGCCACGGTTCAAGACTCGGATCAGAAATAGGAGAAAATAATGGCTAAAAAACAAGTAACTAAAAGACGCAAGTTCCAAATCCCAGTAAACCGCTTTTGTCGCTTTACTAAAGCTGGCGTTAAAGAGATCGATTATAAGGATGTGGATACTCTATTAAAGAATATTGATGAGAGTGGAAAAATTACCCCATCAAGAATCACTGGAACTTCTGCAAAGTTCCAAAGACAATTGACCACTGCCATCAAAAGAGCCAGATTCTTGGCATTGATTCCATACACTGATAAGCACAAAAAATAGGAGGCCTTATGCAAGTAATTTTGTTAGAAAAAAATGAAAAACTAGGTAACCTTGGTGATATTGCAAATGTCAAATCTGGATATGCTCGTAATTATCTAATACCTCAAGGTAAAGCTAAACCTGCAAACAAAGCAAACATGGCAGTCTTTGAAACTCTTCGAGCCGAACTTGAAGCAAAAGAAGTAGCTGCTTTATCAGATGCGCAAGCAAAAGAGACAGCGATGAAAGATGTTGTTTGCACAATTTCTGCAAATGCGGGAGAAGAGGGAAAACTTTATGGCTCTGTCAGCCCAGCTGATATTGCTGAAAATCTTCTAGCGCAAGGTTTTGAAGTTGAAAAGAGAGATATCAACATGCCAGAGGCTATTAGAAATACTGGTGAGTATGAAATTACAGTCTCTCTTTATGCAGAGGTTGTTGTCCCAGTTAAGATTATTGTTATTGCTGCTACTGATTCAGAATAAGTCAATTCAATTCAGCTAACTGAGTTAAAATAAAGAGCCCTCTTTGAGGGCTTTTTTATTTTTCTAATTCTTAACTAGTGGATATTGATAACGCAAAAATACCGCCTAACTCAGTGGACTCAGAGCAGTCTGTTCTTGGTGGCTTATTGTTGCATAATGATTCTTGGGACAGTGTAGTCAATATTCTTGGGTCTGAAGACTTTTATCAAAGTTCTCATCGCATCATTTATGATGCAATAGTTACTCTTCTAGAGCATGATAAGCCTGCCGATATTCTTACAGTAAAAGAGCAGGTTATTAAGTCTCATGATGAAGAATCTATTGGAGGTTTTGCATACCTTGCTCAGATAGCTGAGAATACGCCAAGCGTTTCAAATATCGAAGCTTATGCAAAACATGTTCGAGAGCTTTCAATATACAGGCAGCTGACCAAAATTGGAAAAGAATTAGCTGATACTGCTTTCAACCCTAAAGATATTGAGGTTAATGATCTGCTCGATTTATCAGAGAGAAAAATATTCGAAATAGCTGAACAGGTTAGTCGCAATAAACAAGAAATCACGAATGTCAAAGATATCATTAAAGATGTAGTGAATCGTGTTCATGAAATGCAAGAATTGAAGGGTTACAAGGGTGCAGAAACTGGTTTTTCTGAATTCGATAAGCTAACTTCAGGTCTTCAAAATGGTGATTTAATCATTATTGCTGGAAGGCCAAGTATGGGCAAAACTGCGCTTTCGATGAATATTGTTGAGCATATCGCAATTCACAACTCAACACCTGTAGCTGTATTTAGTCTAGAAATGCCTACAGAACAGTTAGTTATAAGGATGATTTCATCTTTTGGAAGGATAGATTCAAGTAAATTGCGTGATGGCGACATGTCTGAGATCGATTGGAACAGCTTTAATCATGCAGTGAGAGCTTTTGAGGAAAACACAATTTTGATTGATGAAACGCCATCAATAACTCCAACAGAAATTAGAGCTAAATGTAGAAGACTCAAGAGAAGATATCCAGAGTTAGGCCTTATCATGGTGGACTATCTTCAACTCATGACAGTTCATGGCAAGTCAGAAAATCGTGTTCAAGAGATCTCAGAAATATCTCGCTCTCTGAAGTCTCTTGCAAAAGAAATCAACGTGCCTGTTATTGCCCTCTCTCAATTAAATCGTGGAGTTGAATCCAGAACAAAAACCGGCAAGGGTAGAATCCCACAGATGGCAGATTTAAGAGAATCTGGATCTATTGAGCAGGACGCTGACATTATTGGCTTCATCTATCGAGATGAAGTGTACCATGATGACGCTTATACCAATCCAGAAGAGGTAGGAAAAGCTGATCTAAGAATAGCTAAACATCGAAACGGTGCAACCGGTAATATTAAGCTTGCCTTTGTTGGGCAATATTCAAGGTTTGAGGATTTAGCCTTTGAAGACAGATTCCAAGGCGTCACTGATGAACAAATGGATGCCTCATACATTAACAATATGACAAATTTTGACCAAGGTGATTTTTAAAATTCAAGTAATTTAGATAGTTTCAAAAAGATTTAAAATGAGCCTTGTTAGTCAAATAATAAAATGTTAGATTGATGATGAATGATCAAATACAAACCAAACTGATTTACAACAAAGAAAAAGTAACCTACTCTAGCTTATCAGAAGTGTTTGAGATTAACTTTAAAAAAATCTCTAGACTTGTACCATTACTCCCTTCAATCAAAGATGATTTAATTGGAATCAAAAAACCGTCCAATAATCTTTTTCTTATCTGTCATGAAAAATCTAAATATACTGGAACCTATACTCTGACGCATAAAATCAACTCGTCACATGAAGTGATTAATCGCCCCGATATTCGTTTCAAAATCTATTTTGATGCAAAGCTTTTAGAGGTTGTGTCAATATGTAAAGAGACCAGAATTAATTCATATCACCCATTAATTAATGACTGTAGTGACTTATCCTTTCAACTAGAACTCAATGTCTTCATGCTTAGATGGCTTGACTACTGCTTGGATAGGTACAATGGAGCACAATGGCAAAAAAGAAATTAAAATCAGAAAACAGCAAACTAGTCATTGCAATCTCCTCGAGAGCATTATTTAATCTTGACCATTCACATAAGATCTTCAAAGAAGAAGGCATTGAAGCTTATGCAAAACATCAGCAACAGAATGAACATGTCGTTTTAGAGCCTGGGGTTGGATTCACTCTAGTAAAAAAATTACTCAAGCTAAACAGTAAAAAAACACCTATTGATGTCATTCTTCTTTCAAGAAACAGTGCCGATACAGGTCTTAGGATTTTTAACTCGATAGAACATTACGGGCTAAATATATCCAGGGCAGCGTTTACTCGTGGAGAGAGCACCCATCCCTTTGTTGGAGCTTTTGAGGCTGACTTATTCTTATCAAGCAATTACAACGATGTTCAAAAAGCTCTTCAGTCTGGCTATGCAGCAGCCTCCATTGTGGAATCAAAGTCAAAAAATAGTCATCCATCTCAGCTAAGAATAGCCTTTGATGGGGATGCAGTTATTTTTTCTGACGAATCAGAGAGAATTTTTCAGGAGAAAGGACTAGAGGCTTTTCATGAGAATGAAATCTTATCTGAGAAAATTGAACTTAAAGCAGGACCTTTCAAGTCTTTTTTGGTATCACTTCAAAAAATTCAGTCTACATTTCCAGAAGAAAATAACCCTATAAGAACTGCTCTAGTCACTGCAAGATCTGCCCCATCTCATAAAAGAGTAATCCATACGATGCGTGAATGGGGAATTCGAATTGATGAATCATTCTTTCTGGGTGGACTTGAAAAAGGTGTCTTTTTAAGGCAATTTGCTGCAGATATTTTTTTTGATGATCAACAACAACATTGTGATTCTGCTTCGCAATACGTTCCAACAGGCCATGTCCCAAGTGGAATTAAAAATAACTAATGTTTATTTATAATTTGTTTATTACTAGGGGCTCAACTTCAAATACAATTGGTAAAATATCGTTAATTATAGTTCCGGTCTATTGATGTCAAAAAAAATACAAGCTATCCGTGGAATGAACGATCTTCTGCCTGCAGATTCTGAAATCTGGAGCTTTTTGGATAGCACTATCAATAATCTTCTTCTCGCCTATGGCTATAAATACTGCCGTACGCCGAATGTAGAGAGCACAGAAACATTTTCTAGGGCTATTGGAGAGGTGACAGATATTGTCGAAAAAGAAATGTACACCTGGAAAGATAACAATGGCGACTCTTTAACTTTGAGGCCAGAAGGGACTGCTGGAGTTGTGAGGATGATGATTGAACATAACTTGCCTAGGGAAGGCATACAAAAAGTTTTTTATAACGGTCCAATGTTTAGGCATGAGCGCCCTCAAAAAGGTAGATATCGCCAATTCCATCAGGTTGGTGCTGAAGTTTTTGGGGCGTCTGATGCCAAAATAGATGCTGAACTTATTTCTATTACTGACTCTCTTTGGAAATCTCTAGAAATCAATGCTCAACTTGAAATCAACTCCCTTGGATCTCTAAAGAGTCGATCATCTTATCGAGAAATCTTAACTAGATATTTTAATGACAATAAGGATAAGCTCGATGAGGATAGTTTAAGGCGTCTGAAAACAAACCCACTGAGAATTCTAGATAGTAAAAACAAGGATCTAGAGTCTTTAATCTCTAAAGCACCGAAAATGATTGATAATCTCGATGATGAGTCAAATGATCACTTTAATGCTTTAAAAAAATATCTAGATTGTCTTGATATTCCTTATTCGGTTAACCCAAAGTTAGTAAGAGGTCTTGACTATTACAACCAAACTGTTTTTGAATGGGTGTCGAATGATCTTGGTTCTCAGGGAACAATTTGTGGTGGCGGAAGATACGATGGACTAGTTGAAAAAATGGGGGGCAACTCCACCCCAGCCATTGGATTTGCAATGGGGTTAGAGAGAATTGCTCTTCTAATTCATGATAAATCTAAGCAACTTATTACCGATAGACCTCACTTATACTTCGTATCTATGGGGGAGAATGCTCATTTTGAATCAATGAAAATCTCAAGAAATATTCTCCAAATGATGCCAAATATTACTATTACAAATGATATATCCATTGGCACTCTTAAAAGCCAAATGAAGAAAGCCAACAAGTCTGGCGCAGACTTTGCAATGATTCTTGGAGAAGAAGAGTTAGCCAGAAATGTTTTAAGTTTTAAACCTCTAAAAGGCCAAGGAGTTCAACAATCAATTGAACTTGAGGGTATCATTCACCATCTTCAGGAGATTTTATGAAAAACTTTATAGAAATTAGCGACTCAGAAGAAGAGCAAGTTGATAAATTAAAAAAGTGGTGGGATTCCAATGGCAAACAAATAATTGCTGGAGCAGTCCTTGGTCTTGCGGGAATATTCGGATGGAATGCATATGTTGATTACCAAGATAGTCAAGCATTAAACGCGAGAGCGCTATATTTAAGCTACGCTTCTGATTCATCCAATGTGGGTGCTTATGATAAACTGATTAAGGACCATCCGTCGAGTTCATATGCTGATCAAGGTACACTCTTAATGGCTAAATATTTGTTTGAAGCTGGCAACTACTCTCTTGCACTTGACGCAATAAAGCCTTTAATGAATCGAGAGAATTCAGTCATTGCATCAACTGCAATCCTGCGAACGGCATCACTTTATTTAGAGCTTGGGCAACATGAAGAAGCTCTAGCTGTTCTAAATATGGAAAATGCTAACGGGTTTTCAGGTTTATTTTATAACCTTGCGGGAGATATTTATTTGGATCTTGGTAATAATGAAGAAGCAAAAAATAATTACGCTCTCGCGATTGAAAATATTTCTGAAAATTCAAGCTTATCACAATTAATTCAGATCAAACTTGACGATCTGAATTAAATCATTGCAGGTTACCGATTGTGAGCTACCCTATCATCTC
>CAZESR010000037.1:0-10620 GCA_964515065.1 uncultured Piscirickettsiaceae bacterium
AAACAGGACCAAGTGGAGCAATGTGATTCATAATCTCTCTCTTGCCACCAAAAGCCGCAACAGGAAGTCCGCCTCCAATAACTTTCCCGAGAGCTGTCAAGTCAGGTAACACATTATAGACCTGCTGTGCTCCCCCTAAGGCAACCCTAAATCCTGTCATCACTTCATCAAAAATCAGAACTGTACCATATTTATCACAAATCTTTCTTAGGCCCTGCAAGAAGCCCTCTTTGGGTGGTATACAATTCATATTCCCAGCAATTGGCTCGACAATTATGCAGCCAATCTGTTCACCCACCTTCGAAAATAAATCTTCAACAAGCTCCAAATTATTGAACTCAAGCGTTAAAGTATGCTTAGCTAAATCTGCTGGTACGCCAGGTGATGTAGGCACACCCAAAGTTAGTGCTCCAGAGCCAGCTTTCACCAGTAAGGAGTCAGAATGCCCATGATAACAGCCCTCAAATTTCAAAATTTTGTCACGATTTGTATAACCTCTTGCTAATCTTATCGCACTCATAGTTGCTTCAGTGCCTGAACTTACCATTCGCACGAGTTCAATTGAAGGCATTATTTGACACACTTTTTTCGCAAGTGATGTCTCTATTTCAGTTGGTGCCCCAAAACCCAAGCCTTTATCTAATACTGCCTTTACTGCATCAATAATGACAGGGTTAGAATGACCTAAGATCATTGGCCCCCAAGACCCTACATAATCAATGTAAGAGTTTCCATCTACATCAAAAAGATAAGCGCCCTTACCCCTTTCAAAAAACACAGGGTTACCACCAACACTGTTAAAAGCTCTAACAGGAGAGTTAACACCTCCAGGAATATACTCTTTAGCCTCTCTAAATAAAATGGTAGATTGTTTCATTAATACTCCTGAAAATTCGTTATAGCTGGGTACTTATTTAAATTAGTAATGTGCGACCATACCACCAAAACATTATCCAATAATAATTTAATATTTACAGTTGTTTGTGAAAGTGAAATTGCTCGATTGGTATCATCTAACAGCTTGAATAAATGAGTAAATGAAGCTTTTTCAATAACTTTGTTCAGCTCAAGATTTGCGCCATCATGATTTAAAATTTTAATTTTAATCCCTTCACTAATTAGGTGTTGAAGACATTTCAATACATCAAGTTCATTTTCAGAGAAAATTTCAGTATTTATAATTTTAGTAGGGCTAAGTGCAACTTCTAGTAACAAATTTTGCCAACTCTGATATTGTAAATAGAAGTCTCCCTTTAAATCCTCTAGTGCTTTATGAGGGACGCCATGAGCGCTATCTAATAACTGCACAGGATCGAAATCCTCCCTAGTATCTTCTCCAATTTGACCTGCAAGCCACTGCGCAGTCTCATGTTCATAGGAAGGATTAATGTGGATTGTTTGACATCTAGACAAAATTGTCATTGGAAGTCTATCAATGTTATGAGCAAGCAAGATAATTAGTGTATTTTTTCTTGGCTCCTCAAGCGTTTTTAAAAGACTATTAGCAGCATTATTATTCATTTGATCTGCATAAAAAATCACACCAATTTGAAGCGTTTCAGCGGTTTTACCCAATGATTCGCAAAAAGCTCGAATTTGATCGACTCGAATGTCCTTTGACATTGAACCAGTGTCATTTAGCTCAGTTCTGCAATAGATTAAGTTTGGATAATGAGAGCGTCGAATTAATACGCTATGATCCAGTTCAATCTTTGGGTCATCATTATTTAGAGCTGTACAAAGTTCACACTGATTGCAAGAAGAATTAGAGCAAAGCAGCTTTTTAATTAAGCTTTGAGTGAAATTAAATTTACCAATTTTTTCCACTCCAGTAATCAGCAACGCGTGAGGCAGATGATTTTGCTCGATCATCTTATCTAGCTTTTCGCTTGCTTTCTTATGCCAAGGAAACATCATAGTGAGTCTATAAATGTCCTAATTTTAGATTGAATGTCATCAACTGAACCGCTTGCATCTATTAGTTTGATTCGCTCAGGAAAGGCCTCTGATCTACTTACAAAAACAGATCTTACTCTCTCAAAAAAAGCTCTCTCTTCAAGTTCAATCCTGTCTTTGGCAGCGCGAGCTTCTATTCTCTCCATGCCAACCTCAACACTGACATCTAAAAGAAGAGTCAGGTCTGGCTTAAAGTCACCTAAAACCCAATCTGCTAGTCTGGAAATACGATCTAAATTAAGCATTCTTCCGCCACCTTGATAGGCGAATGAGGCATCAGTAAAGCGATCGCTTACAACCCAACAACCCTCATTCAATGCCGGTATGATTTTATTTTGTATCAATTCATTTCGGGAGCTAAACATTAATAGTAGTTCTGTATCACTGTGCATCTCTTGATTATCTACATCGAGTAAAACAGATCGGATTTTCTCTCCAACTGCTGTTCCTCCAGGCTCACGAGTTCTAACAACTTCAATACCTTTTTGATGCAAATAGCTACAAATAAGATCTATTTGAGTACTTTTACCAGCACCTTCAACACCATCAATAGTAATAAACTTTCCCTTTTTCATACTTGATAATTTTAAACTAGTTAGCCTTTAAGTACCTCTTGATATTCTCTTTATGATCATCATAAGTTGAAGCAAACGCATGACTCCCATCCTTCTTTGAAACAAAGTATAGGTCATTTCCTTTGGCCGGATGAAGAGCTGCGTAAAGAGACTTGTAACCAACAGAAGATATGGCTCCAGGAGGGAGGCCCTTATTTCGATAAGTATTATATGGGTGGTCAAACTGTAAATCACTTCGGGTTAATGGCGGTGTGTATTGTTCTCCCAATGCATAAATAACACTTGGGTCAGTTTGAAGTCGCATATTTAAGTTCAATCTCCCTATAAATACACTAGATATTAATGGCTTTTCAAAATCAAGTGCTGTTTCGTTTTCAATCAATGAAGCTAAAATGATTGCTTGATATGGAGAATCTAGTGGCACACTTTTATCCCTTTCTTTCCACAGCTCCATCAATTTAGAATTCATAGCTTCATGTGATTTTCTTAGAACATTCTCAATACTTTCACCATAATTAAAAATATATGTTTCAGGATAGAACCATCCGTCATATGGTCTTTTAACGCCAATTGAATCCATAACATTCTCAAAAGAGCCATTAACTTTTATGGATGGATCTTTGTTTAATTGATTAAAGTAATACTGAATAGTTTTTCCTTCAATCAAAGTAACTTTGGTTTTAAGAACATCGCCTTTTGAAATTTGGTCTATAAAATTAAATACACTAGTATCTGGCTTTAATTCATAATAACCGGACTTTAATTTCTTGTTCGAATTAAGAAGTCTACTGAGCGATGTAAAAAACCTCTTTGATTTTATTATTTTTTTGTCACTAAGCTCCTGAGCCACTTCACCCATTGAGGAGCCAGATTTAACCTGAAAAATTTGTGGCTGATTGACTAAGATATCCTTTGATGTGAGTATCCACGAAATAAGCAATAGTAAAACAACTGAAGCTAGGAATCTGGAAAAAATTTTGCCCTTATTTGTTAAATACATGTCCAAGATTTAATATCTTGAGTCGCAGACTCAAATGCTGCACTGATTTTCCTAGTCATAGAGCTATTTGGTAATTGATAATCCTCAATTGAACTGACCGACTGAATACCAATAATGCTATTTGATATAAATATTTCATCAGCTTTTTTTGCATCAGTCACTGAGATATTGTCCTGCTCAACATCAAGTTCAATTGATTTTGCAAGCTCTAAGATAAGGGATCTTCGACTTCCAATCACGCCACACCTATCCAGCTTTGGCGTAACTAGCCTTTGACCAAAGATAAAATATATATTTCCTTGGGTCACAGATATGATGTTTTGATTTTCATCTAGCATAATTGCCTCGTCCTCTTTTAACTTTGCCCGAGCCAAAATCTGCTCAATTCGATTACAATGTTTAATGCCTGCTAAATTCGGGTTTGAATGATAGCCACTTTGAGCATATTCAAGGGAAAAAGATTTTTTTGCATAAGTCTTTTTCATCTCTGAAAGAATTACAATTCTGACCGGCATGATATCATCAGGATAGCTATAGCCCCTTTGGGAATTTCCTCGAGAAAGAATTAATTTAATGACACAATTTTTGTGTGAAGTTAAGCTGAGAGCCTTTTCGATATCCTTTAGCCAAATGGATTCTTCTATTTTTTTTATTTTGAGCCTTTCACAACCCATATCAAGACGTGAGAGATGCTTTTCCCAAAATAAAATTTGATTTTCTTTAGTAACACAAGTCTCAAATAATCCATCACCATATTGAACATTACGGTTATAAATACTTATATTCGACTGCTCTTGACCATCAATGATTACAATTGAATCCATATCTTATTAGAGCATTATAAGAAGCAATTCAAGTTAAGAATATGAACAGCAATAATCAACAACTGATTTAACTTTTAACTTAAAGATGCTTTGTGCAGGAACCTCAAATGAATCCCCGCCTTGTATAGTTTGCCAATGCTCATCTCCCGGAAGTAAAAGACTAAGCTCCCCTGCAAATATCTCCATTAGCTCATGCTTTTCAGTAGAAAATTCGAATTCACCTGGCATCATAATCCCAAGAGTCTTAGTGCTTCCATCATTAAACTTAATAACCCGACTAGTGACTTTACCATCAAAATAAATGTTGGCAGCCTTAATAATTTCTACATCTTTGTATGTGGACATCACTTAATCCTTAAACTTGATCCATAATATACTGAGTCAAGAGTGGCACAGGCCTTCCAGTTGCACCTTTTTTTGACCCTCCAAGCCATGCAGTTCCTGCAATATCAATATGAGCCCAGGAATATTTTTTTGTATAGCGTGCTAGAAAACATGCTGCTGTTACAGTACCTGCCTCTCTTCCACCAATGTTTGCCATATCTGCAAAATTAGATTTGAGCAGGTCATCGTATTCCTCATCAAGCGGCAGTTGCCATACAGTATCTTGAGCAGATTCACCTGAATTCTTTAAGGCATCTGCAAGACTTTGATCATTTGACATCACTCCAGAATGGTGTTTTCCTAATGCAATAATCACTGCTCCAGTGAGTGTGGCAATATCAATCACTGTTTTTGGTTTATATTTTTCACAATAAGTTAAAGCATCACACAAAATGAGTCGGCCTTCTGCATCAGTATTAAGTATTTCAATAGTTTGTCCCGACATACTTTTTACTACATCACCCGGTTTAGATGCATTATGAGCAGGCATGTTTTCCACTGCTGGAACTACAACTACTAAATTAACCTTAAGATTCATTTCAGCAATCGCACTCATTGTTCCTAGAACTGATGCTGCACCACACATGTCGAACTTCATTTCATCCATACCTGAGCCAGGCTTTAAAGAAATCCCTCCACTATCAAAAGTTACTCCTTTACCTACTAGAACAATAGGCGCCTCATTGCCAGCATTTGAATACTTTAAACTGATTAATTTACCTGGCTGTGAGGAGCCTTTGGAGACTGAGAGCAAGGAATTCATTCCGAGAGACTCCATCTCAGACTCCTCTAATACTTCACACTCTAAGCCATATTTTTTTGCAAGCGATTTAGCAGTATTGGCAATATAAGTTGGGGTACAGATATTTGGAGGCAAGTCGCCTAATTCTCTGGTGAGAGCCATTCCATTTGCTATAGCTACTCCTTTTTGTATTTCTGATGCGCTATTATTTTTTGAATATAGATTAACTGCCTCTAGGAGAATATCACTTTTCTCTTCCTTTACGCCCACCTTGCTAACCTTATAACTCTCATTTTTGAGCACTCTTGCAGCTGAAGTTTGAATCCACGCTTCATCAACACCATCAACCTCTAAACCAGGAATCACCACATTTTTCACCTTTGAGTTACTCATTGCTGATGAGAGTGACTTAAGCGCCTTAATGAAATTTTTCTTAGTCAAGGGTAATTCTCCTAAACCAACCACTAGAACTCTTTTAGATTTATAACCCTCGACCTTTCCAAGCATCAAAGTACTGCCTAGTTTTGGCTCAAATCGATGAAGATCTAAATAAGTTTGAATAATTCTATTGTCGTTTGATTTATCCTTTGAGGCAAAGGCAACTGAGCAGTCTCCACTATAGTGGTCAACAGCTTGATTGGTGACGAAAAACTCCATATCTATTTCCAAAAATTATAATCTCGGTATTCTACCAAAAAACTGTAAAATTTACTTCTTTAATCATGGGTTTCTAATATGAAAAAGTTTCTTGCTTTCACTTTAATACTTCTGAATAACTTTGCATTGGCTGATGTCAACATTGTTGTCAGCAAACTAAAACCTTTCTTTCCAGAGATTAAAGCTGAGAATATTAGTGCTTCAGAGTTAGATGGTTATTACGAGGTAGTACTTACTAATCCGTGGGTTGATGTAATGTATATTTCAACAAATGGTAAATACGTGATTCAAGGGGCAGTAACTGACCTAGAATTGATGACTAATATTTCTACAAATCGGATTAATTCGATTAAGCTCGGAATTATAGAAAATATCAGTGATGACGACAAGATAATCTTTAAGGCCAAAGATGAAAAATATGTAATCAACGTCTTTACCGATGTTGACTGCCCTTACTGTGCTAAATTGCATACCAATATGAATGAAATGAATAAACTAGGTATTACCGTGAAGTATATAGCATCTCCTTTAGAGCAGCTCCATCCAAATGCACAAAGTGCCATGGAAAAAATCTGGTGCGCAGAAGACAAGGCACTCGCCATCCATGACTATAAAACTAAACGATATCTCCCAGATAGTCCGGATTGTATAAACCCGGTTGCTGAACAACTGGCAATCTCAAAGCAATTAGGTGTTAATGGAACGCCATCAATATTTTTTGAAAATGGTACAAATTTGCCGGGTTACCTGCCTCCAAACGATTTGTTAAATAGAATTTTACAAACAATTGCCCAATAAAAATAGCGCCAGAGTCATTGCACATAAAGCTATTTGCGAAGTAGTTTTACAGAAGCGTTCTTTGTCTAAAGCACTTTTTCCAGTCAATCAGCTAGACATTTCATTTGCAAAATCTTTGGCATTTGGATCGATTAGATTTTATCATCACCTCAATGACATCATAACTCCTCGACTCGATAAGCCATTAGAAAAGAATAATCTTGATCTGCATTGCTTGATGGTGCTTGGGGCATACCAAATAATTTATACCGATATTTCCAGACACGCAGCAATCAATGAAACAGTGGAAGTAGCAAAGATAATTGATAAAAAATGGGCAAAAGGCTTAATTAACGCAATCCTCAGAGGCATTGATAGAGATCAAAAAGTAATTCTTGAGTCAAGTCATTATTCACACCCAAGCTGGCTTGTAAAAAAAATAAAAAAAGACTATCCAGAGAATTATGAAAATATTTTCATAGAAAATAATAAACAAGCTCCAATGAGCATTAGAGTTCATCCATCTATTGGAAGAGAAAACTATAAAAAGAAACTGATGGGTCAAAATATTGATTCTTATTCTTCTGAGATATCTGAACAGTCCTTGACCCTAAGGGAAGCTATTAGTGTTGATAAACTACCTGATTTTGAAAAAGGCTCGTGCTATGTTCAAGATGTATCTGCACAATTGGCTGGATATCTCATGTCGCCCAAAAAAAATGACTCAATTTTAGATGCTTGCTGCGCACCGGGAGGAAAAACAACCCATCTAGCAGAACTTGGTCCAGATTCAGAAATAATAGCCTTAGATTTTGATGAAATGAGATTAAAGAGAGTTAGAGAAAATCTTACTCGAATGAAGGTTAAAAACGTTAAAGTGGTTTCTGGCGATGCCACAAAAAAGGACTGGTGGAATCAAAAAAAATTTGATAGTATCTTATTAGATGCTCCATGTACAGGAACTGGAGTTATTAGAAGACACCCGGATATTAAGCTTTTAAGAAAGCCAAAAGATCTAGGTCAAATCATTGAAACTCAGTCATCTATTCTTGAGAATCTTTGGTCAATGCTAAAACCTGGCGGAAAACTTTTATACGCTACATGTTCGATATTGAAAGAGGAAAATGAGAATCAAATCAATAGATTTTTAGAAAAAACATCTGATGCAAAAATTGAAGAAATAAATCTATCTTGGGGACTTAAAACAACTGGCAGTCAACAATTGCCTCATAATAACCATGATGGTTTTTATTATGCTCAACTAGTCAAACAAATTTGATTTTGGTGACTAATTATTTCTCAAGTGCAATGTCTAGCACTTGATCAATCCATTTAACTTTAATAATTTCAAGCTTGCTTTTGATTTTTTCAGGTACTTCAGAAAGCTCTCTCTCATTATCTTCAGGAATAATAACGGTTTTGATGCCACCGCGCATAGCTGCAAGAAGCTTTTCTTTAAGCCCTCCAATTGGAGTAATTTCACCACGAAGAGTAATCTCTCCAGTCATTGCAACAGCAGCTTTAACCTTACGCCCAGTAAGAACTGAAACTAAAGCGGTGCACATTGCGGCACCGGCACTAGGACCATCTTTGGGAGTAGACCCATCAGGAACATGAATATGTATATCAAGCTTTTCATGGAAATCATCAGCGATTCCTAAGGAATCGGCACGCAACCTAGTAACCGACATTGCGGCTTGAATTGACTCCTTCATGACATCACCAAGCTGACCCGTATAGTTTAGCTTCCCCTTTCCTTTATATGAAGATGCCTCAATAGTTAACAGGTCTCCACCAACTGATGTCCAAGCTAATCCAGTTACCTCACCGATTTGGTTATGTTCCTCAGCAAGTCCAAATCTAAATTTCTTCATGCCTAAAAACTTTGGAAGGCTTTTTGAATTAATAATTGCTTTTGTTTTGCGTTTTTTTAGAGTGACATCTTTGATAACCTTTCTGCAAATACTACCAATCTCACGGTCAAGGTTTCTTACACCTGCCTCTCGAGTGTAGTAACGAATAATGTCCATGATTGCAGAATCTTTGAAGACAATTTCTGAATCTTTAATTCCATTATTTTTCATTTGCTTGGCGATTAAGTGCCTTTTAGCAATCTCAAGCTTCTCATCTTCAGTGTAGCCAGATAACTGAATTATCTCCATCCTATCAATCAATGCCTCTGGGAGATTTAATGAGTTAGCAGTTGCAACAAACATCACTTGAGATAAGTCATAGTCAACCTCTAAGTAGTGATCATTGAATGTATGGTTTTGCTCTGGATCTAATACTTCTAACATAGCTGAGCTTGGATCACCCCTAAAGTCTGAAGCCATCTTATCTATCTCGTCAAGCAAGAACAATGGATTCTTTACCTTAACCTTTTGCATTTTTTGAACAATAGAGCCTGGCATTGCACCAATGTATGTCCTTCTATGACCGCGTATTTCAGCTTCATCTCTAACGCCACCAAGTGCCATTCGAACATACTTTCGATTCACTGATTTAGCTATAGACTCTCCTAGAGAAGTTTTACCAACTCCTGGAGGTCCAACTAGGCATAATATGTTTGCCTTGTTGTGAGTAACACGACTCTGTACAGCAAGATGCTCCATTATTCTTTCTTTAACTTTGTCTAGACCATAATGATCTTCATCTAAGATTTTTTGAGCTCTGACTAAATCTTTATTAGTTTTAGTTTTTTTACTCCAAGGCACAGTACATAAATTTTCAATGTAAGTTCTGATAATTGATGCATCAGATGACTGAGATGACATTCTTTGGAGTTTGTTCAACTCACTTTGTGCCTTGTTTTTTGCCTCTTTAGGCATCTTAGCTTTATTGATGTTATTCTGGAGTTCCTCGATTTCGTTTTCATCATCAAGCGTTCCAAGCTCCTTTTGAATGGATTTCATTTGTTCATTCAAATAATAATCTCTCTGGTTCGACTCCATTTGCTTGCGAACCCTGTTTTGAATCTTCTGCTCTGCGCCCAAAACATCTAACTCGCCCTCTAGTATTGAAAGGATAGATTCAAGCCTATCTTTTGCTAGCCCACTTTCAAGAAGACTTTGCTTCTCTTCAACTTTAAGGCTTAAATTTGCAATGATTACATCACTAAATCTCTCAATGTCAGTAATTTCTTTAAGAACCTTGTACACCTCTTCGGGAATTTTTTTACTTAACCTGATATACTTTTCGAAATTCTCCAAAGCAAGGCGCATCATTGCTTTAATCTCTGTATCGTCATCAAAACTCAAAGTGCAGTCACTGAGAACAACCTCTGTATAGTCTCCTAAATCAACAAACTCTTCTATTTTTCCTCGTTTAACTCCTTCAACAAGAACTTTAATTGTTCCATCAGGCAGCTTAAGTAGCTGAAGGATTGTGGCCAAAGTACCAACCTTGTGAAGCTCATCGTTCGTAGGCTCTTCAATTGTTTCATCTTTTTGTGTGGCCAAGAAGACATTTTTATCAGCTTCCATGGCTTGAGTAATTGCCTTGACTGAAGACTTCCTACCTATAAATAGAGGAATAACAGTATGTGGAAAAACCACTACATCTCTTAAAGGCAAAAGAGGTATCGATTGTTTAACTATGCCATTTGACTCTGTTGAGATTTCTGTTTCCATAATAATGAAACACCTTGCTTGTCTAATAATCTTTCTAGATAGTGACTAGTAACGTTAATTTCAAGTAGCCATTGGC
>CAZESR010000038.1:0-10489 GCA_964515065.1 uncultured Piscirickettsiaceae bacterium
GAAGGCGCATCGAGTCTCCACTTCCCTCATAGTTAAGTATCGTTCCCATTCCAAACTTAGCATGACTGACAACCTGGCCAATAGCGTACTTAGAATCTGTAGAGCTTGATACCATTTTCTGGGGAGCGTTTTTTGCATCCTCAAATGATGTTACAACTGAATCACTATTAGGATTTTTAACGTAGTTTAAAAAGTTCCTAGGAATCTCTTCAAGGAACCTTGATTGCATTGAATAGATAGACTGTCCATAGATAAAGCGTCGACTCGCATATGAAAGAGTTAATGAGGACATCGCTCTTGTCATTCCAACATAACATAGCCTTCTCTCTTCATCCATTAAATGAGGCTCATCCAAACTCTGACTTGAAGGAAACAAATTCTCTTCTAGTCCAGTTAAAAAGACCACAGGAAACTCCAATCCCTTTGCAGAATGAACAGTCATAAGTTGAACACAGTCTTTATGAATTGGATTTGAATCACCACTAGAATCAAGTGTATTTTGAGCAATGAAGCCTTGAGTCTCATTCATTTCGTTTTCTTCTTCATGAACATATTGTGCAGCATCTGATACGAGTTCCTCAAGGAATTCACGCGAGGTTCCTGCTTTATTAGTTTTGTCTTTTGAATAATGATCCATCAATCCAGACTGAATCAGGATTGAATCAACTTTCTCACTTAATATAAGGTTTTTGGTGTTGTCATTTATTTCTTCAATTAAATCGATAAAGGCTTTAAGAGCATTTGCAGCTCTTGCTGGAAGGTTATCTAGAATCGCAATTGCAGATTGGAATAGATTGGTATTATTTTGAATTGCATGAGATCTAATTTCTTCAATTGTTTTAAGTCCAATTCCACGAGTAGGAAAGTTCACAATCCTTTCAAACGCAATATTATCTGAAGTGTTTTCAATCAGTCGAATATAGCCCATTGCATCTTTAATTTCCTTTCGTTCAAAAAATCGAACATCACCATAGACTTTATAATCTATATTGTGTGTTCTTAGTGACTGTTGAAAGACTCTAGATTGTATGTTTGAGCGATAGAGTATTGCGCATTCATCAAGATTTCTGCCTTGGTTAAATTGGCTTTGTATTTCACTAACCACATATTGAGCTTCTTCTGTTTCAGTTCTTGCATTAAATACATTGATCAGATCACCATCACCTGATGATGTCCAAAGGGATTTTACAAGCCTATTTTGATTGTTAGCAATTAAGGCGTTGGAAGCGCTTAGAATGTTTCCTGTAGAGCGATAGTTTTGCTCAAGTTTGATAATTTCTATTGGCCTAAAGTCATTCTCTATTTTTTGTATATTTTCAATTCTAGCGCCTCTCCAGCCATAGATAGACTGGTCATCGTCACCCACACAGAAGATGTGATTACTTTCGTTATGGAGTATTTTGATAAATTGATATTGAATACGATTGGTATCTTGGAATTCATCCACTAAGATGTGCTTAAACTTTTTTTGATAATGCTCTAATAGGTTTTGGTTATTTTTAAGTAACTCATAGCTCTGCATTAAAAGGCCTGCAAAATCGACTAAATCATTCGCTTGGCAGTGCTTTTCATAAAGGTCAAATACCTTAGCACTTTGTTTAACGAAAAAATTATAACCAGCATCTATTTCATGAGGAGAGATACCCCCATCTTTTTGCTGATTAATGAACCACTGAACTTTTTTTATTGGGAACTTAGTATCATCTATGTTGTTTTCTTTCATCAATCGTTTAACGATTCGGTGTTGATCTTGAGAATCTAAAATTTGAAATGTAGGCGTAAGATTTGCCTCTATAGCATGAGCTCTAAGAAGTCTATGAGCAATTGAATGAAAAGTCCCAAACCACATTCTTCCAACAGGCTGTCTCAGAAGATCGCTCAATCTCTCTTTCATTTCATTAGCAGCCTTATTAGTAAAAGTAACAGCAAGAATGTCATCAGCATAATAATTCTTTTCAGAAACTAGATAATGAATTCGGTGTGTTAAAACTCGAGTTTTTCCGCTGCCTGCTCCTGCAAGAATTAGAGCATTGGTATCTTCCGCTAGAGTGACTGATTGCTGCTGTTTTTCATTAAGTTCATCTGTAGTTGGTGGTGAAATCATAATGAATTTATCTAAGTGAGTGGTGAGATATATTTCTTAAGATCTTCTATCGTTATCTCTCCCATAAAGGTTTGAAGAAGTTCTCCTTCAGGACTGTAAATCAGTGTTGTTGGCATTCCGACAATTTCACCAAATTTGGTGTACTCAGAGTCATTAATATGAGTATAAAGAATAAGTGGGTAGTTGATAGAAAAACGCTCAACAAATTCGTTAATCACTTCAAGATTAACAGGCTCAAAGTCTAATCCTAGAATTTCTACATGCTCAGAGTTTTCTTTATAGAACTCAACAAATGCTGGTATCTCCTTCAGGCAAGGAGTACACCAAGTAGCCCAAAAATTTACGACCAAATACTTGCCCCTAGTATTTTTTTCTGTAAAGACATTACCTTTTGTATCGGTCAGCTCAAAGGCAAGCTCTGGAACAGACTCATGCCAAGGCATGAGTTGCTTAACAGAGTCAATCACTTCGTTAAAACTTAGCGCTTGGCTTGCATGAAAAGGAGCAATCAGGAGGAGTATAATGAGATATTTTTTCATGAATAATTACTATGAGTGCTAAGATTTATCACAATGCTCGCTGCTCTAAATCAAGAGCAACTGTTGCTATTTTAGAACAAAATGATGTCGACTTTGAGGTTGTTAATTATCTTGTTAATCCTCCGAGCGAATCAGAACTTAAGTCGATATTGGAAGACCTAGGCATTAGCGCCAGAGACCTTCTTCGTAAGGGTGAGGCTAAATTCAAAGAGCTACGACTTTCAGATCAATCATTGAGTGAGGAACACCTTATAAAATCAATGTTAGAGTTTCCTATATTGATCGAGCGTCCTATCGTTAGAACAGAAAAGGGCGTTGCCATTGGAAGACCTCCAGAAAACGTCAATTTAATTCTATAGGTCTATCTAGCTTCGATGATACGGGTGATTGCTCAATAGACTATAACCCCTATAGATTTGTTCTACCACTAGCAATCGAGCCATCGAATGAGTTAATGTAAGGCTCGAGAGACTCCTGATTAAATTACATTTCTGTTTCAGATCGCTAGAAAGCCCATCTGCGCCTCCAATAATCAAGGCAACACTCTCAGCATTCAGCTGCCATTTTTCAATTGATTTGGATAACTCTTTACTAGTTTGTTGTTTACCAAGTTCATCAAACGCAATTAATAGGGTTGAGTCAGAAGCGGCATCTAAAATTAATTTTTTTTCAAGGCTTTTTGTCATCTCAGGGCTGTTTGATTTCCTGCTTTGAGATTCAATTGAAGTGATGTCAAAGTTATAGTTTTTTGGGAGTTGTTTTTTGTAATGTTCAATGCCATCGGCTATCCAGTCGGGCATTTTTTTACCAACAGCAATGAGATTAATCCTCATCTTCCTCGATGGACCATAGCTTCTCTAATTTATAAAACTCTCGAGTTTTTTCTGTCATGACATGGACAATGACTTCGCCGAGATCAACCAGTATCCACTCACTAAATTCAGCACCCTCAGTTCCCAGAACTGGCATGTTAAGTCTCTTAGCTTCGATTCTCACATTATTAGCTATTCCTCTGACATGTTGAATGGAGCGTCCAGTTGCAATAACAATGGCTTCCATGTCATCACTCTGCTGCATCACATTAATTGTCGTGATGTTTTCTCCTTTTAATTCTTCAATGACGTTTTCAACAACCCTTATCTGTTCAGCAAGTTTCATATTTATTGAAGAAAGTGAATAACTGAGGACGGCATCAAGCCCTCGAGATTTTGATTGGAAGCGATTTTACCTCTAATATCGCTTGACGAAATATCGATCAAATCAGAATTTGAAAAATATAAAAGTCCGTTTGGCTGCTTATCTAAATCTTTCTTATCAAGAGCTATATCAAAAGTATCAAGGTTGTTTTGAGAGGCTTGGCCTGTCTTTCTTGGGAGGATAATTAAATGAACCAGTTTTGCAAATTTGTCCCACTTTTTCCATGTTTTAAAGCCTATAAAGCTATCCATTCCAATGATGAGACAAATCGTTCTGCCCTTAAATTCCTTTACTAAGTCAGCTAAGGTATCTATCATAAAAGAGCTTCCTCCTCGTTCAATTTCTCTTGTGTCGATTTCAAGTGAAGGAAATTCTTTAATTGCAAGGTTAAGCATCTCAAGTCTTTGTTCAGGTGAATAGTTTAGTGAAATTTTATGAACAGGCTCATAACATGGCAAAAGAAACAAGCGCTTAAAATTGAGTTCTTTTTTAATTGATTCTGCAGTTTTGAGATGTCCTAAATGAACGGGGTCGAAGGAGCCGCCATAAATTCCTATCATAACAATGCGTTTACCTCGTCTAGTGTCATTGGTGACATTGGATAAGTGCGAGTAGAGTCATGGACATGCATCCTGTAACGAACGAATGTATCCTCATCTTCAATTAATAAAAAGGGGTTGGCCCTTTTTTGCTCAGCAATCGTGGTTGTAATCTCAGAGCCGTAATTGTGCCCACACAGCAAGTGAATGTGACCAGGAACCTGGGCAATGAGTTTCTTGAGTGAGTGATATAAAGTGATTGGGTTTGATCCAGCTAGACTGCAGATACCTACTCCATAGACAAACAAAGTGTCTCCAGCTATGAGGTGCTCATCAAGAAGATAGCACACTCCGCCAGCTGTGTGCCCAGGTGTTTCAATTATCTTAACTACAATGTTGCCAAGCTTAATCATATCTCGATCGGCAACCGTATGAATAGGATTTTCAATGTTTAGATAAGGGATTTCATTAGCACCAGCAGTGATTTTTGCTCCTGTCTTGTTTGCCAGGTCATCCACTGCATTGGTATGGTCGCCATGCCAATGAGTGATCCAGATGTCCGTGAGTGTGTAACCTTTGTCCTTTATTTTTTTTAAAAATAAATCAGGCTCCCATGCAGGGTCGACAATGGCACATGTTTTGGTTTCTTCATCAAAAATAAAATGAATTGAGTTTTCATAGGCACCGATATGATAAAGCACCTCTATTGAGTAATTATCGCTGTTATATATTTTTTCCATAATTTATATTTTACCAATTTTGACTTGACTCAGCTTTCATACAGATTATAATCATTTTTTCTTTCAACTTGGTTGTTTGGGGCTATAGCTCAGCTGGGAGAGCGCAACACTGGCAGTGTTGAGGTCGGCGGTTCGATCCCGCCTAGCTCCACCAAAGCAAGGCCCAATAATTTGGGTTCTATTAGATTAGTAAGTTCTAACTTATTTCTTAAAATTAAAATAATAGGTTGTTATGCCCAAAATGACTTTTATATAACTCAACATCATCTTTATAGATTTCCATAACAAGTTCAATTTCTGCATTACTAAATAAAGACTTATAGCTTGGAGCAGTTCCTTTATCTTTAATTTTTTTAAGTTCAACTTCTTTGACTTTTGAAAAATCTCCCTCAATACGATTTAATCGAGAAATATCATGCTTAATAATTTCGCGTGTGTCATGCACTTTAAGTCCTTTATCTCTCAAAGCGCTCTCAGCTTCCGAAAAGGACTCTAGTGAAAAATAGTCATCATATTTCTCATAATGAAGAAAATCGGATTGATTTCTCCAATGCTCATTTCGCTCTTTTCTTTTTTGTGACTGAATAATAAGTAAAAATTCATGAAAATTAATACTCAGCCTTTGTTCATTAAAATCTTTAAATGTATAATCACCTTCAACAATATAATCTAAGTAAGAAGAGGCAACCCTCGTAAATGGGCAGCGAAGAACAGTAAAAGTATACTTAGCTTGTACAATCTCTTTCAGAGTTGAAATAAAGGTCTCATTATTCGAATGAATCCAATCAATATTAGATATATTTTCTATGAATCCATTTGCGATAGCAATAGAGTACCTTAATGTTGAGCAGGCATTTTTTGGTATAAATGTATATACAGCATCAATTGGATATATGGATAAAGAGTGAGACCCACTAAAATTATATCTTTCATTTTGGTTAAGAGGGACTAATTCAATTTTTGCATTTTTTAGTTGACGAATTTTATGCATTTACTTATGATTTTTTTTTGAATTATTATAATAGTTAGACTTTTCAAGAATCTCATAATTTAAAATTTTTAGAAAGTCAATACAAACTTTAATCGCTTCAATTCATCATCTCTAAAGTCGAATACAAATTTTTAAATTTTGCAGAAAAGAGAAAAAATTTGACTATAATATCCCTTTTTTGTTTAGCGTAAATACTTTATTTGTTTATAAAGTGATTAGACGATAAAACTAAACATTAAAAGTTTTTAAATGATAGTGCTATAACTTTTTTTTTCCAAACACTGTCACAAAAATGATTTTGTCCGGTTCGTCTATCGGTTAGGACTCCAGGTTTTCATCCTGGCAAGAGGGGTTCGATTCCCCTACCGGATGCCATTTTTTTTGAATAAGTAAGTTAAAATCAACTTACTTTGTCAAAGTCTAGTCCTCAAAAATTTCTCATGTCCCGTTCGTCTAGTGGCCCAGGACGCCAGGATTTCATTCTGGAAACAGGTAGTTCAAATCTCCTACGGGACGCCACCTTCAGAAAAATTTCTAAAAGGAACTATTGTGTCAGTTGATTTGACCTAAATCGCCTTTGATAATTACTAAATCTACTAATCAACAATCTAGTTATATTATTACTAAAGTATTCAATATAAAGGGGGTTTTCATGAGTCATATTATCTATGAGTCAGTCAAACAGAGGTTGCAGCGAAGTGAATTAGCTGTTCCAGGATCAAATCCTAAAATGTTTGAAAAGGCTTTAAAAAGTTCTGCCGATTATGTTTTTTTAGATTTGGAGGATGCTGTCGCTCCAGATGATAAAGTTCCAGCGCGTAAAAATGTCATAGAAGCTATCAATGACCTTGACTGGAAGGGTAACGGCAAGACAATATCAGTTCGAATTAATAGTATTGATACGCATTACATGTATCGAGATGTCGTTGAGGTCGTAGAGCAGGCAGGAGATAAACTGGATACTATCTTACTTCCAAAAGCTGGAACTGCATCTGATATATATATGCTATCGGCAATGCTTAATCAAATTGAAACTTCAAAAGGCTTAAAAAATCGAATTGGTATCGAAGTATTAATTGAAACAACTCTGGGTATGGCAAACGTAATGGATATTGCTAAGAAAGGTCGTGATGAGAGACTTGAAGCGATGCATTTTGGTGTCGCTGACTATGCAGCAAGTTGTAGGGCAAGGACAACAGTCATTGGAGGTTTAAATCCAGATTATCCTGGTGATCAGTGGCATGCCGGACTTTCGCAAATGCTAGTTGCTTGTCGAGCCTATGGTTTGAGAGCAATTGATGGACCATTTGGAGACTTTAATGATTCTGAATCTTATATTGATGCTGCAAAAAGAGGTGCGGCACTTGGATTCGAAGGTAAGTGGGCAATACACCCATCACAAATTGAACTAGCAAATGAAGTTTATACCCCACCAGAATCAGAGGTTACTCATGCCAATCAAATTCTTATTGCATTGGATGAAGCCGCTAAAGAAGGAAGGGGAGCTGCACAACTCAATGGAAGAATGATTGATGCTGCCTCTGCCAAGATGGCAGAAAACGTAGTGAATACTGATAAAGCAATTAATGAAAAGATGAAGGTTTAGTTATGAATATTCATGAATATCAAGCCAAAAAAATATTGGCACAATATGGGGTTCCTGTTCCACGAGGCGGGGTAGCACACTCTGCAACTGGAGCAATTTATCAAGCTAACGAATTAGGCGGCGATAAGTGGATTATAAAGGCTCAGGTTCATTCTGGCGCTCGCGGAAAGGCAGGTGGAGTGAAATTATGTGAATCACCTAAAGAAATTTCTCAGTTTTGTGACCAGTTTCTTGGTAATAACCTAGTCACAAATCAGACAGGCCCTGAAGGCAAAATGGTTTCAAGTATCTATGTCGAGGAGGCTACTGACATTATAAAAGAGCTCTACTTTAGTATCGTTTTAGACAGGGCAACTCAAAAAGTTACTTTGGTTGTCTCTACTGAAGGTGGGATGGATATTGAGCAAGTTGCAGAGGAAATGCCAGAAAAAATTAACAAAATTAGGATTGATCCTTCAGTTGGAATGCAGCCATTCCAAGCGCGACAACTGGTTTTTACTCTGGGCTTACCTAATGAGGCAATCGGCTCTGCCAGTCGGGCAGTGATGAAGTGTTATCGCGCGTTTCGAGACACCGATGCCAATTTATTGGAAATTAACCCATTAGTTTTGACTTCTGGAAATAAAGTTCTGGCTCTTGATGCGAAGATGTCATTTGATGTAAATGCACTCTATCGACGTCCAGAAATCTTTGAATATCACGATAAAACGCAGCAAGATATTCGAGAAATAAATGCTGCTGAGCATGACTTAAACTATATTGGATTGGAAGGCAATATTGGGTGTCTTATTAATGGCGCCGGTCTTGCGATGGCGACTATGGATATGATCCAACATGCAGGTGGTGAGCCAGCAAACTTCCTTGATATTGGCGGTGGTGCATCAGCCCAAAGGGTTGCTACATCTATAGAGCTTGTCTTATCAGATGAGAATGTTGAGGCTATTTTAGTAAATATCTTTGCTGGTATTAATCGTTGTGATTGGGTTGCCCAGGGCATTGTAGATCTATTAAACAAACGAGATATTGATGTTCCTTTAGTAGTTCGCTTGTCAGGAACTAATGTTGAAAAAGGACAAAAAATACTAAGCGATAGTGGCAAAAAAGTTATAACGGCTGAAACATTGTCAGATGCAGCTTACACGGTTGTAGCTGAATGGAAAAAATCAACTGGAAAATAAGGGCTTATTATGAGTATATTTATTAATGAAAAAACTCCAGTTTTAGTTCAAGGCTTAACTGGGCGCATGGGTTCATTTCATGCTCAGGAGATGATTGATTACGGTACTAATGTGGTTGCTGGAGTTACTCCTGGTAAGGGGAGTACAACACATCTAGGAAGGCCAGTGTTCAACACAGTTAAAGATGCTGTTGAAGCTACAGGCGCTGAAGCCAGTATTATCTTTGTGCCTCCTGCATATGCGGCTGACGGAATTATGGAGGCTGCTGAAGGCGGCATTAAATATTGTGTCAGTATTACTGATGGAATACCAACACATGACATGATTCGGGTAAAGAGATACCTTTTTGCACGGGCTAAACCAGAGGATCGCATGATTTTGACAGGTCCCAATTGTGCTGGAACCATTAGTCCTGGTAAGGCTATGTTAGGCATTATGCCAGGTCATATTTACAAGCAAGGCAACGTTGGACTGATTGGACGTTCGGGTACTTTAGGTTATGAAGCCGCTTCTCAAATGAAGGAGCTAGGTATTGGAATTAGTACTGGTGTAGGTATTGGTGGTGACCCAATAAATGGTAGTTCGTTTGTTGAAATCTTAAAGCATTTTGAGCAGGATGATGAAACTGAAGCAGTATTAATTATTGGTGAGATCGGTGGTCCTCAAGAGGCTGAGGCTGCAGAGTATTTTCAAAAACATATGACTAAACCAATGGCAGCTTATATTGCTGGTTTGACAGCACCCCCAGGAAGATTAATGGGTCATGCAGGAGCAATTGTTAGCTCGAGTGGTGAGAGTGCCGCTGAAAAGGTTGAAATACTTCAAGATGCTGGGATATTAGTCTCACCCACACCTTCAGATATGGGGGCAACAATGGCAAAACTTTTAAGGATTTAAAGCCTTAAAAGTTTTGATTAATTAATAAATTTTATGTATCCTTAAATCCCTTAATAAGGGGCTCTAAATAGTTTTCATACTTTTTCCAGGCATCTGAACTACCTGAGTATATTTTTTTTCTTACTTGATATTTACTAGCAGTTTTTACTGGAAGCTTATTTTTATAAAAATGTAAACAGTTTTCGTCCCAATCTAGACTGCAAAAACTCAATAATTTCTCAGTTTCGATTGTTTGATTTTTTGTCATTGATTCGTATTTCAGATCATAAATTTGATTTGGAAATTCTGAATGCCAAAAATTCATTTGTTCCTCGTATAGCTTATAAAAACCAACTAAATCATCAAGATTATTAGAAAAAGCAATTCCTCTTTGCGCAAAGTTTGTTTTGAAGTTTGACCAGCAGACAGCCATTGGATCTCTTTTAATATGAATTACTTTTGATTCTGGGATTGCCCTTAATATCAAGCCAATTCGTTGAAAATTAAGCAATGCTTTATCTGTAAAAAATGTTTCATTAAAATCTAATCTATCAATTGATTCTAAATACTCATTTCTAATTGATTCATAGCAATTCTTATCTTTAATTATCTTTTGAAAACTTCCTCTGTCATTTAAAAAAGTATTTATCCAAGGATATAATATCTTTCGAAAAATTTGCAACTCTCCCCCACCATAAACATTATGGTGACTTGAAAGA
>CAZESR010000039.1:0-10256 GCA_964515065.1 uncultured Piscirickettsiaceae bacterium
TATAAAGCCATGAATAAACATATTATTTCAACAGATAAAGCCCCTGCTGCGGTAGGAACTTATTCACAAGCAGTTGCTGTTACTGGCGGAACTACTGTATACCTTTCTGGGCAAATTCCTCTTGTTCCAGAAACAATGGAAGTTGTTAAAGGAGGTATTGAAGAGCAAATCCATCAAGTCTTTAAGAACCTCAAGGCTGTATGTGAACAATCGAAAGGTAATTTAAGTGACATAGTCAAGTTAAACATTTTTTTAACTGATTTAAATAACTTTGCCACTTTGAATGAGATTATGTCAACCTATTTCTTGGAGCCTTATCCTGCAAGAGCAGCTATTGGAGTTAAAGAACTTCCTAAAGGTGTAAGTGTTGAGATGGATGGCGTGATGGTTATTAGTTCGGACTCTTACAGCTTCTAAATTTATGCCTTCAATCTCTGATCCAATCATCTCGATTAAAGGATTAGGGAAGAAAACCTCTGACAGATTAAATCAGTTAGGAATTCATACTTTAGAGCACTTAGTTTTTCATTTGCCAACTAGGTATCAAGACAAAACATCAATCACTTCACTCTCCGAGGCAAGCATTAATGATGAGATTTTGATTGAAGCAACTATCGACAGAATTGAGGTTGTTCCCTCAAGGCAAAGGCAGTTACTTTGCTACCTATCTGACAACCAAAACAATAGAATCCTATTGCGTTTTTTTCATTTTACGCAGTATCAAAAACAGGCTCTAATACGTGGAGAGACAATGCAGTGCTTTGGAGAAATTAAGATTGGTCGCAAGGGTCTTGAAATGCATCATCCAGAATATCGAATGATATCACAAAACCAAAACCCACTATTAGAGCCAACACTTACCCCAATCTATCCGCTATGCTCTGGTATCAGTCAGAATAAAATGAAACAATGGGTTAATTACTCTCTTGAGGTTTTAAAAATAAGTCAGCTCGATGATTACTTTGAAAAAATTACGCAGCAATCCATGCCTAGTCTTAAAAACTCATTAATGCTGCTTCATCATCCAAATAAAAATGAGGATTTATCAAAAATTGAGTCCTTTAAGCATATTTCACAACAAAGATTAATAATTGAAGAGCTTGCAACACACCAACTCAGCCTCCTGAAAACTAAGAAAGCAAGAAAAGGTAAAAAAACCAATGCATTCACACTTAAAAATTCTTTGAGTAATAAACTTCTGAACTCTCTTGATTTCAACTTAACTAGTTCACAGTCACGCTGCATTAAAGAAATCAATAATGATTTAGCTAATTCAGAGCCAATGCTTAGACTCCTTCAAGGAGATGTTGGCTCAGGAAAAACGATTGTCGCAGTTTTTGCTCTAATTCAAGCAGTTGAAAATAACTTTCAGGCCGCAATTATGGCTCCCACAGAAATCTTAGCGCGTCAACATCTTCAAAATTTTACTCATTACCTTAAACCACTAAATATTCAAATTGCCTACCTCTCAGGATCTCAAAACTCTCAAGATAGAATGGATCAGTTACGTCTTATAGAAAGCGGCGAAGCAATAGTTGTTATAGGAACTCATGCACTTTTCCAAGAGAGTGTAAGCTTTAATAACTTATCGCTAGTGATTATTGATGAGCAGCATAAGTTTGGTGTTCATCAAAGACTATCACTTTCAAAAAAAGCTGACAAAACTCCTCATCAATTAGTCATGACTGCTACACCAATTCCTAGATCACTAACTATGAGTGCTTATGCTGATCTTGACACCTCAATCATAGATGAGCTACCTCCGGGTCGTCAAGCTGTTGAGACTGTTGCATTGAGCAATTCTAGAAGAGACGAACTAATAGGCAAAATACGAAAGATCTCAGACGAAGGACGTCAAATCTACTGGGTTTGTACTCTTATTGAGGAATCAGAGGCGCTCAGAGCAGAGTCAGCAGAAAAAACTTTTAGATACCTTAATGATAATCTTGAAGATTTGACAGTAGTTATGATTCATGGAAGGTTAACAAAGTCAGAGAAAGAAAGCATTATGAAAGACTTTGAAGAGGGAAAAATTAATCTCCTCGTTGCGACAACTGTTATAGAGGTTGGAGTTAATGTGCCTAACGCAAGCCTGATGATTGTTGAAAATGCAGAGCGTCTCGGCTTAGCACAGCTTCATCAGCTGAGAGGTCGCGTTGGTAGAGGATCTGAAAAAAGTATCTGTATCCTTATGTATCAATCACCTTTGAGTGACAATGCCAAAGAGAGGCTTGATATCCTTAGACAGAGCAATGATGGCTTTATGATAGCGCAAAAGGATCTAGAGCTTCGAGGTCCAGGAGAAATTTTAGGAACTCAACAAACGGGAATAGCTTCTATGAAAATTGCCAATATAGTCAGAGACGCCTATCTCCTTAAAGAAGCAGGTTATTATTCATCAAAAATGCTTGAAGCAAACCAAGACAGTCAAAATGCCCTAATTAGTCGATGGATAGATGAAGAAAAAACCCATTATTTTGATGCATAATCTTTTTTGAATTTATAAAAAACTTAGACTCTTGTAAAATACATCGCTTATGTTCAATCCAGATAAATTTAATTGGAGAATTTTTGATCCAAAAGAAAAGATACCAACCTATGTTAGTATTTGGCTGTTGGATAGCAAGTCTTTGACCCACAAACTTAAAGAAAAATATAAGGACTTTGAGGTGAATGTAATCTCACAAAAAGAAAACAACCCCTATCAATGTGAATACCAACTTCTAGGCTCAACTCAAAATCAAGGCATCGTTGTTCGTGAAGTTGAACTTCTAGGAAATCAAAAACCTGTAGTGAATGCACGCTCACTGATTCCGCTAACAGACGACACAAAGGACATTTTAAGTATCGGTTCTAGGCCGCTTGGAGAAATTTTGTTTGATGACCCTGAAATAAAGCGTGGTCATCTTGAGGTTGGAAGTTTTGAAAATTCATGGGCAAGACGCTCAACATTTACCATGGGCAAAACTAAACTTCTTGTAACAGAGATATTCTTGGAGTCGTTGTATGCGTGATAACTTATTCAATAATCAAGTCGATATTGCCGATTTTCGATTTGATAAAGAGGTTGTCAAAGTTTTTGATGACATGGTCAGAAGGTCAGTACCAGGATACGACTCAATGATACAAATGATTGGTCTGATTGCGAGAATGTATGGCCAAGATAACACAAGCTATTATGACCTTGGGTCATCAACAGGAGCGATTTCACTGTCGATAGCTCTTAACAACAGGAGCAAGAATAATCAATTTTTTGCAATCGACAACTCTGAGGAGATGGTAAGACAGTGCAAAAAAAATCTAAACAATCAAGTTCATAATTTACAAGTAATTTGCGATGACATAAATCAAGTTAAAATTAAGAATGCATCGATTGTTGTTCTTAATTTAACGCTTCAATTCATCGATGTAAAACTTCGCTCAAGTCTCATTAAAAAAATTTATGATGGCCTAATACCTGGCGGCATTCTAATAATTAGCGAAAAAATACACTTCGATGACAAAGTGACTCAAAACCAAATTACAAAACTCCATATGGATTTCAAGAAAGAGAATGGATACAGTGAACTCGAAATTGCAAACAAACGTCAAGCGATTGAAAACGTTTTAATAACTGAAACAAAAGAAACGCACCTAAAACGCTTCCATGATTGTGGCTTTATAGAGACTAGTTGCTTCTTTCAGTGCCTTAACTTTGTTTCTTTTTTATCTGTAAAATAAACTAAGTTATTTTCGCCTTCAGGCTGGGTTCAATATGTTACTAATGATCGACAACTATGACTCATTTACTTATAACTTAGTTCAGTATTTTGGTGAACTAGGACAGGAGGTTATTGTTCATAGAAATGATCAAATTTCAGTTCAAGAGATACAAAAGCTTAATCCTAAATATATTGTTATTTCACCAGGCCCATGCACTCCAAATGAAGCTGGAATCTCTCTAGAGCTAATAGAAAAATTAGCCGGTAAATTCCCAATACTAGGTGTTTGTCTCGGTTTTCAAGCAATAGTGCAGTCCTTTGGTGGAAATATTATTGGTGCCCAAAAAATTATGCACGGAAAAGTCTCTCCTGTTCATCATACTTCTAGAAGTGTATTTAAAGGCCTTAAGAACCCCCTAAATGCAACACGTTATCACTCATTAGTGGCTGATAAAAACTCTTTACCGGAATGCTTTGAAGTTACAGCATGGACAAACACAGAGTCTGGTGAAATTGAAGAAATCATGGGAGTTCGTCATAAAACTCACTCTATTGAAGGCGTTCAGTTTCATCCAGAGTCAATCCTTACCGAGCATGGACACCAAATGCTTGATACTTTTTTACAGGACAATAAATAACTATGGAATTCATTCAATTTTTACAAGGCGAGCTATTACTAACTGGAACATTATTTGCTCTTATCATTTTATTGATCGTAAATATCTATAGCGAGAAGTATAGAAAATATCAAGTGGTTGATACGAATGGAGCCGTATCTCTGATGGATGATGATGAGCTGATTATTTTAGATGTTAGAGAGGAGAAAGAGAGAAATGCTGGATTTCTTTCTAATGACCTCAACATACCAATGGGTCAAGTAAAAGCAAAGATGGACTCTCTCGATAAGTCCAAAAATATTCTCGTGTATTGTAAAAGTGGTACCAGATCTGATCGAATTGCAGATATTCTTTCGAAAAATGATTTTCAAAAAGTATCCAGTCTTAAGGGTGGGTTTAATGCTTGGCTAAAAGCTGACCTCCCTATTCAAAGATAAGCAAGATGAACAATTCCCTTACTATTATTGGAGCAGGCGCATGGGGAAGCGCACTAGCGATTGCACTAAGCGATAAGTTTGACAATATTTATCTAATCACTAAAGATAAACAGAACTCTGACAATATAGGTAATCAGCACCCCGCACTCTCAAAGCCGTTCAGTCCCAATATTAAGATTGGTTCGAGCTATAAAGTCATACAAAAATCTATGGCTGTCCTCATTGCCACCCCAAGCTCTTCATTTTCTTATGTGCTCAAAAAAATAAAGGATGATATAGGTCAAACTCCTCTGGCGTGGGTATCTAAAGGCTTTGATCCTGAGAGTGGAAACTTGCTTCACGAAACCTTTCACCAGCAATTGACTAGTCACTGTCCTTGCGCTATATCTGGCCCTACATTTGCTGCTGAAATTGTTGAAAAAAAACCAGCGGCAATTGTTGTGGCATCTGTTGATAAAAATACAAGAGAGTTTTGGTCTAATATAGTTCAAACAAAAACGCTTCGCGCTTACACAAATTCAGACATTGTGGGAGTTCAGGTTGGTGGGTCCGTTAAAAATGTTCTTGCTATAGCTGCAGGAATTGCAAATGGACTTGGTTTTGGAGCCAATACTCAAGCCGCTTTAATCACCAGAGGGCTCGCTGAAATGACTAGACTTGGGGTTGCCTTAGGAGCAGATAAATTAACATTTCAAGGGCTTTCTGGACTTGGTGATTTAGTTCTAACCTGCTCTGACGACTTATCAAGAAATAGACGCTTTGGACAAGAACTTGCCAAGAATGTCCCTTCAGACATCGCTTTGAAGAATATTAATGCAACTGTGGAGGGATTTAAAGCGCTAGAGTTAGTGCTAAAGTTAGCAGAAAAATACCAAATAGAAATGCCAATATGTGAGCATGTCTATAAAGTGACTCAAGGCCTAATTACTCCTAAAGAAGCGGTTACTGAACTACTCTTAAGGAAAACAAGTGATGAGTAAATGATTTTTAGATAAGCTTCTCGTACTTATCAATATGGGCAAAAATAATAGACAAACTACTACTGAAAAAATAATTCAAAAACAGGATTTAAGAATCCTTCTTAGATTGTCACCCTTCATTAAACCATACAAAAAAGTTGCAATGATTGCCTTGATTGCACTTATTGTTACTTCTCTATCTTTTCTCCTTTTTGGTCAAGGTATTAAATTATTTATAGATGAAGGCATCTACACTCTAACTAAGGCCCAGTTAATAATAATTACTTTGGTTTTAGCAACTTTAGTAATTGGAACTTTTTTTAGGTTCTATTTTGTGTCATGGATTGGAGAAAGAGTCAGTAATGACGTTCGTCTAGCCGTATTCAATCATCTCTTAACGCTTCATCCACATTACTTTGAGATTAATCGAAGTGGTGAAATTAATGCGCGCTTGACTACTGACACAACTTTATTACAGTCAATTTTTGGGTTTTCAATCTCAATGGCATTAAGCAGCGCTCTATTATTTTTTGGTGGATTAGTGATGATGCTAATCACTAATATTAAGCTAGCCTTAATTGTCCTAGTCACTGTGCCAATCATTCTTCTTCCGATGGCTATATATGGTCGTCGTTTGAGATCACTGTCACGCAAAAGTCAAGACACGGTTGCAGATATAGGCACCTATGCTGGTGAGATTGTACAAAACATTAAAGTAGTTCAAAGTTTTACTCGTGAGCCTGAAGAAGCTATAGCATTCAGTAGTGAGGTTGAAAAGGCCTTTACCGCTGCCAAAAGAAGAATCATGCAAAGCTCTTTGCTCATAGCTGCGGCTATGATTCTGGTTTTTACAGGTCTTGGAGCGATGATATGGTTTGGCGCCAAAGATGTCACGAACGGTGACATATCAGCGGGTGAGCTAGCCTCCTTTGTTTTTTACGCAATCATGGTTGCCAGATCAGTAGCGGTTATCTCTGAAATCTATGGTCAGCTTCAAAGAGCAGCAGGTGCGACTGAAAGACTTCTTGAATTACTCTCTGAACAGTCACAAATTCAGCCCCCTACAAAGCCCATAGACATACCCATCGGCCCTCTTTCGTTAAACTTCAATAATGTCAGCTTTAGCTATCCATCAAGGCCACTAGAAAAAGCTTTAGAGGATGTAAGTTTTAAGGTTAGTGAGGGAGAGACTGTTGCCATTGTTGGTTTATCTGGCTCTGGTAAGACAACAATCTTTGAGCTACTCCAAAGATTTTATGATCCATCTAATGGCACTATTGAAGTCGGAAATGTTAATTTAATGAGTCTTGATCCAACCAATCTTAGAATTAATATTGGAGTCGTTCCTCAACAGCCTACCCTATTCTCTGCAGATGTATCCCATAATATTAGTTATGGCAACCCAATGGCCAACGATAAAGAGATTAAGCGTGCAGCTAAGGAAGCATTTGCGTTAGATTTTATTGAGAAACTTCCGGATGGTTTTGCAAGCTATCTAGGAGAGCAAGGCGTAAGATTATCTGGAGGGCAACGCCAACGCATTGCAATTGCTCGTGCTATTCTGAAAGATCCCTCGATATTGCTTTTAGATGAAGCGACGAGCGCCTTAGATGCTAACAGTGAACAGAAAGTTCAAGAAGCATTGAAAATACTAATGCAAGGCAGAACAACCTTAATCATTGCGCACAGACTTGCTACCATAATGCATGCAGATCGAATTTTACTGATTGATAAGGGGCACATTGTTGCAGAAGGAACTCATCAAAATCTACTATCAAGCTCTGAACTTTATAAGAAGCTCTGTGAACTTCAATTTAATCATTAAGACTTCAGGACTAGAGCAAATATGCAATATAATTGACTCTGAAGATTTAATTTAAAAAATAGGATAAATAAGGTTATTTTTTTGTGGATAATGTCCACCAAATTTCAATACTGAATTGATTACACAATGGTCAATAAATATAGAAATACCAAAAAAAATCTAAGAACTCTTTTCCTTTTGTTGGCGCTATTCACAGTCAGCTCTCTAGTTTCTTCGGCTTCACTGTCTTCGTTTAAACCAAGTTTTGATTCTATTGAAAGCACTGTAGTAAGGAAAGAAGTTTTTTTTAACTACCTACTTCCAGCTATCCATAAGAAAAATGCAGAGATAGTAGAATTAAGAAGCGCAATTTCTAATAATGAGCTAAACGACAACCAGCTCAAAGATTTAGCCAAGAAATATCGCGTAGATACTGCATCGAAAGAGGGGTTACTCAAAGTGATTGATATCCTTCCACCGTCACTCGTTCTTGCACAAGCAGCGAATGAATCGAACTGGGGAAGATCAAGATTTGCCAAAGATTTTAATAATTACTTTGGAATATGGTGCTTCTCTAAAGGCTGCGGCGTTATTCCTAAAGAGAGAGATGAGGACGCTACTCATGAGGTTGCAAGATTTAATTCATTAGAAGAATGTATCGACTATTATGTACTGAATATTAATCGAAGCTATGCTTATGAGGATCTTCGACTAATGAGAAAAAATCAACGTGAAAAGTTACAACCAATTACAGGAATGTTGCTTGCTGAAGGTCTTGGAAATTACGCGTTTCCAGGAGATGAATACATAGAGTCAATCAAATCACTCATAAACTTCAATCAGCTAGAAAGATACGACTTTTTGAACTAAGACATAATTCTGTTGCACACAAAAAACCCGCTCAATGCGGGTTTTTTTTGAATTAATGTTATATTTCGAATTAACGCTTTGAGTATTGCTCGCTCTTACGCGCCTTCTTCTTACCAACTTTTTTACGCTCAACAACTCGAGCGTCACGGGTAACAAGACCAGCGCTTCTAAGATCAGAACGAGTAGCCTCATCGTAGGCCATTAATGCTCTCGTTACGCCAAGTCTGATTGCACCAGCTTGTCCAGTATCTCCACCACCTTTGACCATGATATTGAAATCAAATTTATTATGCATCTCAACAACGTCTAGAGGCTGGTTGATAATCATTGAAGACGTCTCTCTTCCAAAATACTCATCCATAGGCTTTTTATTTACCGTAAAAACGCCTTTGCCTTTAGTCATATAAACTCTAGCAACTGAGGTCTTTCTTCTTCCAGTTGCGTAAAAAACTTCTTTATCTGCCATAATTAATATGCCTTAAATATCTAATAGTTGTGGTTGTTGTGCAGCGTGAGTATGCTCTCCACCGGCAAAAACCTTCATTTTTCTAGCCATCTCTCTGCCCAGTGGGCCTTTGGGAAGCATTCCTTTTACTGCTTTTTGAATAACTTCTTCTGGCTTCTTAGCAAGCAACTCTTTGAATGGGACTGACTTTAAGTTTCCAACATATCCTGTGTGATGGTGATACATTTTGTCGTTGTATTTGTTTCCAGTAACAGCTACTTTTGCTGCGTTCACAATAACAATGTAATCTCCAGTATCAACATGAGGTGTGTATTCTGGCTTATGCTTTCCACGAAGACGAGATGCAACCTCAGTCGCTAAACGACCTAAAGTCTTACCATCTGCATCAACTAAGAACCAGTCTCTTTTTACCTCATCAGCTTTAGCACTAAATGTTTTCATAACTCTTAAATATTCGTCAGTTTAGAACAAGCGCATTATTATAATCACTTTTTATACTTAATGTAAGTTTTCATGATGTAAATTAAAGCAATCCATGTCAAGCTATAAAGAAAGAATTCAGTAAAAAAATATTCAGAATTTTTATAAATTATCTTCTTTAAATACTATTTTTAAAAATGTAAAATTATCCTGTTGTCACTTTTTAATATATTGGGCAGCTATTTTTTTAATATTTCCAAGGCAAAGATGCTTAATTCTCACATTCACCTAGATTTTGATAATGTTAAAACCCCCTCCCCTTCAACTACTGGGGTTATCATTCCATCGACTGGAAAAGAAAATTGGGATAGTGTTATTGCATGCTGTCATTCAAACAAAAATAGTTATTTTGCATTGGGTATTCATCCTTGGTTTGTGAAAGATCATCAGATGATTGATTTGTATGATCTTGAAGTTAAAATTGAAGAAGAAAAGCCAATTGCTGTAGGGGAGTGTGGATTAGATTATGTCAAAGTCAAAAATCAAAACACACAAAGGTTCTTCTTTGATGAGCAAGTTGCGCTTGCAACTCGTTTTGACCTGCCATTAATAATCCATTCTGTTCATGCCACTGAAGATGTTACAGATTTGCTTAAATCTTACTCAAAGTCAAGAGGAGTTATTCATGCCTACTCTGGAAGTCTTCAGCAAGCTGAAAATTTATTGAAAATAAACTTTTCTTTCGGTTTTGGTACAGCGCTCACCAATCCACATGCATACAAACTCCATGATATTGTTAGCTTCTTACCAATTGAATCGATAGTCATTGAAACCGATGATAGAAATAATCCTGACGAATTAATTCAAGTAGCTGAGAGAGTTGCTAGAATCAAAAAAATTACTGTTGATGAGGTCATTGAGCAATGTGACCAGAATACATACAATCTTTTTAAGATAAGCTAATGGCTGGAAGTTGTGCTCG
>CAZESR010000040.1:0-6924 GCA_964515065.1 uncultured Piscirickettsiaceae bacterium
AGCCCAATGTTTGTATGCAGTCCAAATAAAGATAGCTTCAAGTTTTCTCCACACCTTTTAGAAAAGTTTCAGATTGACATGGAGCGTTGCTTAAAAAATTTATCATTTATCCATCAAAATAGAATAAAAATTGAAGAAAAAGTTCAGTTAATTTATAACAAGGAGTCAGAGAGACAGCAAAGCTCTGATGTGGATCAGTCTTTATATGATGGCTTTGTTAGTAACCATGATAGAGCAATTTGTAATGAAATACAAAATCTTTCAAACAAAGATTTTGCTAGTTATACTCCACCGTTTGAAGACAAGAGACTTTCAAAATTATTTCTGAATTTTAAAGCCAGAAATTATCCTCAAACTCTTAATGATTATGAACAAGAGGAGTGGTTTGAAATCGTTCAATCTAGAATTCAAAACGGCGAAAACGGTTTCCTATCGATTGACAACTTTGAAAGAAGCTTAAATAATCTAAAAGAAAGCTATCCTAATAGAAAAAAACTTTGGAAAGATCTTGAAGATTATGCAAATTCATTTGTTTGAAGAATGACTGGTTATTGATAAACATGTAAAAATTAAGTATAATATTTGACCCATAGTTTAACCAAAAAAGGTTCAAATGAACGCAGAAACAAGAAGTGAAATGTTTGGCAGGCTTTTAAAGCAAATACCAAACCCAACAACAGAACTAAACTATTCAACTTCATTCGAACTGCTCGTTGCAGTTACTTTGTCAGCTCAAGCTACTGATAAGAGTGTAAACCAGGTAACAGACATCTTGTTTCCTCTTGCAAATACCCCGGAGACAATTTTTGATCTTGGTGAAGACAAGCTAAGAGATACAATAAAGTCAATAGGGCTATTCAACTCAAAAGCAAAACATATTATTCAAACTTGCAGGATACTTATAGACAAATACAATTCTGAAGTACCTGAGACAAGAAAAGAATTAGAAGCACTCCCAGGCGTTGGAAGAAAAACAGCTAATGTGGTTCTTAATACTGCCTTTGGACAACCCACAATTGCTGTAGATACTCACATTTATAGAGTAGCCAACAGAACAGCAATTGCCTCAGGGAAAACAGTCCTAGAGGTTGAAAAAAAATTAATAAAATTCATACCAGATGAGTTTAAAGTTCCAGCTCATCATTTAATGATTCTCCATGGAAGGTATGTCTGTAAAGCGAGATCACCCCACTGTAATGATTGCACTCTTTTGGACTTGTGCGAATATGAAGAGAAAAATATCTAAACTTAGTGTTTTCTTCAGACAGATCCACGCAAAGAAAATTTTTAGCTGAAGCCTGGGGAAAATATAAAACAAAACAGTTCCTAGAGCCATTAGAGCTTCAATTATCAAAAATAATTGAAAGACATCCTGAATACCAAGATATTATTAATGACCTAGACACTGAATATTTCCCAGAGCAAGGAAAAATTAATCCATTTCTTCATATTAATCTTCATTTATCATTGCAAGATCAACTTAGCCTGGATCAACCAAAAGGAATCAAGAAGATTTATAAGGATCTTCTTAAAAAAATAAAAGATACTCATCAAGTTGAGCACATAATGATGGAACAGATAGCTGAAATGATATTTAATTCACAGAAATATAATAAACCAATGGATCTAGAGCAATACCTCAGATCTTTGAAAGAGCAGATATAAGATTAATCTAAAAAAATCTCAGTTTAAATACAAATTCTTATGACCAGCTTACAAAATTACTTAAAAGCTGCAAGCCGTCACTTTGTGATTTTTCTGGATGAAATTGAACTGCAAAAACTTTATCTATAGCAATTGCCGAAGTAAACTCATGACCATAGTTTGTGGTCCCAATAACACAATCTTGATTGACTGGTTTTACATAAAAACTATGAACACTATAGAAACGGCTATTATTAGAAATTTTATACCATAGTGGGTGATCTTTTACTTGATTTACATTATTCCAACCCATATGTGGTATTTTAAGTTTATTATTATTAAATTTTACTACCTTTCCTGGGACAATTGATAAGCCTTTTGTTCCATTATTTTCTTCGCTATATTCAAACAATAGTTGCAATCCTAAACAAATTCCTAAAAAGGGTTTAGAATTAAATGATAATTTAATTTCATCAATTAATGAGTTTGATTCTAGTGCTGACATGCATGATCCCATTGCTCCTTGTCCAGGAAAAACAACTCGATCAGAGTCTCTGATAATTTTAGGATCACTGGTAAGTATGCAATTGTCGTTTGGAGCTACGAACTCAAGCGCTTTCTGAACAGAGCGGACATTTCCCATCCCGTAGTCCACAATTGCAATTGTTTGCACTTTGATCTACCTTTTTATTTAGAGTGATCCCTTTGTTGAGGGAATAACATCTGATTGCCTTTCGTCAGGAGTTGTAGCCATTCGAAGCGCCCTTCCGAATGCTTTAAAGACCGTTTCAGCTTGGTGGTGAGAATTAATCCCCTTTAAATTATCAATATGTAGTGTCACCAAGGAGTGATTAACAAATCCCTGAAAGAACTCTCTTATAAGATCTATATCAAAAGTTCCGACTCTATCTCTTGTAAACTTAACTCCAAGATCTAATCCTGGCCTTCCCGATAGGTCAATAACAACTCTTGACAATGCTTCATCTAATGGTACATATGAATGCCCATAGCGCGTTAGACCTTTTTTGTCACCGACAGCTTCAGAGAATGCTTGTCCTAATGTAATACCAATATCTTCAACAGTATGGTGGTCATCTATGTCTGTATCACCTTTACAGGAAATAGTTAAATCCATTAGTCCATGACGTGCAATTTGATCGAGCATATGATCCAAGAATGGGACACCAGTATCAATATTAGCTTTTCCAATACCATAGAGTTCAAGACTTACCTTGATATCAGTTTCATTTGTCTTTCGCTCTTTAATAACCATTTTTTTGATTTTATCTTATGCTATATAGTCTTTGATAAGTATTTCGGCTATTTGAATTGTGTTCAAAGCAGCCCCTTTTCTTATATTATCTGAAACCACCCATAAATTTAATCCATTTTCAAAGCTAATGTCTTCTCTAATCCTACTGACATAAGTTGCATCGTTATTAGTTGCCTCAATAAAAGGAGTGGCATAACCACCGTCCTCTCTTTTGTCAATCACTTCAACACCAGCAGCCTTCTCTAGTAAATTACGAGCATCCTTTGCGGTTAATTTTTCTTTTGTTTCAATATGGACCGCCTCAGAATGTCCATAAACTACCGGGATTCGAACTGCAGTAGGATTAACAAGAATTTCTTCATCTTCAAAAATCTTTTGAGTCTCCCATACCATCTTCATTTCCTCTCTTGTATAACCATTTTCTTGAAATGTATCAATGTGAGGTATCGCATTAAATGCTATTTGTTTAGGATATACTTCAACTTCAACATCCTTGCCATTTAAGAGGTTTGCTGTTTGAGTTGTAAGCTCTGTAATAGCTTCTTTACCACTACCTGAGACTGCCTGATAAGTTGCAACATTGATTCTGGAAATACCTACAGCATCATAAATCGGCTTTAATGCAACTAGCATTTGAATAGTTGAGCAATTTGGATTAGCAATAATATTGCGATTTGTATACTCAGCGATTGCATGAGGATTAACTTCTGGCACAACCAATGGAATATCTTCATCACGCCTAAAATGAGACGTATTATCTATAACAATACATCCTTGTTCTGCAGCTATCGGCGCATATTTTTCAGAAATACTTCCACCAGCTGAAAATAAGCCTATTTGAGTATTTGAGAAATCAAAAGTATCTAGATCTTGAACGACCCAAGATTTTCCTTGACATTTAACCTTGCTTCCAGCAGAACGCTTAGATGCTAAAGGATACAAATTTTCTATAGGAAAATTTCTCTGATCTAAAATTGAGATTAGAGTTTCACCTACTGCACCAGTTGCTCCAACTACAGCAACATTATATTTTTTACTCATATTGAGACACAAAACTAAAAAAACTATAGATTATACGAGGCACATGAGCCAATATTCAAAAATATGCTCAGTAATAGTCGATTTTTAGCTAAATTAATGAGAAATTTGACCAAAATTGCATGAAATTATGGAAGTCTCCATTTTTCTTCGTTTGATTGATGAGCTGCAATGTAGAGCTCAAACCACAATTCTTTATCCATTTTGACTTTCATTGCATCAGCAATTTTCGATATTCTATCTAAATTATTAGTACCTATGATGGGGCAAATCCTTGCTGGATGAGCCATTATCCAAGCAGTTGCAACTGCAGATTTATCAACATCCTGTATTTCAGCTATATTTGCTAAAGTTTTTCCTAAAATTCCTTCATCTGTCATAAGAAAACCTCCACCAAGTGGAGACCATGCCATTAAATTAGTTGACCTTTCTTGATGATATGCTATATCACCATTTGTGAAACCATGGGTTGCAGCAAGAGAAATTTCGATTTGATTTGTGACCAAATGGTTTTTCATTGCGGACTGCAACAAACTATAGTCATGAGGTCTAAAATTCGAAACCCCAACCTCTTTAACTTTGCCAGTCTCTATGAGTTCATCCAATGCCTCCCCAGTCTCAAAATGATTCAAAAATGGATCCTGGCGATGAATCAATAAAAGATCCAAATAATCGGTCCCTAGGTTGTTTAGTGAGAATTCAACTGATTCAAAAATATGTTCTTTCGACGTGTCATAGTAACTATTTGAAGCATTAGGGTATCTATCAGAGGGGTTAACAATACCACATTTAGAAATGATTTCGATTTGACTCCTTAATGAAGAGTTCGATTTAATTGCTTTGCCAAAGAAAGCTTCTGAAGAATACCCACCATAAACAGCAGCCTGATCAAAAGTTGTAATACCTTGATCAAGGCATAAATTAATCTTTTTATTGAGGTGATTTAGAGACTGATTATCATCATCATGAAGTCTCCACATTCCATATATCATTCGACTTATGTTTAATGTAGAGGAAAGATTAATGCGCTCCATAATTATTGACTCCTATAAATAAATCGATTTTCTCTTGTTCAGATACATACATTCCTAATAAGATTAAATTAGATAACAGATGAGATTTTAAAGACAACCCATTAATTCTTTGTGTCAAATTATTTCAAGTTTACTCAAAGATAATTAGACCGAATTTCCAACTTCTAAAAAATTATGCTTTAAATTAAACTGTGAGCAAAGGTGCCTACATAATGACTGAACCCCATACCTTTCTGTTGCATGGTGACCAGCTGAAATGTATGTCAGGTCATTTTCTTTTGCTACTGCAGGTGTTCTTTCTGAAACTTCGCCACTGAGATAAACATCAACATTAAGGTTAATTGCTTCATCAATAAAACCTTGCGCTCCCCCGGTACACCAAGCAATGCTATTAACCGAATTATTCATTCTGCCAAATACTTCAGGGACTCTACCTAACTCCTTTTCAATGAGTCTGGAAAAAGTCTTTAAATCAGTGTCTAATTCACCTTGCCAAAGCAAACTATCATCCACTGGCTTCATATTTCTAACTCCAAGAATTCTTCCCAGTTCAACATTATTTCCAACCTCTGTATGAGCATCTAACGGCAGGTGATAAGCAAATAAATTAATATTGTTTTTAATTAGCAAATCAATCTTTTTTCGCTTGGCCCCTACAATAACGTTAGACTCATTATCCCAAAAGATGCCATGATGAACAAAAATAGCATCTGCTTCCTCTGCAATAGCCAGCTCAATAAAATCTAGATTAGCGCTAACACCGCTAGCAATTTTATTGATAGTTTGACTGCCTTCTACCTGAAGACCATTAGGGCCATAATCTTTGTATTTACTTGCACTCAAATAATTATTACAATAATTATTTAGCTCATCTCTATCAACCATAATATTCCTTGATTGCTGCAATAAGTGTGTTATTTTCGTTTGGCTCACTAACACTGATGCGAATAAAATCTGACAGATCTGAATCAGAAGAAAAGCCTTTTATTAGGATACCTTTTTCAATTAAAGAGCTATGCAAAGATTGCGCATCATCGCAACGAACGAGTAGAAAGTTAGTCTGTGAAGGATACACCTTCAAATGCGAAAATAAAGACAATTCTTCAAAAAGGCGCTGTCTTTCATCGATCAATATTTCTGCGTTTTTTACAATACCCTGCTTATCTTGAAGTAAAAAATTGGCACTAGCTTGAGTAAGTACATTAATGTTATAAGGGAGTCGCAATTTATTCAGTTGAGTTATCGTCTCCTTACTACCAATTAAAAGACCAAGCCTAAGCCCAGCAAAGCCTATTTTTGAAATAGTTCGCAGAACTACTAAATTTGAGAACTTAGAAATCTCAGATAAAAAGCTTTTATCTGAGTAGGCATAATAGGCCTCATCAAGAACAACCAAGGCATCTGTAGTCCTGATAATCTCTATGATTGCATCATAGTCAAATGCATTTCCAGTAGGATTATTAGGATATGCAATAAATATTAGCTTAGGGTTTTTAGTATTAATAGCCTCGATTGACTCGGTTAGATTAATGTCAAAATTAGAATCAAGCTTGATACCCTGATATCTTAAATGAGCATACTTTGATACCATTTCATACATCACAAAACTTGGCTCAAAGCTCATAATAAGATCGCCCTCATTACAAGCAAGCGCCAATAACTGTATTAACTCGTCTGAACCATTCCCAAGAAGGATCCCATGCTCTTCTGGAATATCCATAAGAGCTCTCAAAGTATCCTTTAGTTGAGTTGATGCAGCGTCTGGATATCTATTGACCTCAGCCTTATCAATATACTCAAGAAACTGTTCTTTCAAATCACTTGGAACACCAAAAGGGCTTTCCATTGCATCTAATTTAAGCAAGTTCCTAGATTCAGGAACATGGTAAGCATTGATATTCTTGATATCTGATCTTAGCCATTTTTCAATAAAAG
>CAZESR010000040.1:7024-10142 GCA_964515065.1 uncultured Piscirickettsiaceae bacterium
ACATGGTAAGCATTGATATTCTTGATATCTGATCTTAGCCATTTTTCAATAAAAGTCATTTTGATTTGTAAGGAGTTCTAATCGGATGATACTGCATTTTACCAAGCTTTTTAGCATTTAATAAACATTGGTAAGTGTAAGAAAGCCCCTCATCACAGGCTTCTTCAATGGCAATTCCTTTTGCTAATAAAGCTGAAATTGCACTAGATAATGTGCACCCAGAACCATGAAATTTATCTGGTAGTTTTTTATACCTAAACCTTCGAATTAAGCTGGATTTATTATAAAGGCGGTGTTCAATATCAATTTTGGAGGAGTCTGAAGTAGTAACAAGAATCCATGAGCAATTCAGACTTGAGACCGCTTCTTGCTCACTCAAGCCAGGCGCTAAGAGATTTAATTCCTCTAAATTTGGAGTTAATAACAAACTCTTTGGAAAAAGATAATTCTTCATGGCCTCAACCATCTTATTTGAACTCATATTTTCTTGAGTACCTGATATGAGTATTGGGTCAACAACAACATTGATTGGATTATTATTACTAATCAATCTAGATATAGTTTTTATTTGACTTACGGAGCCTAACAAACCTATTTTCACTGTATTAAATGAAATATCCTCGACAATCAGATTAAACTGCTTCTCTATAAGGCTATCTTTTACCGCCTCTATTGAGTCTACTCTTTGAGTATTTTGAGCAGTTAGTGTGGTAATAATCGGGTGAGGAGTGATGCCAAACTGATTAATAGTTTCAATATCTGCAGAAATCCCAGCAGCTCCAGAGGGGTCTAAACCTGAAAACAATAAAACTGAATCGGCTTTTGGCCTATCCATCTATTATTGGTTTTCTTTTTGAATTAAATAATCGATTACTTCAAAAATCTTTTCTTCACTGCCAGCACTAGAGGCGTTAACCATGTACTTACCGTTTACAATGAAAGCTGGGACACCAGTAATGCGGTATTTATAAGTATTAGCTTTTGCTTTGTTAACGGCAACTTTTACAGGAAATGATCCGTAAACTTTGTTCGCTTTTTCTTCGTCAACACCATTCAATGAAAGCCAAGTCACAAAATCTTGCTGGGTTTTAAAGTTCAATTTCTGGATATGAATCGCATTAAATAGTGCGGAATGTAATCGATCTAGCTCACCCAACTCTTCAAGAACATAATAAAAAGTAGAACCATACTCCCATCCAGGAAAAACAGCTGGCTGAAGCACTAATTCAGCTGAACTGTCCATTGTCTGCATCCATTCCTCAAGCATTGGATGAACAGAGAAGCAATGAGGACAAAAATACCAAAATAACTCTTTAACTTCTACCTGGTCACCAGTTTGAGTTTCTACAGGTTTATCAAGGACTTTATAATTTTTACCAGCGACAAACTCTGCCTGAGATGTGCTAGTAAAGAAGACAAAAATTGCTATAGCAATTACAGAGGTCAGTGCAGTAATTTTTTTCATGTTATTTGTCATTGTATATTCAAAATAAAAATTATAGAGAAATTCAATTATGCAGACTAATTATTTGACGAAAAAATCTATTGCAGTATATGAATTTTTTGACACTATTACTTATAAAGTTTGTTGATATTATACTTGTGCAAGTCAAAAACCTTATTACCCTTAAAATCTTCCCAAAGTGTCAAGTATGAAACTCCTTTTTCGGGATGGATTCCATCCGGATTTAGCTCTAAAAGTGGAGCAAGTACAAATGCATATCTTAGTATATCTTTTCGAGGAACATTTAATTTTTCATCAATAATATTGTCATAAGTAACTAGATCAATATCAATAATTCTTGAGGAAAATTTTGGCATTGCTCGATTTCTTCCAAGTGAATCTTCAATTTGGTGCAAAATATCTAAAACTTCAGAGGCTTTTTTTTGAGTTTCAACGTTTACTCCAACATTATAAAAATCCTTACCTGTAAAGCCCTCTGAAGGACTCTCAAAAAGTGATGAAATAGTAATTTTTTCAAAAAAATTCTCAAGCTGTTTTAACGCTAAACGAATATTTTTTCGTCTATCTTGATTTGACCCAATATTAAGATGCAAAATGCTCACTAACTTTTAGTCCTCTCTATGATAACTCCAACTCCACTAGCGCCAGTAATTGCTTCGCCTTTATTAAGTGTCAACTTAACCCAATGAACATCAAACTCAGTGAGGATAATCTGACAAATTTTCTCTGCCAAAGTTTCAACAAGCTCAAACTTAGAATCTCTTACAAAGCTGGTAACTCGCTTGCAAACGCTTTTATAGTTAAGTGCGTGATCAATATGATCAGTCTTTGCAGCTTCAGCAATATCAGATGACATTTCAATATCTAGCACTATATCTTGACGAATTTTCTTTTCCCAATCATAAATACCAATTACAGTATCCACTTTCAGGCCCTCAACAAAAACAATATCCATAATTAATATATTTTTAAAAATAGTATTATGATACCTTTGTGATATTAACTTAAAACCACAATAAAATGTTTTCATTGATATAATTTGCTGCTTTAATAGAATGACATTTTGTAATTAATTTAGGAGTACTGCTTGATTTACTTTTTAATTGGTAGTTATTTATTAGGGTCAATTTCTAGTGCTATCATTATTTGTAAAATGTGCAACTTGCCAGACCCTAGAACCAAAGGCTCAAAGAATCCAGGAGCTACAAATGTTTTGAGAATTGGTGGCAGGCTAGTAGCTGCTTTAGTTCTTATATTTGATGGTCTGAAAGGCGCATTGCCAGTTATGCTCGCTCACTATTCTGGATATAGCTTATTTAATTTAACTATTATTTTACTGTGTGCGTTTCTTGGCCATGTCTTTCCGATTTACTATGGATTTAAAGGTGGTAAAGGAGTTGCAACCTACTTAGGAGGTCTTATAGGTTTAAACTTTTTTGTTGGGTTAACGTTTTCAATTATTTGGCTTATTGTTGCAAAAGTAATGAAAGTATCTTCAATAGCGGCATTAACAGCGACCTTACTCTCCCCAATTTATTTTTATTTTATTACAATCCATGATTTTAGAGCCACAATGATTATTTTTCTTATTAATCTTTTTATTTATTTCACTCATCGAGAAAATATTAGAAGAATTATGAACGGTGAGGAGGG
>CAZESR010000041.1:0-9078 GCA_964515065.1 uncultured Piscirickettsiaceae bacterium
AACTGGAAGGGGAATACTAAGCTTAAAAAAGGTTCAGCTTTCTGGGAAAAATGTAATTTCAATTAAAGACTTTAATAATGCTTATCAACTAATCAAGCTTAACTAATAGAGTTCTAAGTATCATAAGCCCTCAACATATATTCCGGATCATCAATTTCATTATTGATTCGTGCTATGATATTAGAATCAACCAACTTGGTATTTAATTTAAATAAACCACAACCACCCAACGCTTCTCTGATATTAATCTGCTTACCTAAATATAAGAATTCAACTCTAGTTGCGGCGGGCATATGTGAGTTTCTGCTACCTACACCCATTGTGACTCCTGATAGCGAATCTACAATATTTCTATAGCAGGGGCATAAGATGGTGTGATGGATAACATTATTAGTTAGTGTTTCAACTTCAGTAATAAAGATTCGATCACCAAGATAAAACACGGCTCCTTTATATTTAAATCGATTTCGGTGAGTATCACCATTTTCTTTGTCCCATAGATGCTCAATACTTGTTGAGTAAAACTTATTCTCATACTGATAGATATGAATCAGGCTCCGAATTATATAGCCAGGAAATCCAAGCGAATGAAAGTGGCTGTAGTAATAACCTTCATAGCGTGACAAATCCTTACTTTGACTGGGTATTGAATCAATGATTTTTTCTAGCTCGCTCCTCTCAGGATTTGACTCCGACTCAAGACTTTTAGGTATGATCTGACGGAATTCACTTGATTTAAGATTAAATTGCTCTTCCGACAATTGGAAATATTGACAAATTGTATTTAAGTTATATTTTGAGGGGTAAATTTGACCACTTAAATACTTGTTAAATTGCTGTCGATTAATTGCCATCTTTCTACAAATGTGAGCGACTGAAATTTGTTGATCACAAACTATACGTAAATTTATAGAAAAATTTTCATGAGACATGACTTACTTATCTACCAATTAGTTCTAATTAAGCACCATAGGATAACAGTATACAAATCAGATTTCAAATGAGATTACGTATGGTTTAAAACTTCTTCTTAAGAAGTTCAAAACCTCTAAAACTAAAAATGGTCTCGTTTAAATTGCTCATCCCACACCTTATTAAATACCTGTTTATTGTTCTCCCACGCAATCAAAACCGCATGAAGGTAAAAATGATTTAGATCCGAAGTAATTTTAGTATAGGTATGTGTTTTTGTTTGCCAGGTACCACGTCCATATTCCCATTTCCAATCATATTCAGCGATAGCAGACAAAGGATCCGATTCACCAATACTGAAACGATATAGAGACTTTGATCCCATTTCTATACCACTCTCTTTAATTCTCATTTTTCCATTATCAGATTTAACTTCCATTACGTTCAAATTCTGCTTTTCATCAAAGCTAGATTGACGATTTTGGCTAAATTCTCTTATGTTTATGGTGGATTCTTCCTCTGATAAATTATTTTTACTGAAATCTGTCAGTGCTTCAGTAGTCGCATTTTTTCTAAGAACTGGCAGTTTTAATAAGCTTAAGCCTGAATAAATTGTCAAACAAGTGTTAGTTGGAGCAGGCCAAGCAATTGGCCAATAACTCGTCGATAGAGCTAGTCGAAGCTTATGCCCATTAGGCACAACATAAGCGACATGGTTCAACTCAACTATAACTTCTTCAACCTCTCCTGGAATCATTGCCTCAGGATTTGACTTTCCATTTCGCTGAGACAAGTTCAAAATACCACGAGTAATCAATGTGCTCGAACCATCTGGCCAAACATCGCAAATCCTTACTGCAACAAGCCCCTGAGGCTGATCACTACTCAAATGCAATGTAAGAGCAGCATTGCCCAGGATTTCAAGCGGAAGTTCTAGTGTTTCAGTATCAAAAACCAGTGATCCAGAGTCCTCAATATTCTGATTTCCAGGCAATTCTTCAGCCATTCCAAATGCAAACCAAGGCATGTATTCTCCCGAAAATTGACCTACCGTTTGTGGTGATAAAATTTTCATTGCTTGATTAGGTATTTTTTTGATAGATAAACTCTCTTGATTTAAATAGAAGCACTTAGTTTCGATTTGTTCTGATGGCCAGCTCGATAGACCAATCCAACGACCAGGTCGATTATCATAATAAGTCTTTGGTTTAACACTATCCTGTAAAAATACTTGATACTTAGTCTCATCCATGATTCCAGTTTCTTTTTCTTTTAACCAGTGATCAAACCAACGAACCGCATCGGAAAGAAAATCCACAGTCGGTCCAGGAATACCAAGGTGTGGATATCTATGACACCATGGACCCTGCAAACCACGAATTGGTACGTTAAGATTCTGCAACAATCGAGCTACAGTATTTGGCCAGCAATCTGCATGACCACTTATAACATAAACAGGTATTTTGATCATAGAATGATTAACATCTACCGAGTTATTTAACCAATACTCATCCTTATGTTGATGTTTAAGCCAACGCTCAAGATAGTGTGGTGTTTTTTCCAGTCGCTCAAGCCACAGTGTTTTCCAATTATCACCAACTAGTTCCGGATCTGGTGGTCGTGAATTAAATCCAAACATAATCGCACCCCAGCCAAGTGTTTGACCCACCATACAGCCCATATAATATCCACCATCGTCATAATAACGCTGGTCAGTTGATCCTAATGAGATAATGGTTTTAAGTGCGTCAGGCGATCGCTGAGCAAGTTGCAATCCTGTAATTCCACCCCATGAGATTCCCATAGTACCGACCTTGCCATTACACCAAGACTGACTAGCAATCCAATCGATTACAGCTACACCATCATCTATTTCCTGATCAGTATACTCATCGTAAGGAATACCATCGGAGCTCCCTGAACCCCGCATATCAACACGGATACATGCAAAACCATGTTTAGCAAAATGAGCAATTGTATTCGAATCCCGTTTGACCGTATAATCATCTTTTCGATATGGTATGTACTCAAGAATAGCTGGGTAAGAGTCTTTGCCATCTGGCATCCAAAGTCGAGCGCCAAGTCTAGTGCCATCCGGCATTGGTATCCAAAAATGATTAACCTTAATAACTCCCATCATTAATTCTTATTTAGAGGATAGTGACAGGTCAAAATTTGTTCACGATCAAAAGTATGTATTGGTGGAAACTCATTATCACAATGTTTATTAGAAAACGGACAGCGTGTATGAAACTCACATCCATTAGGTCGATTCATTAGGCTCGGCACCTCACCCTTAAGATCGATTCTATTCTTTAAACTTGCTTCTGAATAAGGTGTTAGATTTGCTGATAATAATGCTAAGGTGTATGGATGTCTTGGCTTTGCAAAGATATCATCTGTTTGACCTTGTTCGACAAATCGACCAAGATACATTACCGCAGTTCTGTCGGAGATATGTCTTACGATATTTAAATTATGAGTAATGACAAACAAACTGACTCCTAAGTCATCCCTAAGCTTATTAAGTAAGTTCAATATCTCACCTTGCACTGAAACATCAAGACCCGCAGTCGGCTCATCAGCAATAATTAGCTTAGGATCTAATGCTATAGCTCTTGCAACGCCGACACGACGAGCCTGGCCACCACTAAGTTCATGCGCATAACGCTCTCTAATATTTGTGGGTAATCCAACCAGTTTTAGTAATCGATCTGCCTCCATTTTTATATCTCGATCTTTAAGGTTGTGTATTTTATAACCTTCAGTTATTAAAGAGCCCACACTCATCCTTGGGCTAAGTGAGCCGATTGAATTTTGCCAAATAAATGAAATCTTTTTTCGATAAGCCATTATTTGCGATGATGTCATATTGGTCACATCTTCATTCATAAACTTAATTTGGCCTTCTTCAGTAGTAAGTAAGCCAGCAGTAGCTAAAGCTAAGGTTGATTTCCCCGAACCACTCTCACCAACCAGGGTAAAGGTTTCTCCCTGCTTAATATCTAATGAAACCTGTCTGACTGCATCAATGAATGGATCATCTATTTGCTGAAGCATTCCCTGTAATGTTGACTTGGCTCTAAACCGAACACGAAGATTCTTAATTGAAAGTATGTTGTTCATGATTCTATCAAGTGACAACTAACATAATGATTGTTGGCAAACTCATTCCATTTTGGAGTGTGTTTATCACAGCGATCTATAGATTGATCACAACGGTTTTTAAATATACAACCTCCAGATAAATTTGTTAGATCCGGTATTTCTCCAGGAATTGAAGGCAACAAGCGTTGCTTTTTTGAAATACTAGCAGGGTCACATTCTAATAATTTAACTGTATACGGATGAGCTGGATTATTGAATATTTCATATGTACTCCCCTGCTCAACAACCTCACCCGCATACATAACTATTACATGATCACATAGTTCAGCTATTACTCCAAGGTGGTGGGAAACGAATAATATTGAGCAACCCATTTCCTCCTGAAGCTCTTTTAACAATTTAAGTATCTGAACCTCGAGAGTCGCATCAAGTGCAGTGGTGGGTTCGTCGGCAATCAGTAAAGATGGTCCAGCCTGCAATGCCATGGCAATCGATACACGTTGCTGCATCCCTCCTGATAACTCATGCGGGTATTGATTAAGCTGGCTTTGAGGATCTGGTATACCTACTTTGGTCAACATATCAATCGAACGTTGTTTTTTAATCTTTTTACTAATCTTATCACGATACTGAATATCTATCATTTGACGACCAATTGATAACACTGGATTTAGTGTAGACATTGGGTCCTGAAATACAATCGAAAGTTTAGTGCCAGAAATATTGCGCATTTTATCCAGTGAAAGCTTCAGAAGATCCTGTTTTTCAAACTCAATCGAGCCATTAGGAATATCGGCATTAGAATCAAGCTGGCGAATAATTGACGTAATCAAAGTGGACTTCCCACAACCACTCTCACCAACTACACCAACAATTGAACCCTTTGATATATCAAGATCAACATTTCGTAAGGCTTTCAATTTGCCTCGATCAGTTTGATAATTAACCGACAAATCACGAATTTTTAGAATGTTATCACTCATACTAATTTTCTAAGCTTGGGGTCGAGCAAATCACGCAATGATTCACCAAGAAAAGTAAAGCCAAGTGTGGCTAAAACTAATGGAATCGAACCGGCAATAATAGGCCAAGGCGTATTTCTAATTAAAGAGAAGCCATCATTCAGAATACTGCCCCAGGAAGGTGTTGGCGGTTTAACGCCCATACCAAGAAAACTCAAACCAGCCTCTAATGCAATAACGGTTGGGATATCCATTGATGCGAGAATGAGAAGTGGGCCAAGGATATTTGGCAATAGATGTATTGATAGGATTCTTAGTAACGATGCGCCCATTAGCTTTTCTGCCTTGACAAAGTCCTTCGATTTAAGAGTCAGTGTTTGAGTTCGAACAATACGACCATAATTTGGTATTGAACTCACAGCAACTACAAAAATTACCGTAGTTATAGAGGGGCCTACCACTGTAACTGCAGCTAGTGCTAACATAATAGTAGGAACTGAACGAATAGTATCAAATAAAAGCATAATAGAATTATCAAGCCAAGCTGGGCCGTAGCCAGCAATCAATCCTAGTACGATTCCCACAATTAGAGCTAATCCAATTGTTAGAAATGCAACCTTTAAAGCTACCTGACCACCAAATAGTACTCTTGAAAATAAGTCCCTCCCAAGCTGATCAGTACCCAGCAGGTGATTAACTGATGGCCCTTGAAGACGTTCCATGATATTAAGTTGAATCGGATCATAGGGAGCAAATATTGGTGCACCTAATGCACTGATTACCATTAAGGTAACTAAGCATAGTCCAATTAATCCAAGTGGGTCTGAAGATATTTTTTTGATTACACCTTTCATAACCACCTTACAAGTTATCTCTGATGCGAGGATCTAACGAAGCGTTTACTAGATCTGATATTGTTGTACTAATGACAAACAAACCTGTACTGATAAACACGGACCCCATTACTACAGGATAATTTCGGGTTGTAATCGATTCAATAATTAACTTACCGAGGCCAGGACGAGCAAACACAACTTCAGTTAATACTGCAGCTGAGATTAGAAAGCCCATGCCTACTCCAATAACTGTAATTGTTGGTAATATCGCAATCTTTAAAGCATAACGATAAACAATAGTAAACTCAGTTAACCCATATGCTCTAGCGGTTCGGATATGATTTTCACCTAACACTTCAAGCATCGATGCGCGAACTAAGCGAGATAAATAGCCCACCCAAGATATACCAATTGCAAATGCTGGCAAGACAAGATGAGCTGCCTGGTCAAAGAAATCTCCTTTTTCTCCCGCACCTATTGCAGGGAACCATTTAAGAGTAACAGCAAAAATAAGCAATGAATACAATGCAACAACAAATGAAGGTGCGGTAATGCAAGCGACAGAAATAACACCAGTAACTCGGTCTGCTAGAGTGTTGCGATGTAGGGCTGAGTAACAACCAAGAGGGATTCCAATAAGCATGGCACCAAAAATGGCACTAAAAATAAGCCAAAGAGTATATGGCAATTGACCAAAAACAATTTCTGTGACTGGTCGACTAGATAGCACATCAATTCCCAAGTCCCCTTTAAGAATACTGCCTAAAAACTTCATGAGTTGAATTACTAGGGGCTGGTCAAGACCCATCCGCATTGAAATATCAGCTATCATTTCGGGGGTTGCCCTAGGACCAAGCATAATTCTGGCTGGATCACCTGGCACAAGATGAATCATAAAAAACATTAGAGTCATAGCCACTCCAATGATCAGAATACCGAGAAAAATTCGTTTTACAAAATAAAGTAACACAATATTCCTTTTATTTAGCTAAGAGTTTAGGGAAAATGAAATTCATTATAAAACAAGTTCAAGATTTAAACTCAAGACTAAACTGAAGTTACTATTATCAACTCCTTTAAACCCTATTTATTTCTATGAAAATAGGAAGGCCTGAGGATACAGGCCTTCCCAGTAGACTTACTAGTTACTAGAAAAATATCGGAAAAGTGGTAGTCCATCAGGCCTGAATGCAGGACTAATTGACTTACTATAAATAACAGGTGTCGCCTCATGAGTTATAAAGCGATATGCTCCACTATTTTCCATCATATCCTGCATACGCTGATACATTTGGTCACGCTTAGTCATATCGACCTCCGACTTAGCTGCAGCCTCTAACGTATCAAATGCAGCATCACTATAACGCTCCCAGTTCCAGACACCTTTTTGCGAGGTAACAAACCAAGCCGTTGCATATGAAGGATCTGGCCCCATTGAGTAGCGATTAAGGATTAACTGAATATCCTTATATCGATCTCCTGCAGTATGATCACCAAGTGACCAGAAAGCACCGGATTCATGCAGATTAATGTCAAGTGTAATCCCAACCTGTGCAAGGTTCGCCTGGATAACTTGAGCAGTAGTCACATTGGCTGCCTTATTTAAAATATCAAGTGTTACCCTAACATTCCCCGACAACCCAGAAGCATCTAGGTATTCCTTAGCCCTAGCAATATTTGCCTCAGGAGCAACAAGACTTTCATTTCGATGACCAATCAGACCTGGGGCAATAATGCCAGTCGATGGAACTGCTGCACCAAAGTAGGAAGCCTGCATAATTGATGGCACATCAATAGCATGTTGAATCGCCTTTCTCAAATTCTTATTTGATAAGAGTTCGTTTTCAACATTCATACCAACCCAAACATAGTAAAGTGATGGGTATTCTTCAACCATTGAGTTTGCTGGTGGTGAAGATTTCAGATTAGCTACTGAGCTCATAGGAACACGAGTATAGTGAATATCACCCGCTTCAAATGCCAATTGAGCTGTATTTTCATCATCTATTGGGATAACCTGAATTTCATCAAGTGGGGCCTCTCCACCATGCCAGTCTGGATTCCTTACAAAAATAGTTTTTTGCTTCGGCTGCCATTCTTTGAATAGATAAGGTCCTGAAACACTAGGTGTTGAAGTACCTACTTTACCGTCTACAGATTCCCAGGCTTTTTTACTGATAATGTTGCCTACAATGTAAGGTAAAGCAATAGTCCAAGCAGGTGGATAAGGCTCGTCAAAAACAATTGTGCCTTCATATTTGCTATTGACAACTACTTCTTTAAGTGGACCCCAATCGGGTGAGTTTGTGGATGCAACATTACTATCCACAATGCGCTCGTAAGAATACTTTACATCTTCGGCAGTCATTTCACCAAAACCATTTGTGAACATTATGCCTTCTTTTAATTTAAAGTCGATTGTAGTTGGACTAGTCTGCTCGATTGATTCAGCTGCATCTAAAACATAACCCCATTCTCTGCCAGGTTTATATTGAATAAGCTTACTATATATAAGACTTTGAATCTCCTCATCAAAAACACCGCCTGAAAAAGCAGGGTCAAGACTTTTGAGATCAGAGTAAGCTCTAACTTTAACAGCATCCGCTGCGAAAGCAGACAAGCTGGAAAGTCCAAATACACTAATAAATAGTGCAATTATTACTGTTTTAATTTTCATTTTTTTTACTCCTTTTTTTGCAATATGAAACTTTAAAAGACCATCAATTAAATATGTTCTTTAATCAACAGCTTATATCATAAAAACTAATATATCAAGAAATATCTTTGTGTTACTAACTAAATAATACATCAATATTGATAATTTTAAAATTTCGCATTATTTAAATAAACGAAGCATAATCAAATAAAAGTGCTTCATAATGCTTCACTTTTTATAAAAAATCATATTTTTCCAGCTTCATTTTTTTGTCAAATGGGAACATTGGTTTTGGAAGTCGAGAAAAATTGAACTGTGAATAATCTGAACTACAGACACCAGGCCCTGCTGCCATAATAATGTTATTAGTAATTGATTCAAACCCGGCCCTGAAATGGACACGAGATTTAATCAACATGAACTGGCTTTCTTCTGGAATCAAGCCTGCATGGATAAAAAGTTCTGGCCCATATGGCTCCCATCCCTCCTCAGATATTACAATTATTGCTGAACCAATATCGAAAACAACGGTACGGCCCAGACAAACTTTGAGACCTGTTTGAACTGGTGATGTAATTGTAAAACAACCATCAGTAATTTTTTT
>CAZESR010000042.1:0-9067 GCA_964515065.1 uncultured Piscirickettsiaceae bacterium
TTTCTTTATGATAGCGATGCATATGATGATGATTTGCCTTATTGGGCTAGCGAATTTGATACCGACAAAAAACATTTAATAATTCCTTATACTTTGGATGCTAACGATATGCGCTTTGCCTCCCCTCAAGGCTTTAACTCTGGAGATCAATTTTTTAATTATTTGAAAGACAGTTTTGATGCCTTATACATCGAAGGAGAGGTTACTCCTAAGATGATGTCTGTCGGAATGCATGCTCGAATATTGGGAAGACCTGGAAGGATAATGGCTATGCGAAAATTTTTGGAATACGTCAAAACTTTTGATAATGTTTGGTTATGCTCTAGAAGAGATATAGCAGATCACTGGTATAAGAATTTTTAGATTTTAAAAGATGAAGCTACCTCAAGAATTAGCAAAACAATCTTCTGATAAGTTTTTAGATACTTTTAAAAATTTGTATGAGCACTCGCCTTGGTTTGTAGAGCAGTCTTTAGAAAAAGTTTTAGCAGACGAGCAATATAACAACTTAGAAAATTTTCATGAATTACTTTGTGAAATTATGCTCTCAGCAGATAGCGACATGCAGAACAATTTAATTACTGCACACCCCATGTTGGCAGGCAAAAAGGCACAAAATAATGAACTTACTGATTTCTCAACAACTGAGCAAAAATCAGCAGGATTAAATGACTGTACTAATGATGAAATTAAACTTTTTGAAAAGCTTAACGATGAATATTTTTTAAAGTTCAGTTTTCCATTCATTATGGCTGTTAAAGAAAAAAATAAATCAGAAATTATCGCTAGTTTCATGAAGCGTAAAAATAACTCTAGTGATAAAGAAAGAACTAATGCTTTAGACGAAATTAACAAGATAGCATGGCTAAGAATTAAGGAGATTTATGGAAAATAAAGGACTCATTGATGTGGCTTGCTCTGATACAGGAACCAAGGTTATTTATTGTAGTGATGAATTCTTTGCTGACTCCTCTCGTATGCTTCGGCCTAATGAGCCTGACTGGATTGAAGGCAAGTATGATGACAATGGTAAATGGATGGATGGATGGGAGAGCCGAAGAAGAAGAGACGGAAAGGACGACTTTTGCTTTATTCGTTTAGGTAAGAAGGCATCTATTAAAAGCTTTAATATCGATACAACCCACTTTACTGGTAATTTTGCCCCAGGAATTTCAATTCAGGGTTGCTCTGTTCCAGGAGGTACAACCGACGACCTAGTAGTAGATAGCAGTGCCGTGTCAGAATGGTTTGATCTTCTCGGTAAAAAAGCAATCAAGGGTGACTCTCATAATCGTTTCGAATGTGCTGTAAATAATCCGATTACACATTTAAAAATTACACTTCATCCAGATGGTGGCATTGCAAGATTCAGAGCCTATGGTGAGTTTTGGGAAGAAAAGAGAAACTCAAATTTTAATGGCGTCAATGTTCTTTCTAAGGAAAGTGGAGCTAGGGCTATTTTTGCTAATGATGAGCATTTCGGCTGTTTAAGTAATATATTGGAAAAACATGAGCCATTAAGTATGGCCGATGGTTGGGAAACTAGAAGGAGAAGGAAGCCTGGAAATGATTGGGGTGTTATTGCACTTTCAAAGCCTGCTCAGGTTGAAGAAATCATTGTTGATACTAAATTTTTTAAGGGTAACTTTCCACATACATTTTCTCTTTCTACAGCGAATATTTCTGATGAAGAGGACTCTAGCATAATAGAAAGCAGTGTGTCTTGGACAAAACTCTTGGAAAGACAAAAACTAGGGATGAATCAAATCCATATTTTTGAAAAAAAAGACATTTTGCATAATGATCCCTTTAATCATGTTCGAATTGACATCTATCCTGATGGTGGCATTGCTCGTCTAAAGTTGATTGGTAATTTTATATAATTATGAAAAACATTAAACTAGTTCCAGAAAAATTGACTGAAGAAAACTTTACTGAGTTTGGGGAAGTTGTTTCAATTCAAGGTAAAGAGTCAAAGACTATCAATAATGGTTTTGCTGACAAATATGCTGACATTGCTTCCCTAGATACTCAAGAAGATGAAGGCCAAACAAGTGTTCATATTTTTGTGGCGAAAAGTAGACAATTTCCTCTGCATATCTCTATGTTAGAAAAACATCCTTTCTTTAGTCAAACTTTTATACCAAGACATTCTTCTCCATTTATAGTAGTTGTATCTCCTCCCGCAGAAAAGCCATCTATTAAAAAATTGAGAGCTTTTATAACTAATGGTGAGCAGGGTATAAATTATTCGCGAGGTGTCTGGCATTTCCCTCTTATCAGTATAAATAATAATTCACAATTTATAGTGATTGATAGAAAACATAATGAGGATTTTGATACGATTGAACAGTGTGAAGAAATTTCTCTAGATGATGTTAATGTAACGTTGGAGTTAGGCTGATGATGAAATTGTATTTAATTGATTGGCTAAGTCTTTCTCTAAAGCTACTTCATGTAATCGCTGGCATTGCATGGATAGGAGCCTCTTTTTACTTTAACTGGCTTGAAAACAAACTCAACCGAGTAAAAAATAGAGATGAAATTGCTGGCCATTTATGGGCTGTCCATGGCGGCGGTTTCTATTATTTAGAGAAATATAAAAAATATCCTCAATCTCTTCCAGAGCCACTCCATTGGTTCAAGTGGGAAGCCTATTTCACATGGATTTCTGGAATTTTACTTTTGTCAGTTATTTATTACTTTAATGCAAGTACATACTTACTAGCGAGTGATAGTTCTATTTCCTCAACATATGGAATCCTCTCAAGTCTTATAGGGCTTTTAATATTTTGGTTGATTTATGACTTATTATGTAAATCAAAATTGGTCAATAAATCCACTATTTTTATTGGAATCATTTTTATCGTAATTTCCTTAAGCACTTATCTCTATAGTAATGTTTTTAATCCAAGAGCTGTATATATGCAGATTGGTGCAATGATTGGAACTGTAATGGTTGCCAATGTCTTTTTTGTAATTATTCCTGTTCAAAAGAAGCTGGTTTCTGCTTGTGAAAACTCAACTGAAGTGAGCAAGGAGCTTGGTCTAATGGGTTATACGCGTTCCAGACATAACAACTACTTTACACTCCCTGTTCTTTTTATGATGATTAGCGGTCATTATCCAACGATATATAGTGGGGAGTACGGCTGGATAGTTTTGATAGCAATTATTGGTATTTTGGTAATGATTAGGCATTACTTCAACTTGAGAGGTGTTGGTCAAGCCAAAAATAGTCTTATAGCAATTATAGTTGTCTCGGTTTTGGCTTTGATATACGCTCTAGCTCCTAACCAAAGTAGCGTTAAAACTTCGGAATCAGTTAATATTGCTGAAGTACAAGTTATTATTAATAAGCATTGTGTTAGTTGTCATGCATCCGAACCTTCAAGCCAAGTTTTTGTGGTCGCTCCAAACGGTTTTAAGGTTGACACTAAAGAACAGATTATAGCCCACAAAAATCAAATTTATCAACAGGCCGTTTTATCCAAAGCTATGCCATTAGGCAATAGTACAAATATGACTGATGAAGAGAGAGATGTCCTAAGAGCTTGGGCTGAGGCAGAATAGTGAACAACAATAATTTCTATAGAGCGTCTATTTATCACTGCATTGAAACCAATGGCAATATAGAGCCAATTTATTTTGATGATGGCCTTATGGTTGTGAATAGTGAATCGGGAAGAATTGTTGATATCGGAAGTTATTCAGAGCTTACTTCATATTGGGATACCTCTAATAACTTGATTCATTTTAAAGACCGTTTAATCATGCCAGGATTTATTGATACACATGTACATTATCCTCAGTACAAGGTTATTGCTTCATTTGGAACGAGCTTGTTAGAATGGTTAGATAAGTATACTTTTGTTGAGGAACAAAAATTCTCTGATAAAGAATATGCTGTTCAAATAGCGAATCTATTTTTAGATGAGCTTATAAAAAATGGTACGACAACAGTTATGACTTTTTGCACCTCTTATAAGCAGTCAGTTGATGCATTTTTTACTGCCTCAGAAAAAAGAAATCTAAGGATGGTTGCGGGAAAAGTAATGATGGATCGGAATGCTCCTGAAGAATTATGTGACAATTCTGAGGATAGCTATTTAGACTCTAAAGCATTGATTGAAAAATGGCACAACAAAGGAAGACTGAGATACGCTGTAACACCACGATTTGCCCCTACATCATCAAAGTCACAGTTAGAGCAAGCCTCAAAGTTATTGAATGAGTATCCAGATTTAAATGGAAGAAAAGGGGTTTTACTTCAGACTCATCTTAATGAAAATGACGAAGAGATTAAATGGGTTAAAGAATTGTTTCCAGAATCTAAAAACTATTTTGGCGTCTATGATGATTTTGGAATTACAGGTAGTAATTCTGTTTTTGGCCACTGTATCCATAACACGGAAGAAGAATATCAAAAAATGGCTGAGACTGGCTCCAAAGTCTCGCTGTGTCCAAGATCAAATTTGTTTTTAGGAAGTGGTTTGTTTGAATTAGAAAAATTAGAGAGTTACGGTATTGATGTCTCGCTCGCATCAGATGTTGGTGGGGGTGATAGTTTTTCAATGTTTCAAGTGATGAATGAAGCTTACAAAGTCTGTCGCATAAATGATTTTAATTTAGATCCAGTAAAAGCATTCTATTTGACTACACTGGGGGCAGCAAAGGTCTTAAATATGGATGACTGTATCGGTAATTTTGAAGCTGAAAAGGAGGCAGACTTTATCGTTGTTGATCTAAATGCAACTGAAATAATAAGCCAAAAAAACAAAATTTCATCGAATATTAACGATACGCTATTTAATTTAATGACTTTAGGTGATGATAGACTAATAGATGAAGTGTATATCATGGGTCAAAGAACTTTTAAAAAATAGGAATAAGCTATGGGAAAACTTACAACACATATACTTGATACTTCGATAGGCACTCCTGCACAAGAAGTTGAAATTAAGCTTTATAGACGAAATGATTCCTCAAAGGTGCTCATTAAAACAGCAAAAACTAATGAAGATGGGCGATGTAATGAGCCTTTAATGTCAAGTGAAACATTTACAGAAGGTTGTTATGAAATTGAATTTATTATTGATCAATATTATGCAAAAAAAGGCATTGATTGCCCATTTTTAAAAGATGTTGTGATTCGTTTTTACATTTCAAATGGTGACGAAAGTTATCATGTGCCTTTGCTTATATCGCCTTATGGTTACTCAACATATCGAGGAAGTTAGTGTCAATTATATTAAATCAAAGCTTTAATCCATATGAACTTGGTGAAATTAACCCAAACACAACGGTTCTTGAGTGGCTCAGAAGTAATCAGCTGGTTGGAACAAAGGAGGGTTGCGCATCTGGAGACTGTGGGGCTTGTACAGCAGTTGTAGGTGAACTTGTAACAATAAATAAAAAAGTTGCAATTCAATACAAAAGTATCAATACCTGTATAGCGCTTGCTTATACACTTATGGGCAAGCATTTGATTACTGTTGAGGGCTTGTCAGAGGGTGGTGACCTTCATCCTGTTCAAAAGGCAATGGTTGCTGAAAATGGATCTCAGTGTGGATTTTGTACTCCTGGTTTTATTATGTCATTATTTGCCATGTACCACAATGAGAAAAATATAAATTTGACAAAGATTAATGATGCATTATCTGGAAATTTGTGCAGATGTACAGGATATAAACCAATTATTAGTGCTGCATATATGGCGTTTAGTGAAAAAGAACAAGGACAACTAGATTTTTATGAAAGACATCAGTCAAAGTTTATAGAGTCTTTGAGTAAACTCAGAAATAAGAAAGATGTTAACTTGAGTTATAGTAATGCTCAGAGAACTCTTCTTTTTGATGCGCCTTCAAATGTTAAAGAACTATCTCAGCTTTTATCTGACAATCCATCTGCAAATATTCTGGCTGCTGGAACCGACTTAAATCTAGAGATTACGCAATCAATGAAGGAGTTTTCTCACATAGTTAGCGTCAATAGAGTTTCCGAGCTTAGGCAGATTATTGAAAATAGCTCCGAAATTGAAATTGGAGCTGCGGTTAGTTATGAAGAAGCAAAATCTATATTAATTAAATACTGGCCAGATTTAGATTCCTTTTTAAAGCGCTTTGCATCATTACCAATTAAAAACTGGGCAACTATTGGCGGCAATATTGCCAATGCATCACCCATTGGAGATATGGCTCCAGTTTTGATAGCGCTTGAATCAAAATTAAAGCTTAGAAGAGGAGATTCGAGTCGTGTTATTACGCTGGAAGATTTCTTTATAAGTTATAAAGAAACTTTATTAGAGCCATCAGAATTTATTGAAAGCATCCTCATTCCAAAGCCTTCTAGTGATGATCGATTAATCACTCACAAAATATCTAAAAGATATGAAGATGACATATCAGCTGTTTGTTTGGCAATTAACGTTAAGAGTGACAATTCTGTACCTTATTCAGTAAAGATTGGGATGGGGGGAATGTCAGGAATACCTCAAAGAGCAATTAAGCTAGAAAAAGTGTTTTTAGATAGTTGGGATAAAGAGGAGCTTCTTTCATTGGCATATGAGGCTTTAAATCAAGATTTTTCGCCTTTCTCAGATGTAAGGGCATCCTCTGAGTATCGTCTAAAGGTCTCTGCTGGCCTAGTGAAGAAATCTTCTTTGATATTGCAGGGTTATCCAGTTGAAGATCTCGCTCATTATTCAGAGTTGAAAACGAGATAGAGGGAGTTAATATTAGGCATCAAGAACAAAATTTAGATCACATGAAAGGCACAATTGGGCTACCACTTGAACATGATAGTGCGCGAATGCATGTTCAGGGAAGCGCTCAATATATTGACGATATCTCCGCACCAAGTGGAACACTTCATGTTGCTTTTGCTCTTAGCAATGTTGCGCATGGAAAAATTAAAAGTATTGATGTTGACGCAGCTAGAGAGGCAGAAGGCGTCCATAGCGTTTTGATTGCAGAAGATATCGAAAATTTATTGATTGGGCCTATACGTCATGATGAACCTATTCTTGCTTCAAAAGAAGTCTTATTTTATGGACAAGCAATTGCAGCAGTTTTGGCTGACAGTCATGACCAAGCAAAAAAAGCTGCACTTCTAGTGACTGCTAAGATTGAAGAGTTGAAATCTATTGTTTCGATAGAAGAGGCTATAGAAAGCAAAAGTTTTCTTGACGACCCAATTATTGTTAGCAAGGGTAACTCCAAAAAAGCAATTCAAAATGCTAGAAACAGTTTATCTGGATCACTATCAATTGGTGGTCAAGAGCATTATTATCTTGAAGGTCAAGTGGCTATGTCAATTCCAACAGAAGATAATGAAATGGTTGTTCATTCATCAACTCAGAACCCAACCGAAGTTCAACATTTAGTAGCGCATGTTTTAAGTGTTCCTCAAAATGCGATTGAGGTCGTTACGAGAAGAATGGGAGGGGGTTTTGGTGGCAAAGAAACAGACTCCTCCCAATTGGCTTGTATTTGCGCTATTTTTTCCAAAAAAACAAATAAACCTGTTAAAGCAAGATTATCCAGAAAGGATGATATTTTGTTGACTGGAAAGCGACATGATTTTGTTGCAAATTATGAGGTTGGGTTCGGCGATGACGGGCTAATTCAAGGAATAACTATGGACCTTTTAGCAAGGTGCGGATACTCGTTAGATCTTTCAAATGCGATCGTCTCGCGTGCTCTTTTTCATTCAGATAATGCCTATTACATACCGAATGCAACCTTGACAGGCTATTTATGTAAAACTAATACGGCATCAAATACTGCTTTTCGGGGCTTTGGTGGGCCTCAGGGTATGCTTGCTATTGAAAATATAGTTGAAGAGATTGCAAACACACTTGGGCTAGACCCATTGGAGGTTAGAAGGACCAATTTTTATCAAAAAGATAAAAATAATGTAACTCCTTATGACCAGGTAGTAGAAGATAACATTATCGATGAAATTACAGACGAATTGATAACTTCTAGTAATTATCATTCTAGAAGAAAACAGATTGAAAAATTCAACAAGGAAAATAAATATTTAAAGAAAGGTCTCGCTTTCTCTCCAGTCAAATTTGGCATTTCATTTACTACTCAATTTCTAAATCAAGCGGGCGCCTTAGTCAGTATTTATAAGGATGGCAGTATCAACTTGAACCATGGTGGAACAGAGATGGGTCAAGGTTTATATATCAAGGTAGCACAAGTCGTTGCAAACGAATTTGGTGTTGATATATCAAGGGTGAAAGTGTCTGCAACATCAACAGCAAAGGTGCCAAATACTTCACCAACTGCGGCTTCATCTGGTTCTGACCTTAATGGAATGGCTGCAAGAGAGGCCTGTCTGAGAATTAAGAGTAATTTAATTAATTTTGCTAAAGAATATTTCGGAGTCAGCGAGAGTTCTATTAAGTTTGAAGATTCATGCCTTGTAGCAGACAAAAAACATATACCTTTTGATGAATTTATCTCGCTAGCCTACTTGAATCGAGTAGAGCTCTTTAGTAATGGTTTTTACAAAACACCTAAAATTCATTTTGACCTTGCTAAACAGAAAGGACGTCCTTTCTTTTATTACTCTTATGGCGGCTGTGTCAGTGAAGTTATAGTAGATTGCTTAACAGGAGAGTATAAGCTTTTAGGTGTTGATATTTTGCATGATGTAGGAGCTTCTCTAAATCCTGCGATTGATACCGGACAAATAGTTGGTGGTTATATTCAGGGAATGGGTTGGCTATGCTCAGAAGAGCTTAAATGGAGTGATTCAGGAGTACTTCTTACTACAGGAGCTTCGACCTATAAAATTCCCGCAATTGGAGATACGCCAGAACATTTCGAGGTCAAAATTAAGCCTAACATTTCAAATCATGAAAATACCATTCATAAATCTAAGGCGGTTGGCGAGCCACCTTTAATGCTTGCAATCTCAGCCTGGCTGTCAATCAAAAATGCTATTTATAATGTAGACAAAGAAAATATCAGTGGACTTAATGCCCCTGCGAGCTTTGAGCAAGTATTTTTCAGTCTAAATAAAGCTTCTTAAGGTTAATTATGAATAGTTGGCT
>CAZESR010000043.1:0-8601 GCA_964515065.1 uncultured Piscirickettsiaceae bacterium
GCCTTTTTCATTTTAGAAGCTGCAACCATTTCCATGGCTGAAGTAATCTTCTGAGTATTTTGAATACTCGCGATTTGTGTTCTAATTTCCTTACCAACTGCCATAATTATCTACCAAGTATTATTTGCTTTGAAGTCATCAATTGCAGTCTGAAGCTTAGCAGCGATATCATCGTTATAGTCACCAGACTCGTTGATTTCATCCATTAAAGCAATTTGGCTGGTATTCATGTACGCCAAGAGTGACGCCTCAAATGCAACCACCTTATTTGCATCAATATCATCCAGTGCACCACTATTTGCAGCAAATAGTGAAGTTGCAGTTTCAGCCACATTTAGAGGTGAATACTGGCCCTGCTTCATAAGCTCTGTTACACGTTGTCCTCTATCAATCTGTGCTTTTGTTTCAGCATCGAGATCAGATGCAAACTGAGCGAATGCTGCAAGCTCACGATATTGCGCTAAGTCAAGACGAATACCTCCGCCCAGTTTTTTGATTGCCTTAGTTTGTGCAGCACCACCAACACGTGAAACAGATAAACCAGCATTAATCGCAGGCCTGATTCCAGAGTTAAATAAATCTGTCTCAAGGAAAATTTGGCCATCGGTAATTGAAATTACATTTGTAGGAACAAAGGCCGATACGTCACCAGCTTGTGTTTCGATAATTGGTAATGCAGTTAAAGAACCAGTCTTGCCTTTAACCTCTCCATTAGTTACTTGCTCAACATATTCAGCATTTACTCGTGAAGCTCTCTCCAAAAGACGAGAGTGAAGGTAGAAAACATCACCTGGATATGCTTCACGTCCGGGCGGTCGCTTCAAAAGGAGCGAAACCTGACGATAAGCCCAAGCTTGTTTAGTAAGGTCATCATAAACAATAAGAGCGTCTTCACCACGTTCCATAAAGTACTCTCCCATCGCGCAGCCTGCATATGGAGCAATATATTGAAGCGCTGCAGAGTCAGATGCAGATGCAGAAACAATAATCGTATGAGCCAAAGCACCATGCTCTTCTAACTTACGAACTACCGCAGCAATTGACGAAGCCTTTTGTCCAATAGCAACATAGATACACTTAACACCTGTGTCTTTTTGATTAATAATCGCATCAATCGCTACCGCGGTTTTTCCAGTTTGACGGTCACCAATAATAAGTTCACGTTGACCACGACCAATTGGAACCATGGAGTCAATCGCCTTGATTCCCGTTTGGATTGGTTGGTCAACAGATTGTCTCTCAATTACACCTGGTGCAACCACCTCAATCGGTCTTGTTGCAGAGGCTTTAATATCTCCCTTGCCCTCTAAATCTTCGCCTAGTGGGTTAACAACACGGCCAAGCAGTTCATTTCCAACTGGAACTTCCATGATTCGGTTTGTACACTTTACAGTGTCGCCTTCTGAAATATGAAGATAGTCTCCCAAAACAACTGCACCTACAGAATCTTGTTCTAAGTTAAGGGCTAGGCCGAATGTGTTGCCAGGAAATTCAAGCATTTCACCAAATTGAGCATCCGCCAAACCGTGAATACGCACAATTCCATCACTCACACTTATTACTGTGCCTTCTGTACGAGCCTCAGCTGAAAAATCAAAGCCCTCTATTTCTTTTTTAATTAAATCACTGATTTCAGAAGCGTTTAATTGCATAACAAACCTCTCTATATAAAATTAATTTACAGACAACGAGACACTCAAAGCGTCCACTTTTGCCTTAATTGATGTATCAATAACTTTGTCACCTTCTTTTATTATGATGCCGCCTTTGAGAGAGCCATCAACTTCAGTTTCTACTGATACAGTTGTCTTATGTTTACTTGTTAAATCATCAACAATTGCTTTTTTCTCACTTTCACTCAATTCAAAAGCGCTTATAATTTTAAAGTTCTTGCTTTGATTAGCATCAGAAACTGCCATTTCGTATGCGCTCGCAATGCTTTCAATTGCAGCTGAACGATCATTCTTTAAAATTAATCCAATAACTGCAGATTCTTGCTTACTAAGCTCTTTTGATGAAGCTTTAGCAATCAAGGCAGAAATCAAATCATATTTTTGATTTTTACTTTTGCTTGGAGAAGCAATAAAAGCTTTAGTGTTCTCATCACTCATTACAGCATTCGCAGTTGCAAGAAAATTACTCCATGCTGAGATAGAGTTACTTTGCTCTGCAACTTCAAAAATCGCTTGAGCGTATGGCTTTGCAATTGATGATAATTCCATTCTATCGACCTATAGTGACTTAGACAGCTTAGAAAGCATATCTTTGTGAGTTTTAGAATCAACTTCTTTATCCAATACAGAATTAACTCCTTGCATGACTAAAGTTGAAACTTGATCTCTAAGTTCATTGCGCGCCTTAGCAACCTCTTGATCGAGCTCAGATTTTGCTTGTGCCTTTATCTTGTCAGCCTCATCAGATGCAGCACCCTTGGCATTGTCAATCATCACACTGGCTTGTTTATCAGCATTTGCAATAATTTCAGCTGCCTGAGTTTTTGAAGTTTCGATTAAATCTTCTGCATTTTTTTGAGCTAAAGCATGCTCTTCTTTTCCAAGCTCTGCAGCTTTAAGCCCATCTTCAATAGCTTTTTTGCGAGCCGCCATCGCCTCAACTAACGGAGGCCAAACAAACTTCATACAAAACCAGACAAACATGGCAAACATAATTGTTTGTCCAATTAGCGTAAGGTTAATATTCATAAGTTAATACCCTTGTTTATAGAAAAAGATTACGATTTATCCTGCAACCGCAAACAAGATATACATTGAAATACCAACTGCAATCATAGGTACCGCGTCAACTAGTCCCATTACGATAAACATTTGTGTTCTTAGCATTGGAATTAATTCCGGCTGGCGTGCAGCACCCTCGATAAACCTAGCACCAAGAATACCAATACCAACAGCAGCGCCAAGAGCGCCTAGACCCATCAAAATAGATCCTGCTAAAAATAATATACTTTGTTCCATTTTTTGCTCCTACTTGTTAAAACTATTTAAAAAAAATTAATGCTCTTTTTGGTGTGCCATATCCATATATACAATTACTAGGGTCATAAAGATAAACGCCTGAAGTAATACGATTAAGATATGAAAAATAGCCCACGGTAAAGACAGGCTCCACTGAATCCAGAATGGCAACAGTGCAATTAGAATGAAGATCATCTCGCCTGCATACATGTTTCCAAATAAACGCAGTGCAAGCGAAACTGGCTTAGCCAGCAAGTTCACCCCTTCTAAAAATAAGTTGGCAGGCAACATCCACTTTCCAAAAGGATGCAGTGTTAATTCGCCCACAAATCCGCCTAATCCTTTTTCTTTAACACTGTAATAAAGGATTAATATAAATATGCCGATTGACATTCCAAATGTTGCATTTGGATCTGTCGTTGGAACTACTTTCAAGTACTCAACACCCATCGCTGCAAATAGTGAAGGGAGCCAATCTACTGGAACGAGGTCCATCGTATTCATTAGAACAATCCAAATAAATGTTGTTAACGCCAAAGGTGCAACTAAGGGGTTTTTCCCATTAAATGACCCTCGTACATTTTCATCAATAAAGTCAACGATACTTTCAACAAAGTTTTGGAATCCGCTCGGTGCCTCTATTGAGGCTTTCTTTGCTGCTCTGGCAAAGAAAAATAAAAATAGCGCCCCGAGAACAAAAGAAAATCCAAGAGTATCGACGTGAACAGCAATAAATCCCATGTCAGCAGCTTCTTGAGAAGTGTGAGCAAACCCCCAATGACCATCAGGAAATTTTCCGAAAGTTAAATTTTGAAGATGGTGCTTAATATAAGCGCCAGATGTTAGTTCACCACTTGCCATTATTTTTGCCTTAACCTATCTAATATAAAACCCACTTGACCTACTACCAAACTCAAACAAAGTGCGGCAGGATCAAGCTCTAACAAACCAAGTCCAATCAATGCTAATAGGACTAGAGAGAGTGTTCTAATAACACTACTATTTATCGCCATCCTAAAGCTTTTTTGTGCATCAATATCAACCAATTTTTTTTGTTTATTTGTATACCAATTGAAAATTAATGTATTGCTCAAACTAACTAAGGCGCCGTATAACGCGGCAAGAACAAAACCATTAATGGCATAGTAAATAACAATTAAAACAAGGAGAAAGTATTGAATAAGTGAGCTTACTGATTTCACTTTCTACTGAACCGCCCTGATTATGCACAAACGCAACATTATACAATTTAATGTTTAATAGTCAAGCATTGAAAGCTGAATATATAGTGCCTTTAGTAAAAAAAAATTCAACTTTTGAACGAGTTTTTTTCAATAGCAATATCTAACTATCTTAAGAGCTTGAACTAATCATTTCTTCTGCAGCTATTCGAGTCTTCTTAGAAATCTTAATTCCTCCCAAAATTCTTGCAATCTCGTCTGCTCTCTCTTCCCTATTTAAGCTAACTACATTAGTGAAGGTCTTGTCATTTTTTTGAGTTTTCTCAACCCTCAAGTGCTCTTTGCCTTGTACAGCGACTTGTGCCAGATGGGTTACACAAATGATTTGATATTGTTTTGAAAGTTGCTTTAACATTTGACCAACAATTTCTGCAACTGATCCGCTGATGCCTACGTCAACCTCGTCAAAAACAACTGAAGGCGTCAACTCAGTTTTGCTCACAGAAACTGAAAGCGCTAAAGAAATCCTTGAGAGCTCCCCACCAGATGCAATCTTATTTAAAGGTTTGAAGTCTTGTCCTGCATTTGTTTTAACAATAATATGAATATCTTCGGAGCCATTCAGTCTAACCTCTTTTTCCAAAACAACAATATTGAAGATAATTTCACTGCCTGGCATTCCAAGCTTTTGCATCAGCAAGGTAACTTCTTGTGAGAGGGCTTTGCTTGCCTTCTGTCTCTGTACAGTTAGTACTTTAGACTGAGCAAAATATTTATTTTTAAGCTGGTTTAGCTCTTGAACTAAATTATCAAGTTTTACATTAGAGGTATCTATATCGTTTAACTTACTCTCTAAGGATTTTTGAACATCGAGCAATTCGGTAATTTGACAATTATGCTTTCTGCCTAGATCATGTAGAAGGGTAATTCTTTGGTCTAGTTGCATTGAATTATTTTCTTGATTGCTTATTTTACTGAGATAGTTCGTAAGGTCATATATCCCCTCCTGAACTTGTAGTTGGGCTCCGGCGATTAGTTCTCTTATTGAATCAAGTCGTGAATCAATTTCTTTTGATTGGTCAAGAATACTCTCTCCCTCTATAAGTATATTATTTACTCCATGATCGTCATTAAGTGAGCTTAGTATCTTGGATATTTTTTCTAGCAGCTGACTTGAGTTTATCGAAGCCTTGTACTCATCTTCAATGGTATTGAGCTCATCATCAGTCAGTTGTGCTTGGTGCAGCTCATCAAGCTGGTGCTTTAATAGTTCTTGTTGAGCAGAAAGAAGAGAGTTGTTATTTTGTAAAGTTTCAATTTTGCTTTTAACTTTTTGATAGTTGTTATAAATTTCATTAACTCTCTCGCAAAGACTTTGAGCGCCTGCATAATCATCTAATAGAATTCTATGGTGGTTGAGTCTTAATAACAGCTGATGTTCATTTTGTCCATGCATGTCGATTAAATAACTTCCAACTTCGCTTAGGACTGATAATGGCACTTTTCTGCCATTTACGTATGATCGAGACTTCCCATCCGAGAGAATTACTCTTCTTATGATGCATTCAAAATCATTTTCTAAGTCTTGGCCTTCTAAATAAGATTGTACTTTTGATTTTGCTTCAATAGCAAATGAGGCACTAATTTCCGCTTTATGCGCGCCTTTTCTAACAAGGGAGGCATCTGAGCGACCGCCAGCAATCATCCCCAAGGCTTGAATAATAATTGATTTCCCAGCACCTGTTTCACCAGTAACGACCGTCATTCCTGACTTAAAATTAATATCTAAATCCTCAATAACAACAAGGTTTTTAATATTTAGGCTATCAAGCATACTATGAGTTTTTAGACCTTTTGTCCCCAGTGAAGTTTTGACCTAATAATTTCAAAATAGTCATAGCCCTTTGGATGTACAAGGTGAACAAAATTATCATGCCTTTTCACCCTAAGAGAGACGCCTTCAGATGCTGCGACTGATGACTGTGCGTCAAAACTAATAGTTGCTCTTTCATCACAATCTAAGAGAGAAATAAATACTTCACTTTCGCCGTGTAGAATAAATGGTCTATGGCTCATTGTATGAGGGCTAATTGAGACTAAGCAAATTGCATTTGTGCTTGGGTGCATGATCGGACCACCGCTTGACAAAGCATACGCAGTTGATCCAGTAGGCGTAGTAACAATAATTCCATCAGCTCTTTGGTTGTTAACAAAGTCATCATCAACATGAAGCTCAAACTCTATCATTCTTGGGGTTTCATTACGATGAATGACGACTTCATTGAAAGCAAGGTGCTCTGAAATTACTTTACCATCTTTCTCAATCTGGCAATTTAGCAGAGATCTCTGCTCTTTTATATACTCGCCATTAAGAATCTCAGTTACTGCGGAAGCCATTGAATCCACTGAAACATCAGCCAAAAAGCCAAGCCTTCCAAGATTTACCCCAAGAATGGGTATGTTTGAATCAACATAGGTTCTTGCAGTATTAAGAATAGTTCCATCACCTCCAACAACAATTATTAAGTCTGCGTCACTATTAATATCGCTTTCATCCTGAATAAAGCTTACGCCCATATCTTTTAAAAGCACTCCAAGCTCTAAAGCAGTTTTTTGACTGGTAAAATCATTTGGTTTACAGATAACGCCAACTGAATTAAACATAGGCCTTGAAATATATTAAAGAGTAACTAAATATCACATTAAATATACATTAGTTTGGTAACACAATGACAAAAAAGAAGGAACAAAAAGCTCAAAAAGAGCCCTCCAATAAAGCCAATGAAGAGCAAGAAGATAGCTCAAAAATTGAAGATTTAGAATCTCAGCTAGAAGAGGCACAGCAATCTGCAAAAGACAATTGGGATAAGTTATTGCGATCTCAAGCTGAAATGGAAAATCTAAAAAGACGAACCACAAAAGACCTAGAAAATGCACACAAGTTTGCACTTGATGGCTTTGTGAAAGCTCTTCTGGAGGTTAGTGATTCTCTAGCCATGGGAATTAAATCTGCTAAAGATGAAAAGGCTACATTAAAAACCACAACTGAAGGTCTAGAGCTTACTATGAAGGTTTTCAATAGTACACTGGAAAAGTTTGGTGTTGAATCCATCAGCCCCATTGATGAAAAGTTTGACCCCGGCCTTCACGAGGCTGTCACCATGGTTCCTATGCCAGATAAAAAATCAAATACTGTTCTAGAGGTAATACAAACAGGATACACTCTCAATGGAAGGCTCGTAAGACCAGCTTTAGTAATTGTTGTTCAGTAGGAATGCACTAAAAGGTCTTAAAAATTAATGCCTTAAAATTACTGTGAAACTATTGTGAAAGTAAATCTTCACAAATTCTTTGCTTTATTTTATTCTGAATAGTAGAATGAAGTCCTAGTCCAAATACGACTCTACTTTGAAAAAAATACTCATTTCAGCTTTCGTTCTTATTTCTTTTTATTCACAAAATGCAACTGCTAATTTTGATTTAGCAAACATTAAACGATTATTCAAAGAACCGAATGCACAAATGACACCTTTTACAACTCCTGACAATACTGGGAAAATAGAGCAGGAAAGACTAGGTGATGGTTGGAGATATATCACTCATGGTGATAAGAAATTTAATAATGTCATCTTATACAATCATGGTCATAAAGGGAGAAAAAAACATTATGCAATCTTTGCCAGTGATAGAGATTTATATAAAAAAGCAAATTGGTACTATGAAAATGGAGTGAATTTTTATGGCACACTCAGAAAACAAACTACTGATTTGTATGGGGAGTATGGCAGAGCAGTTGAAGGTATAGAGGTATTTCATCATCTAACAAAAGAAGTTAAAAAACTCCATGGTAATAATGTGAATATTTGCTATGCAGGACATTCAGAAGGTGGTGGTCCAGTAGTATATGCCTCAATGTTTCTTAATGGAAAAGGTAATGTTGCAATTTCACCTAGTTCATCAGAATATTCATTATTTCAGTTAACTGATAAAGAGTTTTATGAATCACCCGAATATTACAATAAATCTAAGAATCTAACTATTCTTATGGGTGAGAGAGAATTAGAATGGGATAAGTTCAATAAACTAATTGAAAAGGCACAAACTTTAAAACATATCAAAACAAAATTATTCAAAAACTTCCACCACCAAGACATGGCAAGAAGTGTAAATCTTGACGAAATTGGACCAGCAGTACTTGAAGGTTGTGGGTTTAATTAATTTATGAAAATTTCAGAGTTCAATTGTGAATAAACGACTAGCAACTTTCTTTGGATTCTTGACTACTTTTTTTTCGAACCGAAGAATCACCAACATTTATATAGTTTTACTCATCCTGTCATGTTTAATACCAGCAATTATGATAGCGGTTTTTGTGGTGTAGAGGTTTTACTTGGGAGTAAGGCAATTATTAAGAGAGACAATACTCATGCTTAATCGTCTCATTCAGT
>CAZESR010000044.1:0-8157 GCA_964515065.1 uncultured Piscirickettsiaceae bacterium
AGTATTGCTCAAAAAGTGGCTTATCAAGTCCAAGTTCAATGGCTAAGTCGATTTTATCTTGCTCGGTAAACTCATCATCCGATAACATTTCAACCGGGTCACCAACTACGTACAGACCAAAAAAAACGATTAACGACATGACGACTGCTAGTATGCCGCTGTGCCAAAGACGTTTTAAAATGTACTTAATCATGGATACTTTGACTCTAACTTAGCCCTAAAACGAATAATTTTAATTTTTTTTAAACTATAGATTAAAGCAGTTCATAAAAAACCCCTCACATAAGTGTAGCAGATTGCTTATGCGAGGGGATATTTAGTGTACTTCTAAATGTCTCTAATTTTTAGTAGCCATGTCAGCAAAGGTACGCTCATCAGGTCGACCAACAACGCTTATGTCGCTTGTGTGAGCCCAGATGCTGTGCTGGTAGTATAGAGGTATTCCTGGCAAATCCCTAACAGCTATACGCATGGCCTCTTGATTATATTCAAAGGCCTTTGCTTCGTCCGTTTCAACTGCCCATGCTGTCATTGCGGCATCGTAGTCTGGGTCAGTATAGTTAGAGTAGTTACTGCCTCCTAGGTTGAGAGCTTTATTTCTTGTCCCAAATGCATAGGAAATCATCTGCGAAGGACCTTGAGGATGACCCCAACCGTACATGAAGACACCCAACTCACGAGCTGAACGACCTTTTCTAAATACAGACCAAGGCTCAGCAACTAGATTAACTTGAATGCCGATACGAGACCAGTATTGAGCAATAGCTTGACCAACTCGAGTGCCATTTTGATATTTAGCAGTTGGCATTCTGAGATCGATAGAAATACTATCAGAGTAACCCGCTTCAGCGAGTAATTGCCTTGCTTTATCAACATCGTAAGCCATATCTGGCATTGACGAATCCGCACCTTCTTGATAACTCGGTGCAAACTGGCTAGCAACGGTTGCATTACCACCCATTAATTTATCTACAATTGCCTGTCTATCAATCGATAATGAAAGCGCCTGTCTCACTCTTATATCTTTTAGTGGGTTACTTCCATCGGCAGCAGTCACTCCTGGTGCGACATCACTACCTACATCCAATATCAAGAAAATGGTGCGCCAAGAAGGCATAGTTGAGTAACTATAGGCAGAGTTACCTTCCAAAGCCAGTAAATCTTCACCAGTAGGGTTCTCAATCAAATCATAATCTCCAGCAAGTAGTCCAGCCATTCGTGCACCAGAATTTGTTACCGAAGTCATTTCAACGCGATCCCAGTTGGCTAGTTTACCCCAATAATTATCGTTTCGTACCAAGACGGCATCACCAGTATTTTCGAAAGACTCATATTTGTACTTTCCCGTTCCGTTTGCATACTTACCGCTCTCAAACTCAGCTTTAGTTGGGTAGCGTGTTATGCCACAGTCACCAGTATTGTCATACTTAAGAGTTGACCCCAAATCAGCATCACCGCTGTCCAAGATAGACAAAGATTTGAGTTTCTGAATGAGTATTGGGTATAAACCCACAGTTTTGAAGGCAACGGTATAGTCATCAATCGCTACTACGTCAGCTACTGGGCCCAGCGCACTTGTAAGCATGTTTTTCTTACCATCTACTCTATACATCATACGGCATGCACTATAAATGACATCTTCGGCAGTGAAATCAGCACCATTATGGAATTTGACACCTTCCCTAAGATGAACTAGAAGTGTTGTGTCATTTGTCCAGCCGTAAGACGTAGCCAGCAGTTTTTCATTGGTACGCGAAACAAGCGCTTCATAAAGGTGTTCATTTAATGAAGCCGTTGCTGAGGCGCTACTTTTAAATGGATCTATTGTTTTCGGTGCGACCGAATAAGCCATTCGCAATGTATCTGCATACACAGAGCCCATCATGCCGGCAATGAGTCCAACAAAACAGACCGTTTTAAAGTTAATATATTTCATAGTATTTTTCTCCTTTTTTGTTTCTCCAAGATAGTTTTGATTGTTTATTTTGGAATACCTAAACAATAATAGTAGTATTCATATAAATTAACAATCTTATTAATTTAAACTTTATAACTATAAGTTAGCGTTATAGTTTGTCTAAATTGATTTCGTTTTTATGTACTCCTTGATATTAGTGAGAGCATTTCCGCAATCATCTTGCATTTTTTCAAAATGCTCACTCTTTTCCCTATTTTCCTCATTCATATACAAGTCTCTTCGAACTTCTACTTGAAGGATATGTTGATCAATCTCAGGCCATCCATAACGAAGAATTATTTCTCCTCCCACAAATCGTCCATTAATTTTTACGTCATATCCAAGGTTGCTGAAGCTATCAGCAACACATTCTGCATATTCTTTACTGCAGCTCTCTCCATTTCTAGTTCCAATGTCAATTTGAGGTCTTTCTTTATGTCCTCGTTTTTTTCCATCAAACTGTGTCATTGAATGACAATCCAGAATATAGGCACAACCATGATTTTGATACATTTGATGAATTTCAGAATTCAATTGTTGATGGTATGGTATAAAGCATGATGCAAGCCTATGTTTCAATTCCTTGTGGCTAAGTTTTCTAGAATAAATGTCATATATTTCTTTTGTTTTGGACCAAAACAAGGTAGTGCCTGTCTCAACACCTGCAGGATGAATTCTGCCATACCAATTCTTACTTTGTTCTAGCATACCAGTGTCAATATTATGTTGATTTCGATTAACATCTATGTAGGTCCTAGGAAAGTTAGCATGAATTGAAATAAGATCAAGCTCTAAAGATTTACAATATAGCTCATCAACATATTTATCACTAGGAAAGTCAAGTATCTCGAAGGTTAATTCAGGATTTGTATCGAAATTATCAGGATAGTTATTTCCACTATGAGGAAAGCTCAAAACTAGTGGAGTCCTTTGAGCTTCTCTACTTAAATTACTATTCTTAACGGTTACGCTTGGAATAGGCTTTCCATTAACTATTATTGAAGACATAAAAAGTAACTTTAGAAAATATAATAATAGATTAACCCACTTTTTGTTAGTACTGCAACCTTATTAAATCTAATTTATACTATATAAGAAATAGTTATAGCAATTTAGACATAATATTCACTTGCTTATGGGCGATAAAATTACAAAAATCAATCGTTTTAAATATGTTGAAGCGTTTTCTGAAGTTATTTCTTGTGGAAGTGTTTCTGCAGCAGCAAAAAAACTAGGTGTATCTCAACCAGCAGTTAGTCAGTTGATCAAAAAACTAGAAAAAGCGGTGGGTGCGCCATTATTTATAAGAAGAAATGGATTAATTTTCCCAACTGACAGAGCTTCAAGTTTAAGAGATGATGTAGAGCAGCTTTTAATGCAATTAGATAAAATTCAGATGCAGCTCAACTTCAGTAGTGCAAATAATTTAACACTCAACCCATTAAGATTTTCTGCAAGTCTGTCCGTAATTAATGAGATTTTGCCTAGAGTTCTTTCACACATACATTGTTCAAAGCCAGACATGTTGTTTTACGTTAATTCATTGCCAATTGCGAATATGAGCAAAGCCATTCGAAGAGGCAATGTAGACTTTACATTGAGTACTAGAAAGATAAATCATACAAGCATCATTAGTAAGAAACTAGTGACTGCAAGAGAGGTATGCGTAATGCCAATTGATCACGATTTAGCAAATAAAGATAGTTTATCTGTTCAAGATTTAAATAATCAGAAAATGATAATGAGCTCAAAAACTGACCCATCTTATGACGAACATAGAGCTTTGTTACACAAAAATAAAATTCGTTATCAGAAGCTACTTGAGTCGCCTTTTGCAACTTTATCCCTAGCAATGATTCCCGAGTTTAATGCACTTTCTATTAACAATGTTTTGATTGCTGAGCTAGTATGTCAGCATAATAAAAAATTAACTTGGCGCTATATTGATGAATTTAAACATCTAACAAGTTTTTATCTTTCAATGCCGCCATGGTTGTATCAATCAGCAACTGAGGAGCTTTTTTTAGAAGGTTTTCATAAGGCATTAAATCAAACAACAAAAAAACTCGATATTGAAATTATCTATTAGATTGAAGATTTATAAAATTTGCCATCCATTCTCCAACAATTGGACCTTGGCTTGGCGTTTCTAGAGATTGAAGCGCACTATCAAAAAAAGGACCTATTCGTTCTTTCCTTCTGATAATTAAATCTCTGCATAATTCTTCGGTAAACTCAGGATGTTGTTGAATTGTAAGAATACGATCTTCAACGTAAAACCCACTAATGTTGCAAAAACTGTTGCTAAGAAATTGGGTTGCGTTGCTTGGTAATTTTGTTACTTGGTCTTGGTGCATAGCATATAAATTTATTTTTTTTACACAAGGCTTAAGCCATTTTGAGTTAGCTTTAATATTTACTGATGTTATGCCTGCGCCCCATCCCGCACTATGGCGCTCAACTATGCCACCTAAAGCGTAAGCGATTGCTTGGTGACCATAGCAAACACCTAAAAGTGGAATATTGGTTAAATTAATTTTTTGGATGAGTTCAAATAAGTTATCTTGCCATTCAAAATTATCAAATACAGAATATTTTCCTCCTGTAATCAGATAAGCGTCAAATTCACCGGCATTTTTTGGAATTTTTTCATCCAGACAATGAACGGTTGACCATTTTGCATTTGGTAGATAAGGTGCAAGAAGATTAAAAAAACGTATTGGAGAGGATGAATATATATTTTTAGCTAGGGGTGCTGAAGTTCCAATATGAAGGATGCAAATATTCATTTAATTTTTATTTGATTAAAAAAATAAAGACTAATTGAGAATAGTACTTAAAACAATATTATTAATAGTTTTTAACACTGTATTAGATTGTGTTATAGACATTTAAATTATCTATTGTTTTTGTATTACGTCACAATAAAGCCCTTTAAAAGGGCATTTGATGATTCTCTAGATTTACCAACGCCTTTTCATTCTTCCTCTAAGAATGTCTGATACCCAGTTTAAGAGTAATCCAATTAATGCAGCCGAGCCTAGCCATAGCAGTGGAAGACTGCCACTAGAGCCAAAGATTACTGAACGATAAGCACTGCCAATAGATTCAAAGGGCACTGACGAGCCAATAAATTCGAGCCATTCTGGAGCCGCTGCTAGAGGAATCATAGTTCCGCTTAGTGCCGGTTGATAGAAAACAACTGGAAGAATGACTACAAGAGCTGAAAGGCCTAATGTGGCAAAGACGCCAAGAAAAAACCAACTCAGGCATACACTGACTAGCCATGAAAAGAGCCATGACATAAAAAATACTTCCCACTGCATTGTAGTTACAGTTACGACAAGCGCTAAGGTAAAACTACATGCTGCCATGGTCATAACTGGAATAACTGTCCTTACATAGGCTCTGTTAAGAAGAGTCATTTGGTTTGTAGCAAGAAAGAGTAGGGCTGAGCCAACCATTGAAGCGAGCCATGTAATAAAGCTCATTACAAATGGTGAAGGAATTGAAGCAAGACTTTGAGCTTCGTATAGAGTTTCTAATTCAACCTGAATTGGCATCTCTAAACTAGGTGTTATATTTTGAAACTTTGCCAATCGAAGATTTGATATGAAGGCAGAAAGACCCAGCTGAAAGGTAGATGGAAGCTGACTAGCAATTTGTGTCTCCGATGCCGTTAGGTGGTCTGAGTTGATGACTTTAATGTTTAAACTATTCTCACTTATAGCTAGCTTAGAAAAGTCTTCCGGAAAAATTATCACTGAAGATATTTGTCCATTAGATAAAGCCGTTTCAGCTTTTTCTGAATCTTTGAATAGTTTAACCCTAAAGGGTAAAGATCTCGATATGGCCTTAATTGCTTGGGTTGATATCAAAGGAAAAGATGTACTTGTATCCAGGTTGACTATTCCTAGTCTAAAGTTTGACGAAATCTTTTCTGGGTCGTTAGGCGCGGTAAGATTGAATATTGAAAAAATTAATGCTATAAGTGTAGGAACAATAATTGCTGCTCTGAATAGTTTGCTCCGACGAAAGTCATTAATTGAGGAAGGCATTAATTTAAATCAAATAAGGAAAACAATACACAAACACAACTATTTAGTCAAACTCTAATTACCGTTAGCTAGGATCATTTGTGCAGCCTTTTCAGCAATCATCATTGTTGGTGCATTTGTATTGCCTGAAACAAGTTCAGGCATGATAGATGCATCAACTACTCGCAAGTTTTTGACTCCGTGTACTCTTAACTGATCGTCAACTACACTATCTTTGTCATGACCCATTTTGCAAGTGCCAACTGGATGATAAATACTCTGGCTATGATTTCTTGCAACCTCTAATAATTCTTCATCAGAGGTGAATAAACTTCCAGGAACAAATTCATCCAGAATGTGTTCTTTAATTGAGTTTGCCTGTGCAATTTTTCTAGCAACCTTGATAGACTCTACTGCAACTTCTCTGTCAGATTCTGTAGAAAGGTAATTTGGAATGATTGTAGGAAGATCTTCAGGGTTTGGAGACTTAATAGAAACCTCACCTCTACTTTCGGGTCTGAGATTACAAACTGACATTGTAAAAGCTGAAAATGGATGGACACCATCTCCAGGTTTATCTGCACTGAGTGGTTGCATATGAAATTGTATGTTTGGTCTAGAGCCATTCAAAGAAGTATTGGTGAAAGCAAAAACTTGGCTTGCACTCAAAGTTAGAGGGCCTGTTCTAAAGAGAATATATTGCATTCCAATAAGGGCCTTTTTCCACCATGTGTTTAGTTCATCATTGAGCGTTCTGGTATTGGTTTTATAGACCAATCTAATTTGAAGGTGGTCCTGAAGGTTTTTTCCAACTGAGGGATTATGATGAATCGTATTAATACCCAGTTTATCTAATAGTTCTGTATCACCTATTCCCGATAATTGCAATATTTGTGGCGAGCTAATTGCACCTGCGGACAAAATAACTTCTTTGTTTGCAAGAATAGTCAAATCAGGCTTGCCTTTATTTTGAATACATTCAGCACCAATTGCTTTAGAGCCATCAAAGATGACTTTGCTAATGTGTGTGTTGGTCATGATTGTTAAATTTTTTCGGGCCCTAACTTTTCGATTCAGAAATGAGCGATAAGAACTTCTTCTCAAACCTTTGTGGGTAGTTTGCTGAAAGTAGCCAACACCTTCTTGTTTTTCTCCATTGCAATCTGCATTAAATGGAATGCCAATCTCCTCTGAGGCCTTAATAAATAGATCTGCTATTTTTCTTCTTAATCTAAGATTGGAAACTTTGAGCTCACCATCAACTCCATGGTACTCATTCTCTCCATTCTCTTGGCACTCAAATTTTTTAAATAAAGGAAGTACATCTTTATAGGACCAGCCTTTGTTTCCAAGTTTCTCCCAATTATCGTAGTCGTGTTTATCACCCCGAATATAAAGAAGTCCATTAAGTGCACTTGAACCACCAAGGACTTTGCCTCTTGGCCAGTCAATTCTTCTATAATTTAATCCTTTATCCTTTTCAAGTTGATACATCCAATCAAATTTTGGATTATTCATTGTTTTAAAATAACCTACTGGAACATGCAGCCAAGGATTGCCATCTCTACGACCAGCTTCAATTAAAAGAACTCTATTTTCTGAGTTTGATGAGAGTCTGTTCGCTAGCAAGCAGCCTGCAGAGCCAGCTCCTACAATAATGAAATCAAATTTTTTATGGGAGTCCATCTATAAAATTTTTGTCTAAATATCAATAAAATGCAATTTAATTTTTTTTAATTCAAGATACAGAATTTACGGAATACAATTATAGGTTAAAGTTTCCCCAATCTATTTAATATTGAAAAACATATATATTTTCAAAAATAGATTGAAACATATATATCAATTGATGTATACTGATGGTTAGCTAAAGTCATAATTTAATTGTGCCTTTAACTATTTATGTTTAAAAATTAGGAGATTTTATGTTTAAAAATAAAGTTGGTTTATTGGCCGCTGCAGTTGTTGCATTTAGTTCAAGCGCTATTGCTGATGGTCATATTCATTTAAAAGTACAATCTGTATTAAGCTCTACTGGTAGTGAAGTTGGTTATGTTAGAGATTTTGCAGAAGACGTTGCTGCCTTAACTGATGGCAGAGTAACAATTGAAGTTCTTCCAGGTGGTTCTGTTGTTCCTAACTCTGATCTTATTGATGCAGTAG
>CAZESR010000045.1:0-7842 GCA_964515065.1 uncultured Piscirickettsiaceae bacterium
ACTGGCTCAAAATCTTAGAAAAAATATTGCGAATGAAGTTAAGCAGTATTCAAGACCTCCTGGCTTGGCTGTTATCCTTGTTGGTGATGATGAAGCCTCTCAGGTGTACGTCAGAAACAAAACAAGAGCCTGCGTTGAGGTTGGTTTTTATTCTGATCAAATCCACAAGTCAGCTAACATTACAGAAGAAGAGTTGCTCAATGAGGTGAACCGCCTAAATGAAAATAAAACGATTGATGGAATCTTGGTTCAGCTTCCTTTGCCACCTCACATCGACTCTAATAAGATTATTGAGGCCATCATTCCTGAAAAGGATGTCGACGGCTTTAGTAGTGAAAATGTTGGTAAATTGAGTCAAAATAAATCATTTATCAGTCCTTGTACTCCTAAGGGAGTTATGAAGATGCTCGATTCAATTAAGTGTGATTTAAGGGGCAAAGATTGCGTCATCATTGGGGCTTCAAATATCGTTGGAAGGCCAATGGCAATGGAGCTTTTAAATGCCGGTGCGACGGTTCAGGTTTGTCATAAGGAAACAAAAGACATCGCACTTAAAGCACAATGTGCGGACGTCATCATTGCCGCTGCTGGTGTTGCAAAGCTTGTTAAGTCAGACTGGGTTAAAGACGGTGCAGTGATTATCGATGTCGGTATCAATCGTCTTGAGGATGGGACGCTCGCTGGTGATGTTGACTTTAAGAATGTTAAAGATAAGGTTTCTGCAATATCTCCGGTTCCTGGTGGAGTCGGCCCCATGACGATTGCTGTTCTTCTTGAAAATACATTGATTGCTTACCAAGCAAAATTATAAAGTCAGCTATTTTGCGATCTGTAATCTTTTAGTTTTTGGGCAATCCAGTGATGAAAGCAGTGCGTGGCGCTATCCATAACAGGTGAAAACTTACCTCCATCAAACATAGGTCCATTTCTGCCTTTTTGCATCCCTTCAACGACCCCAATATCTTCTTTGAATACGGTTTTCCAAAACGAGGCGTTGGATTCAATTAGGCTTTCTAATTGAGGCATTTGAGATGGATTTTCAGCATAGTATAGTGACACATGCTCAAGCGACTTACCGGTCGACAATGGTTCAATGATGATTGAAAAAAAATGGTCTCTGTGAACCCCTAGCAAGACATTAGGGTATAGCGCTATATACTCGCTCGTAGTATCCCATTTTGCCGAAAGGCCTGCAAAGTCAGGAAAAACATTTCCATTATCATCTTTTATTTGATTGTAGACGTGAGAGCCTTGCCCTGAAAAGTGTCCCTGCTCTTCGATGTGGTAATGATCCTCTAATCTCGAGTTTATGTTTAACTCTGGATGGACCCATGGCAAGTGATAACTTTCACAATAGTTTTCAACAGCAAGTTTCCAATTAGTATCAAGAGACAGAGTGAAAGAGGAGTCTTTACCACCATGGTAAATTGGCTTTTCAAACTCAGACCATCGATTGATAACTTTAGAGGCATAATCTTCAAATTCTGGAGCGCTATTTGATATGTTGACAAAAATGATGTCTTGCCAGAGCGAGGAACGAATCTTGAATAAACCTAGCTCATCATTATTGATTGATTCATGACTATTATTGTCGACACCTCCAACCATCGGTGTAGCGCATAATTCACCACTCAGATTGTAACACCAGCTATGATAAGGGCATCGGATTATCCCACTGACATTGGTTGGTTTATCGATCAGGATCATTCCTCTGTGACGGCAAGTATTTTGAAAGACACTGATATTATTTTTGCTATCACGAACCATTATCAGCGGCATACCCACAAAATTTATAGGTTTGACGTCACCCACGTTAGGGATATCTTTTCCTGTTCCTATGGCTGACCAATTATCAAAAAGTATGGCTTGTTTCTCTTCTTCAAAGACCTCTTGACTAACGTAATGCTGATTCGGTAAACCTTTGGCTTTATCGATTGAAATTAAAACATGATCAAGGTTGCTAAGAGGAATTGAGGGCATGGAAAAAAGCTTTAAAAAAAACGATATGATACTATTGTTAAAAAATAAAAAAAATCAAAAAAATTCAAATAAAAAATTGAATTGATTTCATTAATTTAAAAAAGAACTAAGGTTTCGAGATTAAGAAATCTCTGAGTATTTTGACGTTTTCTGGCAGCAAATCCTCTTTTTCACTCATGATATAGAGTGATGATGGGGCTGGTATGGAGGTATCTCCATAGATGACGAGTTCTCCATTATCGATTTTAGGTTTGCAAAGATGTTTCCATCCTAAGACTATGCCCATGCCATCAGTTGCAACCTGAAGTCCAATCATGTAGTTATTGACATGGATTCCTGGCGCAATCTTTCCTTTATATCCAAGAGCGTTAAACCACGAAAACCAATTTGACCAGTTCTTATCTTTGGCTCTTAAGTGTATCAAAGGTGCCTGCGCCAAATCTTCGATTGAAGCGTCAGGAAACTCTTTTGCAAATGAAGGACTGCATAGCGGAACCAACTCATCTTGAAAGAGTGTGTGTTTTTGTGTTGACTCGTTCTCTACAAATCCATAACAAATCTTTAAGTCAACGGCAATGCCTTGCGAATCTGGATTATCTGTAACGTGCTGATTAACTGGAATTTCTGGGTGTTGTTTCCAGAATTCAGCTAAGCGAGGTGGAAGCCACATAAACGAGACAGCTGTTGTAGCACTAATAATAACCTCTTTGTCGCTTGCAGAGCGTCTAAGATTGGCTAGAGTTGATGAGATCGCAGTAAAACTACTCTGAAGAACAGCAAACAAAGATTCACCATGGTCAGTTAAATTATTGCCATGATGTTTTCTGTCAAATAGTGATAAGCCAAGTTCAGTCTCCAAAAACTTAATTTGGTGACTGACCGCACCTGGAGTCACTCCAAGTTCCTCAGCAGCACCCTTAAAACTTCTGTGGCGAGCAGCAGTTTCGAAAGTTGCTAGTGACGTTAACGGCGGTAATTTATAATATCTACGTGACATAAATGTATCCTAAATGTTGAATATAAGTATACTTACTTTTTCAAATTTTTGTTCAATTTGAGCCTATTTATCTTTTAATAACTGCTGAAAATTACCTAAATTAGATTTAATTTAGACGCTTAATGACACAGTTTAGTAAGATTTATCATAAAAAAAATCTAAAATGAAACCCCTTTCATAGTGTGACAATAAAGTATATTAATTTTTTTTTCAAGCTTCAAGAATTATTTTCAATTCGATTTGAATTTTTTAACCTGACAACCATTCCAAATTATTGATAATTATGCTTACTGTTTATTTAGTTTTAAATTAACCCTTCAATAAAAATATATCTTAAGGAGATAAATATGTCATTACCAAGTCAAGCTGAATACGTCATTGTTGGTGCAGGAATTCACGGCCTTTCAACTGCATGGCGTTTAGCTGAGCGTTTAACTGAATCTGGAGAGTCTGTTGATGGAAGAGTAGTCATTCTTGATAAATCTGGAATCTCTGCAGGAGCTACAGGAATCGCCTGTGGCGTTGTCCGTAATAATTATTTTCAACCAGCAATGCGCAAGTTAATGGCTCATTCTGTAAGTATTTGGGAGAGCGATCCTGAGGCTTTTAGTTATCATCCAGTTGGATATATGCAAATTTCTCCTGAGAGTATGAGAGAGGATGTCAAGCAAATCCATGAGGAGCAGCAAGAAATTGGCTACGAGAGTGTTTTTATTGAAGGAGAAGATGAGTCTCGTGAATACATGCTTAATATGTTCGATGATTGGCAAGCTGAAGGCATTACTTCGGTGCTACATGAGAAAAAAGGTGGCTACGCTAACAACACTAAAGCTATGTATGGGCTAGCTAAGAAGGTCGAGGCTTTAGGCGTAAGAATTATTACGGGTGTTGAAGTAACCGGTTTTACTAAGGGTGACAATGACACTGTCTCTGCAGTTGAAACTAATCAAGGTGCCATTGCTTGTGATAATGTAGTTATTGGAGCAGGTCCATGGGTCAGAGATTTTTGGAGTATGCTTGGTCTTCCTTCTCAGATAGAAGTCAAGGGCCTCGATGGCAATGTTCATCAAGACGTTGATATGTGGCGTTTTTGGCAGCTTGAAGAGGGAGTCCTCAGGGTTGAGCCTGAACTTCTGAAAACGAATGATGGTGAAATGCCACCAGTTCTTCACGTGGATACTGATGCGCCATTATATTCGGATGTTGATGGTTCATTGATTACAGATGAAATGTGGGGCATTTATTATAAACCTGACTGGCATTTTGGTGGAATTCAAGGCGGAGCTTCACCTTATGAGATTAAAAAACCAGCAGAAGAGGTTGCTATTGATCCATATGGTCCATCTAGCCCAGAGTTTGTTTCTGGTCCAGAATTTGCCCATATGTGGGTATCAGCGCTTGCTCATTGTCACAAGAGGTTTGAAGGGACGATGCCAAAATATCATAAAGAGCCTTCAGGAGGTGTGGGTTGCTTTACGGCTGACAGCTTCCCAGTCATTGATACTTTCAATAACAATGTTACAATCATTGCTGATAGTAATCATGGCTATAAAATGATCGGCGTTGGTTGCCTAGTTGCAGAAGAGTTGCTTGGAGAAAAGCAAGACCTATTAGAGCCATTTAGATTTAGTCGCTTCAAAGAGGGTAAATTACACCCAGTTTCTAATAGCCCTTACCCTTGGAGTTAAATTGTGAGTAAAACTCGTTATTCTGCCTTTAAAGTTGTAAAAGAAGCATTAACTGGCCACAAGGGCTGGGAGCCAACTTGGCGCGATGCAGAGCCGAAAGCTGATGGCTATGATGTAGTGATTGTTGGCGGCGGTGGCCACGGGTTAGCAACAGCTTATTATTTGGCAAAAAATCACGGCATAACCAATGTTGCAGTCCTTGAAAAGGGTTGGATTGGTGGTGGTAACGTTGGAAGAAATACAACCATTATTCGTTCAAACTATTTGCTTCCAGGAAACGAGCCTTTTTATGAATTGTCGATGCAGTTATGGGAGAATCTCGAGCAGGATTTAAACTACAACGCAATGGTTTCTCAGCGTGGAATTATGAATTTAATCCATTCAGATGCTCAGCGTGATGCCTTTATCAGAAGAGGCAACGCAATGCTTTTTGCGGATGCTGGTTGTGAGTATTTAGAAGCCAAAGAGGTAAAAGAGAGATATCCATTTTTAGATATGGACAATCCAAGATTCCCAATTAAGGCAGCACTAGCTCAACCTCGAGGAGGAACAGTTAGGCACGACGCGGTTGCTTGGGGTTATGCAAGAGGCGCGAGTGATCTCGGGGTTGATATTATTCAAAACTGTGAAGTGACAGGCTTCAATATAGAAAATGGAAAATGTTTAGGTGTTCAAACATCCAAAGGTGAAATTAAAGCCGGCAGGGTTGGTGTTTGTGTTGCAGGCTCATCAGGAAGAGTGATGGCTAAGGCAGGAATCAAGTTGCCGATCGAAAGTCATGTGCTCCAAGCATTTGTGACCGAAGGCCTCAAGCCCGTTATGGACAATGTAATCACTTTTGGTGCTGGACATTTTTATTGTTCTCAGTCTGATAAAGGCGGCCTTGTTTTTGGCGGTGATATTGATGGTTACAATACCTACGCTCAGAGAGGTAATTTGCCTGTTGTTGAAGATGTATGCTCTGGTGGTATGGCTATTATGCCTTCGATTGGACGCGCCCGTTTATTAAGAATGTGGGGCGGGATTATGGATATGTCAATGGACGGATCTCCGTTTATTGACAGTACAGAAGTTGATGAACTTTTCTTTAATGGTGGTTGGTGTTATGGAGGCTTTAAAGCGACTCCTGCGAGCGGCTATTGTTACGCGCACTTACTTGCAACAAGTCATTCACATGAGGTTGCATCAGCCTACAAGCTTGATCGATTTAGGCGCGGTGCTATTATAGATGAAAAGGGCGTTGGCGCTCAACCAAACTTACACTAAGGAGGACAAGACATGATCATTAATCATCCACTTCTAGGTCCTCGAGATTCTGAAGAGTTTGTCTATCTTGGGTCGACTGACCTAATCAATAGGCCCACGAATTGGGAGGAGGAGGCTTCAGCTGAAGACTTTTATCAGTATCAATATATAAGAGAAAATATTGCAGGTGATCATCAAGAGCTTTGGTATCACGAGCAAGGTGACCAGTCTTGGTTGGTAGTCACAAGGAATACGTTAACACATGAGATTACGAATGTTGAGCTTGCTCAAGACGTCTCAAGAGCAATGGGCAGGAGAAAATGAGTCAGACAAATAGAAAAGATGGTGGCCTGATCAATAAAGATAAAACACTAACCTTTACCTTTAATGGCCAAATATTAAGAGGTTACGAGGGAGATACACTCGCCTCAGCTTTACTCGCAAACAATAAGCATTTGGTCGGAAGATCGTTTAAATATCACCGTCCACGTGGTATTGTTACTGTAGGATCTGAAGAGCCTAATGCCATTATGGAGATTGGTAGCGCAGCACATAAAGAGCCAAACACACGTGCAACTGTCACCCAGTTATACAATGGTCTTGACGCAAGAAGTCAGAACCATAGAGGGCCTCTTGGATTCGACTTGATGGCTATAACTGATTTTTTCTCACCAATGCTTGGCGCGGGCTTCTATTACAAGACTTTTATGTGGCCAAAGGCATTCTGGGAAAAGGTTTATGAGCCAGCTATTAGAAACTCAGCAGGACTAGGCACACTTGCAAAAGAGCCTGACCCTGATACTTATGATAAAGGTTTTAGATACTGCGATATTCTTATTATTGGAGCTGGAGCTTCAGGCTTGTCAGCTGCTCTAACTGCTGCAAGTTCAGGTGCAAAAGTCATCTTAGCTGATGAAGACTTTCTAATGGGTGGTCGCTTAAATTCTGAGTCTGCTAAGATTGATGGTATAGCCGGAAGCGAATGGGCAAAGAATGCAGTCAACAAGTTAAGTGCAATGGACAACGTGACCTTGATGGCAGATACAACCATTTTTGGTGTTTATGACCATGGCATTTATGGTGCGCTCGAAAACAGATCTTCTGAATCGAGAGAAGATTCAAATAAGCCTAGACAGGTCAACTGGAGAATTTATGCAAAAAGATCTATTCTCTGCGCGGGTGCGATAGAGCGTTCAATTGCGTTTGGAAATAATGATCGACCAGGAATTATGCTTGCTGGAGCTGTTAGATCTTACATGAATAGATTTGCAGTTGCTACAGGTAAAAAAGTATCGGTATACACAAACAATGATGATGGTTGGCAAACTGCAAAAGATTTAAGATCAAAGGGAGTTAATGTAGTTGCAATTATAGACTCACGTTCTATTAGTCCAGTCATGCCAGTTCAGGGCGCTGAAATCTTTATGGGTACTGATGTTGTTGATACAAAAGGCAGAAGAAGACTTAAATCAATCAATCTTTCAAATGGAAAAAGCATTGATACAGATTCTTTGGCTGTATCTGGTGGTTGGAATCCAAATCTTCATTTAACTTGCCATCATAGAGGTATTCCTAAGTGGAATGAGACTATCGCCTCCTTCATTCCTGATGAGAAAACACCTCCCGGAATGTCGGTAGCAGGAAGAGCAAAAGGAACCATGGTTCTCTCTGATGCAATTAAAGAGGCGCATGATTTAGGCTCATCTGTCGCCTCAGATTTGGACTACAAAGGCTCGGATTTGAAGCCTGCTTCAACGCCAGCAGTTGCTTACAATATTGTTGCTAACTGGGGTGTACCTAGTGGGAAAAATCGCGCTTGGGTTGATTTCCAAAATGACGTTACTGCTAAAGATGTTAGATTGGCTAATCAGGAAGGATTTAAATCGGTTGAACACGTCAAGCGATATACCACACTCGGTATGGCTACTGATC
>CAZESR010000046.1:0-7768 GCA_964515065.1 uncultured Piscirickettsiaceae bacterium
GAGGGAACTTTTACTGAAAAGATTGCTGATTATTTCAATCGAACACTATTACCAATAGCAGATTTTGTAGTGGATTTTCATTCAGGTGGTAAGACATTAGATTTCTTACCTTTTTGCTGTGCACATGTATTGAATGATAAGGAGCAACAAAAAAAATGTATTGCTGCAATGAAAGCATTTAATGCGCCTCATTCTGTAATGTTGTTAGAGATTGATGCGGCTAATATGTACGATACAGCTGCTGAAAATATGGGTAAAGTATTCATCAGCACCGAACTTGGTGGGGGTGGATCGACAACTGCCTATACAGTTGAAATTGCAAAAAAAGGGATTAGAAATATTCTTCGCCATGTAGGGATAATTAAGGGTGATTTGGAGGTTGATGAGACTCTCAATCTCGACATGCCAGATGATAGCTGCTATATTTTTAGTGAGTCAACAGGACTGGTTGAACATTGCGTAGATCTTGGTGATGAGGTTAAGGCGGGTCAACTTGTTGCCAAAGTTCATAACATTGAACGAACAGGCACTCCCCCAGATGAATATCATGCAAAGATTGATGGAATATTTACAGGAAAACATTTCCCTGGTCTTGTTGTAAATGGTGATTTTTTAGGCGTTATTGCTGTCCCAGTCTAACTCAGGAGATTCCATGAACCCATTATTTACATCAGATAACGTTACTAGCGCATGCCCCGAGGTGATGGATGCTCTGATTGAGGCTAACTCTAGCAATGCAGGTTCTTATGGTGATGATGAATGTTCTTCAATTTTAAAAACTTCATTATCTGAAATTTTTGAAACTGAGTTGGAGGTGTATTTAGCAGTAACTGGAACTGCATCTAATGCTTTGGCTCTCTCAGCATTAGCGCCAGTTTTTGGAAAAATATATTGCCATGAACTTTCCCATATAAACACTGATGAATGCGGAGCACCTGAATTATTTACCGGCGGTGCTAAACTCATTCCAATGAGAAGCACCAATGGAAGAATACAGGCAACTGAGCTTGAAAAAATTATCAGGGGTGCTGGAAATGTTCATGTAACTCAGCCTTCAGTTGTCAGTATTACTCAGTCATGTGAAACAGGCACTGTCTATCAACTGGACGAGGTAAGGGACATTGCAAAAATAGCTCATGAACATAATATGAGTCTTCATATGGATGGAGCTCGCTTTGCTAATGCTCTCGTGTCTCTTGATAAAAGCCCAGCTGAGATGACCTGGAAATCCGGCGTCGATGTTCTTACTTTAGGCGGTACAAAAAATGGTTGTCTTGCAGCAGAAGCAATCATATTTTTTAAACCTGAAATGGTTGGTAACTTTCCATTCCTTCATAAGAGATCTGGACAACTTCTATCTAAAATGCGCTTTATCTCTTCTCAACTTAATGCTTATGTTTCTGAGGATGTATGGATTCGAAATGCAACACATGCTAATTCAATGGCAAAGGTTTTAAGTAAAGGTTTAAATAATTTTTCAAATATTGAATTAGCTTACCCTACCGAATCAAATGAAGTCTTTGTTCATCTGCCTCGTGATGTTATAGATTATTTGAATAAGTCTGGATATGATGTTAATGAAGAGGAGCTTGATGGTAAAGCCGTTAGGTTTGTAACTGCATGGGATACAAAACTGGAAGATGTTGATAATATCTTAGAAAAACTAGCTCAAAAATATCAATAAAGTTTAAGGCATAAAACTTCTTTAGATGAAAGACATAGCCTTGTATAATGCTTCACAAAAGCTATTAGTGAGATTCGATTTTACGAAATCCTGAAATTAGCAAAGACTTTAACAATATTGGTAAAAAATTATTATGTTAGGTGCAATAAGAAATAAATCAAAAGGCTGGGTAGCCTATCTTATCGTTGGTTTAATAACAATTCCGTTCGCTTTATTTGGAATTCAGGATTATGCCAGCCGCTCTGCGAACACTTCAATTGCAAAGGTTGATGGAGAGGATATAGATATTAACGTTTATTATCAAGAATTAAGTTCTCAACAACGAAATCTCCAGCAACAATTTGGTGCAGCCTACACCCAGGAAATTGATGATACTTTAAAGCAAACTTTGCTTGAATCAATGATTAATGACAAACTTCTCGAAAACTATGCGAATTCACTTGATATTGTTACATTAGATGACGAAGTAAAGTCGATTATTGAAATGAATCAGGCTTTTTTAGTGGACGGTGAGTTTTCACAGGAGCGTTACACACAGTTACTGAGGCTCAACAATTATTCACCTACTGGCTATGAGATGGCTCAATCTGGAAGATTGACACGGGAACAAATCAAAATTAATCTAAGCGGTTCAGCCTTTATTTCATCAACTCAAGCTGAACAGCTAAATAATCTTGCTTCTCAACAGAGAGAGGTTTCATATATTGCACTAAAAACTGAAAACTACGATGATCAAGTGAGTGTATCTCAAAGCCAAATTTCAGATTACTTTAATGACAATAGATTAAGTTTTGTTGAAGGCAGAAAAGTTAAGGTTGATTTTGTAGAGCTGACACTGGATAGCATGGAAGAGCCTGAAAGTCCAACGAATGATGATCTTAAAAATCTATATGATGAAAATGCCGAGCTTTATACAAACCCCGAAAGAAGACGAGCGCAACATATTTTAGTTGAAAGTGAAGAATTGGCTAATGAACTTTCAGACCAAATCAAGCAAGGCTCTGATTTTGCTGAACTAGCAAAATTAAACTCTGAAGATACTTCCTCTAGTGAAGAGGGTGGAGATCTAGGCTTTTTTGAAAGTGGGTTGATGGGAGCCGAATTTGATGAGGTAGCATTTAGCATGGATGTAGGTGATGTCAGCGAAGTAGTAGCAACAGACTACGGGTATTTTCATATTATCAAGTTAACGGATATTGAGCCTAAAACAATGCAATCTTTTGAAGAGGTTGAAAATCAGCTTGAATCTCTTTATGTTAGGACTGCTAAGCAAAAATTGTTATTTGACTCACTGGAAGAGTTCATTAATTTGTCTTATGAGGAGTCACTAGACATGGTTGCGGATCAGTTTGGTTTAGAACTGCAAACAAGTGACTACTTTGCTCAGGGAAGCAGTCAGTATGATCAAAAATTTGTTTCTTCTGCATTCAGTTCTTCGGTGATTGATGAGGGTGAAAACTCAGAGGTTATTGAAATCAGCCCAGAAAAATTTGTAGTGCTAGCTCTTTCTGATTTGCGGTCTGAGCGTGAGAAGGAATTAAATGAGGTTGAGGGTCAGATTGAAGCTGCATTAAAGTCAGCTGCAGCCAAAGAAGTTATCGAAAATATTGCTGAAAATATTGCTTCAGCGCTCTCGAGTGGCGATAACCAAACCGCTAATCAGTTAATTTCTGAGAACAATTTAGAATGGGTTGACGAGGGTTGGATCTCTAGAGCCAGCGAATTACCATTTAACGTTACATCTTTATCTTATACTCTTTCAAAACCTGATGAGGGAAGACATACCTATAGTGCTGAGAGTGCAAACAGGTCAACCTCTTTAGTGATTGATTTGAGTGGCGTAAGAATTCCAGAAGATAATTCAAATACAGGTATTTCAGAAGTATATATAAATCAAGAAAATATTGAAATGTTTGTCTCCTTGATTAAGCAACTAAGAGAAAACGCTGAGATAAAAGTATTTTCCGAGCTCTTATAAATTTATTCTTCAATATCTTGCCAGCTAATAAAGATTAGGTTTTGCGTCTGCGAGTACGCTTTTGTGTGAAGAGACTTTCCAGGCTCTTTATGACTTTTGATATAAGCGACAGCTTTATCAGATTGTTCCCTATCTCGAAAATGCATTAGCATAAAGTATTTATGCTTTCTTTCATCATCCGTATCTAAAATTGTATCGCTTTGACGTAGACCAATTGGACTGTGACCTTCTCCTAGATCATGCTCTTGCATAAAAGAGGAATAATTGTCTAAAGATTTTTGAAACTCTTCTATAGTGTGCTTAGGCTTGAGGTCAAAACAAGTCAGCATATGAAACATGAGATTAATCTAATTCTTGGTTATAAGTCAGGACCTTTTTCATAAAAGTTATAGCCAGCATCGACATAGGTTACTTCACCAGTAACGCCTGAGGCTAAGTCAGAACACAAAAAGGCGGCTACGTTTCCGACTTCTTCAATGCTGACATTGCGCTTAAGTGCAGAGCTTTCAGCTGCGTGATCAAGCAATTTACCAAACCCTTTGATGCCGCTCGCTGCCAGTGTTTTAATCGCACCTGCGGACACAGCATTGACCCTAATACCTTTTTCAGCACCCATAGCTGCAGCCATGTATCGAACATTGGCCTCAAGAGAGGCTTTAGCAATACCCATCACATTGTAATTTGGTATCGCCCTTAAAGCTCCTAAGTAGCTGAGTGTTAATAAAGCGCCATTTTCATTCAGTATAGGCATTGCTGCTTTTGCAAGGGCAGTAAAACTGTACGAGCTAATTTCATGTGCCTTAAGAAAGCCTTCACGGGTTGTGACTTCAAGATAATTACCATCTAGCTCTGTTCTTTCAGCAAAGGCAACGGAGTGAATTAGTATATCAAAGCTGTCCCAAGATTTTTTGAGCTCATCAAAGGTTTCCTTGATTTGCTCATCACTAGATACGTCACACGGAATAACAATAGATGAGTTACAAATCTCAGCGCATTTTTCAACGCGACCCTTAAGTTTCTCAGTTTGGTAGGTAAAAGCAACCTCACAACCGTTTGCTGCCATTGATTCAGCTATCCCCCATGCAATTGAGCGATTTGATGCAACACCAACAATAAGCGCTTTTTTACCCGTTAAAAAACCCATGAAACCTCCACAATATTTATAATAGAATCAGAGATTAATTATAAACACATTGACTCAATAGTTGCTCTTTACTTAGTATTTGAACCCAACTAGTTGAATGTTAATCTAAAGCTCTAATATTTATTTTTTTAATTGAATTATTTATGAAACATAAAGGCTATTTTTTCTTGTTTTTAGTTTTGGTTTTATCTGACCAATTTACGAAGCAAATCTTTATGACATCATTTGACTTAGGACAATCTGTAGTTATTAACCCATATCTTAGTTGGACTTATCTTCATAATACAGGCGCAGCTTTTAGTGTTTTGTCTGATGGTGGGTGGATTCAAAAATCCTTTCTATTGGGGGTGTCTATCTTGGTTTCACTCTGGGTCATATGGTGGACCCAGAGGACACCAGTCATTTATAAGCAAAAATTACTGGGCCAGTTTTTTCTTCTCTCTGGAGCCGTAGGTAATTTGATTGACAGAGCGTTATATGGCTTCGTCATTGATTTTATTGATGTGCATATAAACAGTTTCTATTGGCCGGTCTTTAATTTGGCTGATAGCTTTATTTTTGTTGGTGTTGCACTCATCATTTTTGAGAGAAAATCAAGCTCTCAATAAAATTCGAAGAGCAATAGGAATCAACATAACTGGTAGAATAATAAATATAAGGACTTAAGACTATTTTGATGAAAAAAATTACTTTACTATCTATTTTGACCTTAATGAGTATTTCAGTAAGTGCTGAACTACAAAAGATGTCTAATGATGGAGAAACTGTTGCCTTAGATAGCGAAAATTGGTCCTGTGTCGTTGACGATAAAAGCTCTCTTATATGGGAAGTTAAAAGTGAAAAGAAGGGCGTTCAATATGCTCTTAATACCTACACTTGGTTTGATGGTGAGAGTGGTAGAGATAATGGCACTTTTAGTAAAAATTGTTATTGGGGTAAAAACTGTAACACACAATCATTTATTAAAGATGTTAATAAAGCAGAGTTGTGTGGGTTTTCAGATTGGAGATTACCAACAAGGAATGAGTTAAATTCTATTGTTGACTATTACGGCGAGAGTGATTTGTTGATTAATTCAGATTTTTTCCCTAACACTCAGATGGATAGTTATTGGACCTCTGTTTCTGTAAAAAGTAATCCATCGATGGCCTATGAAGTTCCATTCTTTTTTGGCGGTTCTATGGGGCGTGATAAAACTATTGACACTTTTGTAAGACTTGTAAGAAGTGCTGACTAGAGAGATTGATCAATCGCTGTATGAGTCTTATTCTGATGATATACCAGTCATTCTAAAAAGAATTTATGCTGCAAGAGGTGTTTCTGAATCTCAGTTGTCAATGGATCTTCCGGGTCTTCTTAAACCTAACTTTGATCAGCTCAATATTGCCCTTGAACTTCTAGAAAGATGCCTTATAGAAGATAAACACATTTTAATCGTTGGAGACTTTGATGCAGATGGCGCAACTGCTAGCGCTGTTGCCATTAGAGCATTGAGACTCATGGGTGCTAAACATGTCGACTTTTTGGTCCCAAATAGGTTCAAACATGGTTATGGCCTTAGTCCAGAAATTGTAAATGAGGCGAAGAATGATAAAGAGCCTGATTTAATCATTACTGTTGATAATGGTATATCCAGTAATGAGGGAACTGAACTAGCAAGGTCACTTAATATTGATGTTATTATTACGGACCATCATCTCCCTCCTGAGACGCTTCCAAATGCCAATGCAATTATTAATCCCAATTTACGAGGATGCGATTTTCCATCGAAGAATCTTGCGGGTGTTGGCGTTTCTTTTTATTTGTTCTCCTCTCTTAAAACATATTTAGCAAAACAGGGTTATTTTGAAAAGAATAACATTCAAAGTCCAGACCTACGTGTACTTTTAGATTTAGTAGCGCTTGGAACAGTTGCTGACGTTGTCAAACTCGATCAAAATAATAGAATTCTCGTTAATGAGGGAATCAAGCGCATTCGTCAAAAAAACTGCTCAAAAGGTATTCTGGCGATTCTAGAGCTTACAAAAAAACCCATTGAAACTCTTCAGGCCTCAGACCTTGGTTTTACGGTTGCACCAAGAATTAATGCTGCCGGCAGGTTGAGTGATATTTCTCAAGGAATTCGCTGCCTACTATCAGAAGATATGAATGATGCAAGAAGGTATGCCCAAACTCTGGAAGAATTTAATTTTAAACGTCGTAAAGAGCAGACCCGCATGCAGGACGAGGCGCTTGCTATTGTTGAGGACCAGACAATTGATAAGAGTGATTTTGCAATTGTTCTCTATGACGAGTCTTGGCATGAAGGGGTGGTCGGGATTGTTGCAGGAAAACTCAAAGAAACCTATCAATGCCCATCCGCTGTATTTGCCAAAGCAGACGATGTTCTGAAGGGCTCAATTCGCTCAATTCCCGATGTCCACATTAAAGACTTGCTTGATCTAGTTGATCGTGATAATCCTTCTCTCATAGAAAAATTTGGTGGTCACGCGATGGCAGCAGGCCTCACAATTCAGTCAGATAACTTTGCGCTCTTTAAAGATGCGTTTACTGAGGCAATTACAAAGCATCTGAAAGGTAAAAAACCCATTATTGAGCTGCTTACCGATGGTCAACTTGATTCATCAGAAATCACATTTAAAAATGCAGAGCTTCTTCGACAAGCTTCACCATGGGGGCAGGGTTTTGAAGAGCCGGTTTTTTATGGTGACTTTGAACTTATGGAGCAAAGAGTTGTTGGTGAAAAACATCTTAAATGTAATTTAAGGCTCCAAGGAATGAATTCAGTTTTAGAGGGGATAGCTTTTTTTCAATCAAAGCTTGATTTTAGGAATGTAAGGGTCGCTTATAAACTTAATGTGAACTCATTCAGAGGAAATGAATCCTTACAGCTCATGATTGAATCAATTAGCAAAAATTAAATATCTTTGCAACTATAAACAGACAAGACCCCTCCAGCCCA
>CAZESR010000047.1:0-7608 GCA_964515065.1 uncultured Piscirickettsiaceae bacterium
TTTTGTTGACCTCTATAATGCATATTCTGAGCGGAACAGCGATTTGAGTGGCAGCTAAGCCTGCACCGTTAGCATCTCTCATTGTTTCAATAAGGTCATCGATCAGACTCTGAATCTCTTCGGATTGAATCTGGTTGACATCGACAGAATCAGCAATCTGACGAAGAGCTGGGTTACCGATTTGTACTATCTTTCTGATCACTGATTTAACTTCCTCATTTGTCTCAAATGAAATTTACAATAAGGATCAGCAGAAGCAACAAGCTTGCAACCCAAAAAGCCTTGCTCATTATGCCGCGAATATCTCTGAGCTCTTTTATAATTTTGTCAACCTGTTCATCATTCATATTGAAGTCCTCTTACATTATTAAATTTAATAGGGGCAATTTTTACAACCGTTACTGCAGCACTCACCCTGCTTGACGAGGTACCACTTGGTGAAGACATAAAGCCCATTTTCAACAGTATAGTCTACGTTTTTTATGAGTTTAGTTTGAGCGCGATAAGGCTCAACAAATTTCTGAAAATCCTCCATACCTTTGTCCTCAACTAGGAAATCAATTCGATTATTGATAGCTTCACCTAGACAGGATGGACAAAAGCAATCTTGCTCTGAGGTTGGAGACATTACTGGAGGAAAGATCATGCACCAGCAGTTACCAGTCCCAGCGCCGCATCCAAATTCTTGATTACATTGAGAGCAATTTTTAGCAGTCATATTCAGTCGAAACTAAATTTTCTTCATTATTTTAGAGCAATACAATAGCAATTCATATGCAATCAAATATATTTATTGAAAGACTAATTCGCACCAGTTTTTAAATAAAGTATGTGACGCCCTATTGTTCTCCATTAAATTATTTTCAAAGTCCTGCACAAAACTATCTAAACCTTCTTTACCCAGAAGATCCTCAAGTGCTGATGGAATTCCAGGAATACGCATCCAGCCTTCCAAAGTATGGCTGCAAACTTCTGGATGAAATTGACACGAAAATGCATTTTTTGAGATCTGCATAACATGGTTCAAGCATCGATCTGAAGAGGCCAGTATTATTGCGCCTTCAGGTACTCGAGTCACCTCAACTAGATGAACATTGACCCACCTATCCGAGGTTTCAAAATTTTTCAAAAATGGATGGTTTTGTCCCTCCTTGGTGGGTTTAATTTCAAATAAACCAATCTCATGATTTTCCGTTTTCTCGGCCTTGCCACCCAACGCTTCAGCAACAAGCTGATGACCCAAACATATTCCAAGAAAAGGCATTTTTAAATTCTTAACGGCTTCTCGAATCGCTTTTTTTTCATCGACAAGCCAAGGGTATTCATCTTCCTCCCAGACGTTCATAGATCCTCCCATGACCCAGAGACCGTGATAGTTTTTTAATTCTGGAATTTGCTCACCCGCATGGAGATCTACCTCATGGAATGAAATATTCTCACTCTTCGCAAAATCTCTGAAAATACCTGGATTTTGAGAGGTCATATGCTTAAAAACAAGGATTTTCTTTTTCAAAAGTTAAAAGATAAATTAAAACCTATATTCTAATTTATGAAATAAGATAGCAAATACTAATAATTTGCTACTAAGATTTATTAAATTTCAATTAACTGAATCATCTGACAAGGCTATTAAAGCTCCTGATAAATGCTTGTTCTGCAATAAATAGCCATTCTCTTGGCTTTTGATTATCAATTAAGTAGTTACCTAAAACAAACATATTCTCTGGATGGGTTTCAATAAGAGCTTCTGAATCTTGTGATGAATTAATAGACAGCTTTTTATATAGAATTTGATCAGTCAGAGCTTTTGATGGATCAACCAAACTCCACTTATAAGAATAATCCTCGACCGAATCCTTAAAAGTATCAATTGAAGTGTATTCAAAACGATAGCAATCTATTTCAGTAAACTGGCATGAAATATCATCAGAAATAACTGAGCATGAGCTTAGCAATATGGATGCCAATATAATAAAAAATATATTTCTAATCTTATAATGCAATAGCATAGGAAATCTGTTTTTCTATTGACGAGTCATTTGGATTGCTTGCAAAACCCAACTTTAAATCCTTAAAACCTATTCCAATATAGCTTGAACTCAGTTTTTTTGAATCTGCATTATGGTTTAGATTTTTTGTGATTAAGTGTTTTAATGAAAAAGCTAAGTCTTTACTCATTTTCTTTTTATATGACAATCCAAAATTGACCTGCCTTGATGATGGACTCAAATCAATATCCTTAATTGACTGTGCTATTCTATTATTTGAATCTGCCAAGCTTGAACTTTTAATGGCTATAGTGCCCTCTTCTACTCGGTTAGGCTGATTAATAAAAACTGAAAGCAGGTCATTACTAGTTAAGTCACTAATATTTCCTGACAAAGTAACAGTTGACGATTTAACATTGCTAGCTGATTCGATTAAACTATTTTTTGGTCTTGACATATTTGTGTTTGCAAAAGACGCTATTCCAGTTAATGAAATATTATCAAATAAATTTTTTTGAGCTTTTAGGGCAGTAAAAGTTGTTACCGCTCTAGATCCAGATAAAGAAAAAGCGTTTTCTCCTACAGATCCAAGAAGGCTATCACTTTCCTCACTTAAGCCTGCCATAAATGAAATTGAGGATTTTTTTGAATCGCCATACTCTATAGAGCCTACTAGATTTGAATGAGAACCATACTTTTGTCCACCCACTAAATCAATAGGCATTGTTGCGCCAAGCTCTATGATTGCGTTGGATAGACTTACGCTTCTACCCAATCCTAAACCATTGCGATCAGAATCTAGGTATGAAGGTATGAAGTCATGTAAGTTTGTGGAAGAATTCTTATCATCAAAAAAACTCTTGACAGGTAAAGCAGCTTCGCCAATTGAAATTTCATTTTTTGGGTAGGAGTAATTTGAATGTATTAAGCTATCAGAGGATGTTGAAAGGCCATTAAGTTCCTCGTTGAGATCAATTTTATGATCATGGTTATTGAGTATATTTACATGATAGCTCATGTCATACTTAAAGCCGCCTCCAAGGTCATCATAGGTATAGCCCACTTCACCTACCAAACCTTTTTGAAATGAGTCGCCAATTGAGCTCGAAGTATAAAGCTTTGAATTGCCTAACTGATACTCCTCACCGACTTCAGTCGATCTACCAGTATAAATCCTGGTGTATGCTGATGAAGTAATAGGGTTAAGTGCGGCATAAATATCTAGTATGCCGTGACCAAACTCATCGTCATAACCGTGACTTACGCCGTTTCCAAAAGTGACCGCATTATCATGTGAAAAGAAACTATTGTCTGCTGATGCTAGTAGTCGATCTGTTAACTGTGCTGGTGTATGATTCGGAAATGCTTCTGCTAGTATTGCAATCGCTCCAGAAATTTGCGGAGCTACAAATGAAGTTCCTGAAACACCATTCCAGTAGGAACTTGTATTAGAGCTATGATATGCCGCTCCAACTACTTGGTATCCATCTGCTCCTAGACAATACTTTCCAGTCGAGCCGCAGGGAGCTGACTTTCTTGTATAAGTTTCGTTTCCAGAAGAACCAGTAATTTCCACATTAACCGCAGTTATCCAGGCCTCTTCTAGATTTGAAAATAGTTCCGGTAATGCTGCTTGAAAGTCAGCATCTGTAAATGAAGTGGAGTTTGATAAAGCATAAACGATGACGCCATGGTCTTGAAAATTATCTAAGGCAGTTATGTAAGCGTTAGCTGAGGACTCGTTTGATGTAAGCCCACTAGAATGAAATTTTTGTGAAATTCCATAAGCATTTGTCCAGTTGTTGGAGGTGATATCTGACTTAAGACTGTCAATCTGATAGTTAACTCCCCAGCTGTTATTTTGAACAACAGCGCTACTTGCATTATCTGTCGCATTCGCCCAATGAGTCGGATAGTAGGTATTACCGTTAGCTTGATCATAGCTTGCGATATGTAAACTGGCTTCTGGAGCAACTCCTTGCATACCACTACCGTCATCTTCGCCAGCAGCCACACTTGACACTATAAGGCCATGGTCGGCGGTTGCATTAACTCCAGTTGCTGCAGTCTGAGTGCCGTATTGAGTTATAGTTTTTGCATTGAGCTCATTATGATTTGTACTAAACCCTGAATCAATAATAGCAATTGTTTCTCCAGAGCCAGTCAAGCCGTAACCATGAGCTTTATGAGAATTTATAACTTCTAATGGATTTTGTGTACTGGAAGCGCTAGAAGAATTAAAATAATCTAGCTCACTAGTTGCTGCCATATTTGCAGCATTCGTAGAGTTATAAGTGAGCGCAGTTCCCGAATCAAGAAAGGTTGTTGTTGATGTTGAAGATGAAGAAACTACTGCTGATGAACTCCCGCCACCTCCACCCAAACAACCAGAAACGAAAAGTGGAATTAGAACAAATAAAAACAGAATTTTTTTGTTCATTCAAAATTCAATTAGTCAAATAATTAAAAACAGTATAAACGTTTAATTAACTTGGATAATAAAACGAACAATTTCATTAATCGATATTTTAAAGATTCATCAATCTAACTATAATTTGTTTATTAAATTAAATAACGAATACTGTGGCATTAAGAACAATTGAAGCTATCCTTCCACCAGACAATCTCCATTTCGTTGGGAATGGTTTCAGGGTCTATGGAATTTTAGGGAGAAAAGAACCTCTAACTATGAAACGTATGAGCCCCTTTCTCTTGATGGATTACGCCCCAGTTCATTACTTTCCGCCAAATGATGGCGCTCCAAGAGGTGTTGGGTCTCACCCTCACAGGGGCATCGAAACAGTCACCATTGCATACAAAGGAAAAGTTGAACACAACGACAGTACAGGTGCTGGCGGTGTTATTGAAGAAGGCGGAATCCAGTGGATGACCTCTGGAAAAGGGATACTTCATAAGGAGTATCACGAAAAAAATTTCAGTAAGAAAGGTGGTGAAATGCAGATGGTTCAGTTATGGGTTAACCTCCCCGCAAAAGATAAAATGACTGAACCAAAGTATCAAAATATTGAGAACAAAGATTTAGCAAAAGTGGATCTTGGAAACGGCGTTGGATTCATCGATATTATTGCTGGTGAATTTGAAAATAATAAAGGTCCAGCTTTATCGTTTACTCCATTAAGCCTCTTTAATGTAAAGCTCAACAAAGGAAAAGGGACTAGCTTAAGTTTCAATGAAAGTCACAATACTGGACTTTTAATTATCAAAGGCAATGTCACCATCAATAATAAAGAGAGAGCCCCCACAAACCACTTTGTACTTTTTGCAAACAAGGGCAAAGAATTCACAATCAAAGCCGAAGACGAAGCAGAAATACTTGTTCTGAGCGGTGAGCCTATTGATGAACCCATAGCCTCTTATGGTCCATTTGTAATGAATACAAATGACGAGATTAGGCAAACCATAGATGACTTTAATAATGGTAAATTTGGCTACCTAGACTAACTCTTCAAGTTATTTTTCTACAGAAGCTTCGAGCTTTGGATATTTAAAGCCCAGAGTAACGCCGCGCGCTATTGAAAAAATAATGAGTGAGGCCCATAGACCATGATTTTCATAGCGAGGCAACAGTAATGCCATCATCAACAAATAGACGCAGAATGAAATAAACATCATATTTCGCATATCAGCAGTTCTAGTAGCTCCTATAAAGATTCCATCCAACATCCAGGCAGCTGCGCCAACTAAAGGTGCTAGTACCATCCAGGGCAAGTATTCACGGCTAACTATCCTAACATCAGGAGCGGTGGTCATTAGATCAATAATATTGCTTCCAAATACTGCAAAAATAATTGCCATTAATATGACCGAGCCAAAGCCCCATTGACTCGACATGATTGCCGACTTTCGAAATAATACCCTATTTCTAGCACCAAGCGCCTGACCCACGAGTGCTTCTGCTGCAAAAGCAAAACCATCCATAGCATAGGCGGTTATGTTTAAAAACTGAATGAGCACTTGATTCGCCGCCAAGGTTGCATCATCAAAACTCGAACCTAGAAATAAAAAACTCACAAAGGCTATCTCAAGCAGAACTGAACGAATCAAAATATCACTATTCACTTTGGCCATTTTGATTAGCCTAGATCTATCAAATATCTGACTCCAGTTCCTCCAGTAACCATCTTTGAACCCATCTCTAGCTACCCATAACCCAAACAATAGTCCGACCCACTCTGCTATAAGCGTTGCAAATGCGACCCCTTCAACCCCCCAACCAAGCTTAAGAACAAAGACAAAATCCAAAGTCATGTTGATGCTGTTGACAAGCAGAAGTATTACCAAAACTGCTCGTGTGCGCTCTTTTGCAATAAGCCAACCCGTAATACCAAAAATAGCAATCGCTGCTGGCGCACTATAGACCCTAATCTTTAAATACTCATTCGCTAAAGTTTCCACCTCCATTGAGGCCGGAGCCAACCCAAGAGCACCACTAAATAGGGGAATTTGGGTGATGATTAGGACTAATCCTGCACTAAAGCCAATCAGAATTCCTCTGACTAGGAGGGCTGATGTTTCTGAATTATCATTCGCGCCAATAGCTTGAGCCGTTAGTCCTGTGGTGCCCATTCTAAGAAAGCCAAAGAGCCAATATATTGCAGAAATAATTATAGCGCCTATGCCAACAGCACCAATCGGAGCAGCCAAACCCATCTGTCCAACAACCGCCGTATCAACGGCACCCAAAATTGGAATGGTGGCATTTGCTAAAACAATTGGAATCGCTACGCTAAGTACTCTTTTATGGGAAAGCGTTGTTGAACTGGAACTCATAATAAATAAATCTAGATTTTATCTAGAAAGAATACGATTAAATATTTTGAATCGCCAGTATAGGATAAATGCCAAAATGGCATACAATAACTTTGCAAAACTATACACACCTGGCAAACTAACAAGCTTAGCAAGCAAGCCATAACCTTTAGTGTTGGCCCATACATAACTGAAAGCATCCACTCCCTTGATTTCATTTCCATCAGGAAACTCTACATAAAGCGCCTTGAGGTATTTATCGCCCTTTTGGCTACAGTTTTCATATTGAAGCTGCGATCGTTTTTTGTAGTGCTTGATTTCGAAGTTACAGATACTACACTCTTCGTTAAATAAAACCTTTCCTTCTGACTCATTTTTCATAGTGCCACATTATATATTATTGAAAAAACTAAGTATATTCGTTCATTTGATAAGTAAGCCATTTTGAACTATAATAAGTCTTTTATTTTTTAACTTTATTATTTATGGATTTTCATAGCCAAAAAGATCTCTTTAATACTCACAGACATCAAGCGATTCGAAACTTATTTATTGAAAAAAGAAAGCTTTTGGGTCTATCTCAAAATGAGCTCGCAGTTCAAATGCAAACTGATGTTTCAGCCATTATTCATATGGAGTCCTATCCTGGAAATTTACAATTTTCTGACATTAAATTATTTAGCGATGCTCTAAAAGTTTCTATAAAAGAGCTAGAAAATTTATTGAAATAATACTGTTATTGGCAAGATACTAGCCTACATTCACTTAAACGATAGCCAACGAAATTAATGTGGAGTATTAAGGTATAGTTTCATTATTAAAAAACTAAGACCTTCAATTGATAAAACCA
>CAZESR010000048.1:0-7523 GCA_964515065.1 uncultured Piscirickettsiaceae bacterium
TTGCTCCAGCCAATACTTGTTCATCTAATGGTGCCGATAAACTTGCATTTCCCTTTCCCATAAAACCTAAATTCATCGGTAATTCATCAGCTGCTTCTAACATTCGGTGAATGTTCCAGGGTCCTGGAGTGCATGTTGTGGCATTAGTTCCAGCCGAGGGACCTGTTCCGCCACCCAACATTGTAGTGACGCCTGACATCAAAGCCTCTTCAACTTGTTGTGGACAAATAAAATGAATGTGAGCGTCAATACCGCCTGCTGTTACAATTTGGCCTTCAGCTGCAATGACATCAGTACCTGCACCAATTGCAATATCAACATTGGGCTGCACATCAGGATTACCTGCTTTCCCTATTGCTTTTATTCGTCCATCTTTGATGCCAATGTCTGCCTTGACAATACCCCAATAATCAAGAATAAGTGCATTAGTAATTACCACATCTACAACGTCATTACTACATAATTGGCTTTGCCCCATCCCATCCCGAATAACCTTTCCACCACCAAATTTAACTTCATCACCATAGGTGGTAGAATCTTTTTCTACCTCAATATAAAGTTCTGTATCCCCTAAACGAACCCTGTCACCAGTTGTAGGACCATACATCTCGGCGTAAGCTTTTCTTGAAATTCTACTCATAACTTTCCCATTACTTTAGCATTAAAACCATAGACAACTTTTTTGCCGTCATACTCAACCAACTCCACTTTGCGTTCTTGTCCAGGTTCAAATCTTACTGCAGTCCCTGAGGGAATATTTAATCTGAAGCCCTTGGTTTTTTCTCTATCAAAAGACAGAGCTGAATTTGTTTCATAAAAATGATAATGAGAGCCAACTTGAATAGGTCTATCTCCAAGGTTTGCCACTATGATTCTAATACGATTTCTATTTAAGTTAATCTCTATCTCATCAGACATATTGATTAACACTTCTCCAGGAATTAGTACTTCGTTAGGTTGTTCATTATTATCGACAGCCTCTTCGATAGGCTGAATTGGATTATGAATAGTAACAAGTTTGGTTCCATCAGGAAAGGTAGCCTCTACCTGAATATCAGAAATCATTGAATCTATTCCCTGCATGACATCATCTGTTGTCAGCAACTGTCGACCATATGACATTAGTTCTGCTACACTTTTACCGTCACGCGCACCCTCCAATACAGCCGCTGAAATATAAGCAACTGACTCTGGATAATTTAACTTAACTCCTCTATCTTTACGCTCTCGCGCCAATAAGCCTGCAGTAAATAATATTAATTTATCTTTTTCTCGAGGTGTTAAATCCATATCTATACCCTTATAAAGTTATGTTGCCCAAATTCTAGGAATTGAGGCTTCTCTATCAAATACTAATGGCCGTATTGATTGCCAAACTTCCCTAAAAAAATCTTGAACCAAATGAGTCTTTCTGGCAAGACATCTAACGATAACAATGTCTTCAATCTTGGTTGCTCCAAAAACACAATCATCGCCCAAAAACTGCTTAGAACGAACCATGTCTAATGCCTCTTTACTGGCATTACTAATAATAAATGTTCCATACACTGGATACCCTCTGAGACCCACTACATTATCTAGTTCAGATTCATCAATGATTAATTTATCGAGCAAGATGGGTGATTCATCTCGCCACAACTCGAAGCTAAATTCTAACTTCCCGGCATTAAAAGACTCATGTATTACCGGCCTACCAAGACAATGAATTTCCCAAGCTGCCACTTTTGCATTGCCAAATAAGGAAAATTTGGTAGAAAACTTTGATCTAGCACCAGGAAAAATAATAGTTTCCATTGGTAACCATTCAAGAGTGCTATTGCTATCAATGTAAAAATTTTGATTAATGATAGAGCGTTTCTGGCCACTACTACGATAAATCTTTGTAGCCCCAGGAGTTGTTAATAAAGCGCCAGAATTAGCATTAGTTTTAATATCAATTGAGAGCTGATCACCACCAACTACTCCACCTGGTGGATGCAATATATATAGATGACACAATCCGTGTTCCGGGTAGAAAGGACGTTGGATAGTGAGTGGTCCTATGTGCTCTCTTTTTGATAGAAAAGTTTTAGATTGACTTGCAGAAAAGTTTAATTCTAATTTAGCGACCCACTCCTGTTGGTTAGCGTTACCCATAAAACTTGCCTATTTTTTAAACAGCAAAATCATTTATTTTCTTTTTGCTTTTTCATCCATAGAGTCACAATAAAAAAAAGAGAAGCAATTATGATTATGACGCTTGCGAATTGAGATACATTTTTTACTTCATGTATGTATCCAAGGAAGTGGCTATACGAATCATGGGCAAATATTGGTTTTGCAAATAACAAAAATAATAATATGGAAATATTAGATATGCTAATTCTTCTAAACATTTTTATGTTCTCCTCTATACGGTTAAATATTTTTTAATCAACTTATCATCTAATTCCGTCATTAAACCGGAATAGACATTTGAGCCCCTATCAAGTATAGCAAACTTGTCAGTAACTCTTCTAGCGATTGGTAATTTCTGTTCTACTAGAATTACAGTAACGCCTCTATCTGTATTTAATTTGCGAATAATGTCACAAATTTCATTAACAACATTTGGCTGTATCCCTTCAGTAGGTTCATCTAAAATCAATAACTTTGGATCAATAACCAGAGCTCTACCAATCGCTAACTGTTGTTGTTGTCCGCCTGACAAATCTCCACCTCGACGTTCCAGCATGTCTTTCAATACAGGAAATAGCTCGAAAATAAATTCCGGTATCACTTTAGATTTATCTTTTCTTGCGGGCAAACCTATTTTTAAATTTTCTTCAACAGTTAATAGTGGGAAGATTCTTCTTCCTTGAGGAACATAACCAATACCCATTGATGCTCTCCTTTCAGAAGGACTATGAGAGATATCAACTCCTTGAAAATTAATAGATCCACTTTTGGTAGGGAGTAGCCCCATCATGCATTCGACAAGAGTAGTTTTACCAACACCATTTCGTCCCATCACTGCGATACAATCACCTTCAAGCACATTGAGGTTTAAATCCCTAAGTGTATGGCTTTGACCATAAAATTGATTTAGTTTGTTAATTTCAATCATTCTATTCACCTAAATATACTTCTACAACTTTTGGATCATTCTGAATTTTATCCATATCTCCTTCAGCCAAAACCCTTCCCTGATGTAAGACAGTAATAGGGCTTTGAAGTGACCTGACAAAGTCCATATCATGTTCTACAACAATGATAGTATGCTTATCCTTTAGGGCCATTAGGAGTTCAACGGTTTTATCCATCTCTTGGTGTGTCATTCCAGCAGCAGGTTCGTCAATTAGAAGGAGCTGGGCATTTTGCATTAATAACATGCCGATCTCCAGCCACTGTTTTTGGCCATGAGACAGTGATCCTGCAAACTCATTACTCAGATGCGAAAGATTGATTTTTTTCATAACCACATTTATTGATTCATCTTCTAAGCTATTTGGTTGTGCAAATAATGTTGGAAAAACACGCTTATCACTATCCATAGCTAATTCTAAGTTTTCAAAAACTGTTAAGTTTTCAAAAACTGTAGGTTTTTGAAACTTTCTGCCAATACCTGCTCTTGCAATTTGATCTTCAGAATGAAGCAATAAATTAAAGTTCTGACCAAGCCATGCAGAACCTGAGTCAGGACGAGTTTTTCCAGTAATAATGTCCATCATGGTGGTCTTACCAGCTCCATTTGGGCCAATAATACAACGCAACTCATTTTTCATAACGTACAAATTGAGTGCATCAATTGCTTTAAAGCCGTCAAAACTAACCGAAATATCTTCTAAATAAAGTACCACGTTTTTATTTAAATTAATATTTCTTTTAGGAGGCTCTTTTTCAAAGAATTCACGTATTTTATCTATCATTATTTTTTACCCCTATGTTTGCTAAGCAATCCTGCAATACCTTTAGGTAGAAATATTGTTACCACAATGAATAACCCACCCAGAGCAAATAACCAAATCTCAGGCATTGCACTTGTTAGAAAGGTTTTAGAGTAGTTCACAATCAAGGCACCAATGACACCTCCATACAAAGTGTATCGACCGCCAATAGCAACCCAGATAACTATTTCAATTGAATTAATAGGTGAAAACTCGCCAGGATTAATGATGCCTATTTGAGGGACATATAATGCGCCTGCTATTCCCGCTAAAATGGCCGAAATTGTAAATATAAATAATTTTACGTTTTCAACGCGATAACCTATAAACCTGACTCTATCTTCAGCATCTCTAATCGCAACAGCAACTCGCCCTAAACGTGAATTAGTGATGGATCGACTCATTAAATAACCTGCAGCTAGAGCAATCGATGATGCAACAAATAAACCTGCGCGAGTACTATCAAGTTGCAAACTAAACCCTAAGATGTCTTTAAAATCAGTCAGTCCGTTATTGCCTCCAAAACCTAACTCATTCCTGAAAAATGCTAGCATTAGTGCATAAACCATGGCTTGCGTCATAATTGATAGATAAACGCCAGTAACTCTTGAGCGAAAGGCAAACCAGCCAAATATAAAAGCTAATATTCCTGGAATAAGCATCGCTAAAATTACTGCAAACCAAAAATGGTCAAAACCATACCAAAACCATGGAAGCTCTTTCCAGTCAAGAAAAACCATAAAGTCAGGCAGTACTGGGTCTCCATACACACCTCTATCACCAATTTGCCTCATAAGATACATACCCATTGCATAGCCACCTAAGGCAAAAAATGCACCATGTCCAAGACTTAAAATACCAAGGTAACCCCAAACTAAGTCAACGGCTATAGCCAATAAGGCATAAGTTAAATATTTACCTAGAATGGTCACTGTATACGATGAAATATGAAAAGGATTGTCTGAAGGTAGTGTTAAATTAAGTATTGGTACTAATAGTGTCACTGCCAACAGAATCGATAAAAATATCTTGCCTCCGATATCGTTCTTTAAAATTCGAAAAAGTAACATTAGTTGGCCTCCGCAGATCTTCCTTTTTGGGGGAAAAGACCTCTAGGTCTTTTTTGAATAAACAATATAATGAATATTAATATTAGAACTTTAGCCAGAACAGCTCCCGCCCATGGCTCCATAAATTTGTTAATAACACCCAAACTAAATCCACTAATTAAAGTGCCCCACAAATTACCAACACCACCAAAAACTACCACCATGAACGAGTCAATAATATAAGCTTGACCAAGATTTGGACCAACGTTTGTTAATTGCGATAGTGCTACACCAGCAATGCCAGCTACTCCTGATCCTAGTCCAAATGTCATTGCGTCAACCCAATTTGAACGAACCCCCATCGCACGCGCCATGCTTCTATCTTGTGAGACCGCTCTTACTTGCAATCCTAGTGAAGTTTTTTTCAGGACTATAATGAGTCCTGCAAAAACAATTAAACAAAAAACAAGAATATATAAACGGTTCCAGGTCAATGACAAAATTCCATTTATTTCCCACGCCCCAGACATCCATTCTGGAGATGACACGGAGCGATTTAGCGGAGAAAAAATGGTGCGAACAATTTGTTGCAATACTAAACTAACACCGAATGTTGCAAGCAACGTCTCCAATGGTCTTCCATATAGATGGCGAATAATTCCTCTTTCTATTGCTATTCCAACCAAGCCAGAAACTATAAATGCTGCAGGAATTGCTGCAAATATAGATATATCGATATGGTTTGGCATGAGTAATTGGATAACATAAGTGGTGTATGCACCCAACATAATTAATTCGCCGTGGGCCATATTAATTACGCCCATTACCCCAAAAGTAATTGCTAAACCAATTGCTGCAAGGATTAGTACTGAACCGAAACTTAACCCAAAAAATAAGGTTTCGACGGTTTTAAACATCTCTATTTTTGAGTCTATTGCTTCTACCGCCTTTTGCGCCTTCAGCCTGACTCCTTTATCTAAATCATTATCAATTAGCTTCTTTAGTTGAACTTTGACGATAGGCTCCAAATTACCCTCTAGAATCTCAATTGCCCTAAGACGTTCTGACGGGTTATCGCTATTCAAATTGTAAATACTAATTACAACAATCATGGAATTTCTTACGTCTTCGCTTTCCTCTGTTTTGAGCAACAACTGCATTATGTTAAAGACTTCTTTGTTAATGCTTTTATATGTACTCTTTACTGCGGTTAATCGAGTCGATTCGTCTGGATGAGTTAAGTCTAACAATGCAAGACTGGTCTTTATTTTTTTACGAATCTTATTGTTAATTCTGATCTTACTAACTTCACTTTTAGTAAAGACGCCTAAAGGTTCGTTTTCAAATAATCCGGTAGTTGTAAATTTATTATTCTCTTTAAGAGCAAAAACAACTTTTTTGGTGCTTTTAATGAAATAAATTTTTCCCTCTAACAATGAATTAAGAATAAATTGAGTTTTTGGGTCATTCTTTAGCGCAATCTCTTCAATAACATTGAATTTTGCGGAAAAATCTTTAGTTGATAATTGATTTAAAAGTTCTTGAAAATTCTCTTCCTTGGCAAAACTCTGTAAAGGCGAAAAGACTCCCGCTATTAGAAAAAATAGAGAGAGAAAGCTTGTAAAACGCTGCCAAGACAGAAAATTTTTAATTTTCATTATTTTGTTAAATAGTTAAAAGGCGCCACTATTTGATGGCGCCTTATATTTCTTATAATTCAGAATTTAGTAATTCTGGCCAGAACACTTAGCTGTTTTAACGTTGTAGTTTCCACAACCTAATGGACTTCTCCAGTCAGATATCAAATCCTTAGAGCCTGGCAAAAAATCTGACCATGCATCACCGGCAACAAGACCTGCTGTTTCCCAAATAATGTCAAATTGACCATCATCTTGGATTTCACCAATTAGTACTGGCTTGGTAATATGATGATTCGGCATCATTGCAGAAACGCCACCGGAAAGATTAGGTGTAGTTATTCCAATAATAGCCTCTTGCACAGCTTCAGGATCTGCTGATCCTGCCTTCTCAACTGCTTTAACCCACATATTAAAACCAATATAGTGCGCTTCCATTGGGTCATTAGTTACTCTATTTTCATCTCCAATGAATGCAGTCCATTTCTCAATAAACTCATCATTTACTCCTGCATCAACACTCATAAAGTAGTTCCATGCTGCAAGATGGCCAACAAGTGGAGTCGTGTCTAATCCAGAAAGCTCCTCCTCGCCAACAGAGAATGCAACGACAGGGATATCAGATGCATCAATATCTTGGTTGCCTAATTCTTTATAGAAAGGAACGTTTGCGTCACCATTAATGGTTGAGACTACAGCGGTCTGTTTACCCTCTGAACCAAAGGATTTGATATCAGCCACAATTGTCTGCCAATCTGAATGACCAAAAGGCGTGTAATTAATCATAATATCTGAATCTGCAACGCCTTTTGATTTAAGATAGGCTTTAAGAATTTTATTTGTGGTACGCGGGTAAACATAATCTGTACCTGCAAGAACCCAACGCTCAACACCAATATCATTCATCAAATAATCCACAGCTGGAATAGCCT
>CAZESR010000049.1:0-7487 GCA_964515065.1 uncultured Piscirickettsiaceae bacterium
TATTTCTTATAAAAGCTACTATTTTATCAATATCCTTTACTCCTGGTGCACTTTCCACACCACTAGAAGCATCTACAGCATATGGTTTTACTTGATTAATTGCCTTAGATACATTTTCTTCATTTAGGCCGCCAGCAAGTATTATTGGCAAGGGTATATCGACACAAGCTAAAGACCAATCAAATGACTCGCCAGTACCGCCATAAGTAGAGGGATTATATGAATCAAGTAGAATCGCACTTGCACTTGAAAATTGTTCAGCCACTTGAGCAACATTAGTCTCAGGTTTCACTCGCAATGATTTAATAAACGGCATTTGATACTGTGTACAGTCAAGAAGACTTTCATCGCCATGGAACTGAAGGGTATCTAGAGGTACCTCACATAGAACCTCATCAACAAGGCTTGGATTAGCGTTAACAAATAATCCAACCCTATTGACAAATGGTGGCAATGCTTCAATGATCTCTTGTGCTCTATGAATATCGACATTTCTTGGGGACTTGTCATAGAAAACTAGGCCAATTGCATCAGCGCCAGCAATTGCAGCATCTCTTGCATTGTCAGCTTCAGTAAATCCGCATATCTTAACTTTTGTCATTGGTAGTGATTATGTATTTGATATTTTAGATTTTCTCATAGGCGTCGAATCCGTTGGATGAAATAAACGAACAACTTGAAATCTAACTTATTTATTTTTCTTTGGCGCTGCTTTCTTTTTTCTTTTTTTTGGTTTGGCTTTTGCTTTGATTTTACCTTCTATAGCCTTTTTACATTCCTCTAGACTTAAATCAGCAGGCTCTTTATCCCCAAAAACTTTAGTAACTGTAACGTTTTTCTGCCCCTTTCCTCTCTTTTTTCCATTCCAAATGTAAGGACCAAAACGACCATTTAGCACTTGAATTTCTGAATCCTCGAAAACCTTTATGATTCTTTCAGCATCAAATTTTTCTTTTGCTGCAATTAATTCTAATGCAGTTTCTAGAGTGACTTCTTCGGGAATGTCTTCTTTCAGAGAAACATATTTTTTTCCATATTGAATGTACGGCCCAAATCTACCATAGTTTGCTTTAATAGTCTCGCCAGCTTCAGTCTCACCAACAGTTCTTGGCATTTTGAAAAGCTCTAATGCCTCTAAAAGAGTTATATTTTCAATATCCTGCCCCGTTCTTAAAGATGCAAATATTGGTTTTTCCTCATCATCCTGTCTTCCAATCTGAGCAAATGCGCCATAACGACCAAATCTAACACTAACTGGCTTACCAGAAACGGGGTCTTCTCCAAGCTCTCTTTTGCCATGCGTTTCATCTCTTGAGATATCTTTAGCTAGCTCAATTTGCTCATGAAAAGGCTCATAAAAATTACGAACTACGCCAGTCCATGGCTTAGAATCCTCAGCAATAAGATCAAAATCACTTTCGAGATTGGCTGTAAACTCATAACCAATAATATTCCTAAAGTTTTTAAGTAAAAAGTCCACTAATAGATAGGCAACATTAGTTGGAAAAAGTTTATTCTTTTCTGCGCCAGTGATTTCCGTTTGCGTGAGCTCAGAAATATTGCCATTTGATATTTCTATCAACTTATACTCGCGCTGAACTCCTTCTCTAGTATCTTTCACAACATAATTTCTGTCTTGAACCGTTGTAATCATTGTTGCAAATGTTGAAGGCCTTCCAATTCCCATTTGCTCAATCTCTTTGACTAGCGATGCTTCTGTATATCTTGGTTTTGCTCTTGAAAAAGACTCTCTTGAGCTCATATCAATCAAAGTTAGTATATCGTTCTTACTAATTTCAGGCAAAAGCTTGTCATCCGAAGACATATAGTCATAAACCTCAAGAAATCCTGGAAAAGATAGTACTTCACCAACAGCAATAAAGTGCTCACTCCTTCCTGATATGTTGATATTGACTTTAGTTTTTTGTAGCTTCGCGTCACTCATCTGAGAAGCCAGCGTTCTTTTATAAATTAATGAATATAGCTTTGCAGATTGGTCATCTAAACCAAGAATAGTTGGCTTGGTTAAATCTGTTGGCCTTATAGCTTCATGAGCCTCCTGGGCGCCACTCGAACTAGTTTTATATCTTCTGGCTTGATGAAACTGCTTTCCATATTTTGAAATAATTTCTTCTTGAGCAGCAGTAATTGCAACTTCTGACAAGCTCAATGAATCAGTTCTCATATATGTGATAGCGCCTTCACGGTATAAATTCTGGGCAATTGACATAGTTTGTTTAACCGAAAAGCCAAGCTTTTGTGATGCCTCTTGCTGCAAAGTAGAAGTAATAAATGGAGCCTTAGGAGATCTTTTGGATGGCTTTGTGTCAACTAAATCAACTATTAATTCAGCCTTCAGTAGAGCCTCAGAAAAAGAGAGAGCTTCTTCTTTAGAGCTAAATTCTTTACTGAGCTTTACCTCTAGATTTTGATTGCTATTGTTTTCTAGATTAGCTTTAACTTTATATGAACCAACAGGTAAGTGTGCAGAAATTTCACGCTCTCTCTCCACCACCAGTCTCACTACTGGAGACTGAACCCTGCCAGCTGAACGAGCACCAGAGATTTTTCTCCATAGAACTGGAGAAATCTCAAAGCCAACCAGCCTATCAATTATTCGTCTGGCTTGTTGTGCGTCAACAAGGTCAGTGTTTATTGTTCTTGGGTTTCTTATTGCTTCTGTGATAGCGCCTTTTGTTATTTCATGAAAAACAATCCTTGGAGTATCTATATCCAACGAAAGTGCTTGTTGCAAATGCCAAGCAATAGCCTCTCCCTCTCGATCTTCATCAGTAGCCAAAAATATTTTATCAGCAGATTTAGCAGATTTTTTTAAGTCGGCAACAACCTTTTTCTTGTCTGAGCTTATAGCATAAGTTGGTTGAAAGTCATTCTCAATACTGACACCCATATCTTTCTTTGGCATATCCCTGATATGTCCAATACTAGACTTGACTATATAGTCAGGACCTAAAAACTTTTCAATTGTTTTTGCTTTCGCCGGTGACTCGACAATAACAAGATTTTTTGACATAAAAAGTCCTACTGAATAGTAGGGTTATCATCATGAAACACAATAGACTCAATCCATTGTGATGGAACAGCCGACTCAGCACTATTACCAATAACCATCATTACTACCCATTTCAAATCATCAATGCTGAGCTTTGAGTCCTCTAAAGACATAACTTGATCGATGACTATTTCTCTTTGACTCGGATTTAGTTGGCCCATATTCTCCATAAACATTATGAAACCTCTAGCTCTCGAATCTAATTTAGTTTTTTCAAGTTCACTGTAAATTCGCATGGAATTATGAACCGTATTAAAACTTGCAATTTTTCCATCTTGGAGTGCAGCGATATTCTCAAGCCAAATTAGAGCCTTTTCAATTCGTTCGGAATCAAATCCTGCTTCAGACAGATGAGTCTTAAGCAGATCGTCATCCAACTCATGAGTTGAATCTTGCTCAGCTGAGTCAAAAAGGAAGTCAAACATAAAGGTGAGTACATCAAGAATATTGTTAGTCATAGAGCCTCTTAAAATAAACAAATCTTACTAAATTATTAAGTCTAGACTCTAAACAAGAATTTAAAAGAGCCTTTTTACTTTGTTATTACTTGTGGGCAAGAATCACTTTTTCAACCTCCACCTAAGTTATAAAGTGATTACTAAATTAATGCAACTAATTATTTGTTTCCTTCATTATCCACATCTTTATATAAATTGGGCCTTAATCAAGACTTATTGCCTAAGAAACTCTTATTTATCAGTCATACCGATTCTATCCAAGTATGGTAAAATTGCAAAATTTTTTGTTGGCATATATAGATTATGAAAAGAACATTCCAACCAAGCGTACTAAAACGTAAGCGCAACCACGGCTTTAGAGCTAGAATGAAAACTCGTTCTGGACGTGCTATTCTCAGTGCACGTAGAAAGAAAGGGCGTAAGCGCTTAGCAGCTTAATCTAATGTCTAGCTCGCTCGCTCGAAGTGTGCGTATTACTAATGCCAAAGAATTCGCACATGTTTTCAAAAAGGGGCGCCATACTCAAAGTCAATTTTGGAAAATAGTGACCAGAAATTCTGCTCACTCATTTTCTAGACTTGGGCTTGCAATATCCAAAAAAGAATATAAAAGGGCAGTTGACAGAAATCATTTAAAAAGACTAGCTCGTGAAACATTTAGAGTAAACCAAGACAACTTAGGACAATTAGACTATGTTGTAATGGCTAAAAAGAATCATTACAAAAATAATAGTGAAGTAACACACGACCTGCTGTCGCTTATGAAAAAAGCTAAAAACAAGGCAACACCTCAATGAAATTTTTGTTTCTCCCACTAATTAAGATGTATCAATGGCTGATTAGCCCTATTTTAGGTAATAATTGTCGTCACATACCATCATGCTCTGAATATACATTTGAAGCAATTAAATACCATGGAGCCATAAAAGGTGTTGCTCTTGGCGCAAAAAGATTAAGCAAATGCCATCCCTGGACTGAGGCAAGTTATGATCCTGTTCCAAAAAAAATTAAAACAATTTAAATTCTTATGAATACTCAAAAACTCTTTCTATTTATTGCGATTTTTTTAACAGTTTTTCTACTTTGGGATAAATGGGAGTTGACTCAGTCAGTCGATGAAAATGGCAATGTAATAACACAAACTAAGATAGTTGGAACGAACTCTACAACTGAAATATCTGATGTCCCAGCTCCAAGCGATGTTCCAGCTGCAGAAATATCAATTTCTGACGAATCAACTCCAACAATCAGTGAGCCTAGCAATAATGGTGCTTTCACGACAGTAGTTACAGATCTTTTAACGCTTCAAATTTCACATAAAGGTGGGACGATAATTAGTGCTCTACTCAATGAATACCCTGAAACACTTAACTCTGAAGAAAGATTTCAGCTTCTTAGAAACTCACCAGGCAATATTTTTCATGCACAAAGCGGACTTATCCCCGCAGAAAAGATGCCGACCCATCAAGATGAGTTTACTTCTGAAAGACAAGTGTATGTCCTGCAAGACAATAATGAGTTAATTGTCCCGCTTAAATGGACAGACAATAATGGTATTAGTGTTACCAAAAATTTTCATTTCAAGCCAAATAGTTATGTTGTTGAAGTCGACTACCTGATAGAAAATAACAGCTCTGCTGATCAAGTTGTCAGTAGTTATACACAACTTGCCCACGGAACCCCAAAAGAGACTGGTGGCTTTATGGTGGGTATGCAAAACTTTAATGGTGGCGCAGTCTACAATGATGAAGAAGTTTTTGAAAAAATTGATTTTGAAGACTTTGACTCAAGTCCTAAAATATCATCAATGGGTGGATGGGCAGCAATGATTCAGCATTACTTTTTTTCAGCATGGATACCTAACGAAAAAGAGGCGCATACCTACTCAACTAAATCCAGTAGAGATAAATATCTACTCACAACGGTTAATCCTAGCTCAAGAATAGCTGCAGGCTCTTCAGCCACTATTGGAAAAAATCAGCTTTTTATTGGACCAAAAGAGCATGTTCGTCTTGAAAAATTAGCACCTGGTCTAGATAAGACAGTTGACTATGGATTCTTATTTATTGTTGCCAAGCCTTTGTCTGTATTCTTACACTGGATCTACAGCTTTGTTCAAAACTGGGCTATATCAATTATCTTGGTCACACTGGCTATAAAGCTGGCTTTTTATAAACTGTCTGAAAAATCTTTTCGTTCAATGGCAGGAATGAAAAAATTAGCGCCTAGACTTCAAAAAATTAAAGAAACATATGAAGGAGATAAGCAGAAAATTGGTCAAAAAACAATGGAGCTTTACAGGACTGAAAAAATCAATCCTGCTGCTGGCTGTCTTCCAATTCTAGTTCAAATTCCAGTATTCATTTCGATCTACTGGGTTCTTATTGAGATGGTTGAGCTTCGCCAAACGCCATTCTTATACCTGCCAGATTTAGCAGCAAAAGATCCTTATTTCATCCTGCCTTTAATTATGGGCGCATCTATGTGGTTTCAGCAAAGACTTAACCCTCCTCCAGCAGATCCAATTCAAGCAAGGATTATGCAAATGCTTCCAATTGTCTTTACCGTATTCTTCCTCTGGTTCCCATCAGGACTTGTATTATATTGGGTTACCAACAACGTTCTTTCAATTGCCCAACAAATGTACATTAACAAAAAAATTAATGGGTAGCTAGTTTATTATGAGTAATAATTCTAAAGCCGAATCAATAGCAAAAGATATCAAGCTTTTAATCTTGGATGTTGATGGAGTTTTAACTGATGGCGGTATTTATTTTGACGATAATGGCACTGAGCATAAAAAATTTAACTCACAAGATGGTGTTGGTATCAAGCTTCTAGAGCTTTCAAATATTGAAGTTGCAATTATTACAGCGAGAAGCACTCACTCTGTCGCACATAGGCTTGACACATTAGGTGTAAAAAATTACTACCACGGTATAAAGGACAAAAGTGTTGCGCTCAAAGAGCTCTCTAAAAAACTATCTATCAGCCTTAATGAGTCAGCCTTTGTTGGGGATGATGTTATTGATCTGCCAGCAATGTCAAGAGTTGCCCTACCTATTGCAGTAGCAAATGCGCACTCATTTGTTAAAGAAAATGCGCTAATGGTAACAAAAAATGTTGGTGGCTCAGGGGCAGTGAGAGAGGTTTGTGATTTTTTATTAAAATCTCAAAACAAGTATGATGAGCTAATGCAGTCATTTTTGAGATGACTGAATTTCAGTCTCAATGCTATGAAGCCCTCAAAAAAGTTCCTCCGGGCAAAGTAATTACTTATTCAGGTCTTGCGGCAATGATAGGAAGGCATAAGGCTCACAGGGCAGTTGGAAGTGCGATGAATAAAAACCCTTTTGCACCTGAGGTCCCATGCCATCGAGTAGTAAAATCAAATGGTGACTTGGGTGGCTTTGCAACAGATATAAATGTCAAAATAAAACGCCTTCAAGAAGAAGGCGTAATGGTATCTAATAACAAGATAGTAGACTTTAAATCGACCCTATTCAAGGGCTAGCTAGCGCTTCTTTCCTCTCATCTTAGTAATCATTTGAAGCTGCGCTAGTGATTCAGCCAATGCGGCCTGAGTTGTTGAAAGATCTTGTTCTCCTTGAGCATTTGACATTGCCTCTTCAGCTCTTTGCTTTGCCTCAAGAGCTTTTGATTCATCAAGGTCATTAGCACGAATTGCTGTATCAGAGAAAATCGTTACAACATCAGGCTGAACTTCAATAATGCCTCCAGAAACAAAAATTGACTCCATTCCATTTTCAGTTTCAACTCTAACCTCACCAGGCTTTAGTGTACTAATTAATGGAACATGCATTGGGTAAACACCAATCTCGCCCATAGTTGCGGGTGCAAAAACACACTTTGCCTCTCCTGAGTATATTTCCTCAGTTGCGCTAACTACATCAACGTGGATTACTGACATTTATGCGTTCTCCGATGCCTTTTCTT
>CAZESR010000050.1:0-6415 GCA_964515065.1 uncultured Piscirickettsiaceae bacterium
GCAAACCCGCCCTGGCATGAAGAGCTTTAAGCTAAAAAGAACTAATTTTTATCTGACTGCTTGAAAAGAAAAATAATAAGCTCTATATAGTCGTTCAGAGAAGAATATAGTAAGTACAATTTACATCTTCTTAATTTCAAAAAATTTAGATTAGATAATGGATTCAATCATTTCAATTAAAGGCTTATCGAAGACCTATAATTCAGGTTTTGAGGCGCTTAAGACTGTGGACCTGGAGATTAATCGAGGCGAGATTCTTGCCCTATTGGGTCCCAATGGTGCTGGAAAAACGACTTTAATTTCAAGTATCTGTGGAATTATCTCTCCTTCATCAGGCTCAGTTACAGTTGACGGATTTGACATCATCAAAGACTTTAGAAATACAAGATCAATGATCGGACTTGTGCCTCAAGAGTTGACCTTAGGTGCTTTTGATACGGTATGGAGTACCGTAAGATTTAGTAGGGGTTTATTTGGTTCTAAGAGAGATGATGCGTACCTTGAGCAACTTCTCAAGGACCTATCACTTTTTGATAAAAAAGATTCAGAAATCAGAGCTTTGTCTGGAGGAATGAAAAGGCGAGTTTTGATTGCTAAAGCTTTATCTCACCAACCTAAAGTTTTATTTTTAGATGAACCAACTGCAGGTGTTGATGTCGAACTTAGAAAAGATATGTGGAAGATTGTCAATAAACTCCGTAATCAAGGTGTGACCATTATTCTTACAACTCACTACATTGAAGAGGCTGAAGAAATTGCTGAGAGAGTTGGAGTCATTAGCAATGGTGAGCTTTTACTGGTTGAGAAAAAAGATGAACTCATGGAGAGTCTTGGAAAAAAACAACTTCTCATTGAACTAAAAGAACCAGTGAGAGAGATTCCAATTTCTCTAAAGGAATACAATATCGAATTAAATGAAGATGGCACTCAGATTTCTTATACTTATGTCGTCAAGGATGAGACAGCAGATGTCTCTGAGGTTCTTCATGAAATCACAAACTCAGGATTATTGTTAAAAGATTTAAAGGTGGAACAAAGCTCATTAGAAGATATTTTTGTTGATCTTGTTAAGGAGGAGTCATGAATTTAACTGCAATAAAGGTCATCTATTTCAATGAGATGATGCGTTTCTGGAAAACGCTTTTTCAAAGTATTGCCTCTCCTGTGATCTCTACTGCCCTATACTTTGTGGTCTTTGGTTCAGCGATAGGATCAAGGATTGAGAATATTGAGGGAGTCACATACGGCCTCTTTATTGTCCCAGGTTTAACTATGCTATCTGTCTTAACGCAGAGCATTTCAAATGCTTCGTTTGGTATTTTCTTTCCAAAGTTTACTGGGACAATTTATGAGCTATTGTCTGCTCCTGTCTCTTTTTACGAAACTTTAATCGGTTATGTTGGCGCTGCTGCAACAAAGTCGCTAATATTAGCAACAATCATTCTAGCTACAGCTAATCTTTTTGTTGATTTAAATATCGCTCATCCCTTCTGGATGCTAGGATTTCTTGTGTTGACCTGTATCGCTTTTAGTTTGTTCGGTTTTATTATTGGGCTCTGGGCTGACAACTTTGAGAAGCTGCAAATTATTCCACTCCTTATCATTACTCCATTGGTTTTTCTTGGGGGAAGCTTCTATTCGATTAGCATGTTGCCCGATCTCTGGCAGAAGGTCACTCTATTTAACCCGGTTTTGTATCTGGTAAGTGGCTTTAGATGGAGCTTTTTTGAAGTCTCAGATGTGAGTGTTGGAATTAGTTTATTCATGGTATTTCTATTCCTTGCTATTTGCATAACTATCATAGCGTGGATGTTCAGAACAGGGTATAAACTAAAACAATAATCAAGCTTAAAGAGGAAGTTATGGCTCAAATTACTGATCTATATATTTACCCAGTTAAATCTCTTAAGGGTATTGCTCTAACAGAAGCTCAAACTGCAAAACGCGGTCTTAAATTCGATCGAGAATGGATGGTTACTGATAGGGATTACAACTTCATTTCGCAGCGTGAAATAGAGTTAATGTCAACAATAGAGACCGATATTGATTCTCACTCTTTAATCCTTACTTCATCTAGCCAAAAAGTTTTAAAGATTCAACTGGAATCAAAAAGAAGCAACAAAGTCAGAGTCAAGGTTTGGGATGATTTCTGTGATGCATTCGATGAGGGTGATGAGGCTTCTAGTTGGCTCACTGATACTCTAGGAATGTATGGTGGAAGTGTTCTCAGGCTTGCCAGATTTGACCAAAAGGGCAATCGACCAGTGCCTAAAAAATATTTAGATGGAGTTCATGCTGAAAGTGCATTCTCTGATCAGTTTCCATATCTGATTGCTTCTTGGGAGTCTCTCAGTAAACTCAATAATGGCCTTTTAGAAAGTCACTCAATTGAGGTTTCAATGAATCGATTCAGACCCAACATAGTGGTTAAAGGGTTACCTGATCTCGAGACATTGACTTCATATAATCTGATATGCGATAAGGGGAATTATGAATTTGGATTGAGAAAGCCTTGTAAGCGCTGCAAAATTACAACCATTAATCAAGAGACTGGAGAAATCCAAAATCCAAAAGAGCCTTTAGCAACTCTTGTTAAACTTAAATTTAGTGAAGAGACTCATGGAGCATTTTTTGGTCAAAATGCAATTCTGCTAGGCAATCACAGTGTTTTGCGAGTTGGAGATTTACTGGAGCGAATGCCCTCAGCTTAAAGCAAAGTTTTATAAATTAATTCTCTAGTGAAATAGCATCAAACTTGATGTCGTTTTTCCAGGCGTGACCATAGATGACCTCATAGGTTGCAGGAATTTTTCCGTTTTCACGATAGCTTTCATACATCTCTAACATTTTATTAAACTTTGTTTTTCCAGTAAGCGACTTAGATCTATTTTCAACGTTCTGAGCGCCAATCCCTTTAAGGTCTTTCATTAAGTCCAAAACCTTTTCGTAGGTAAGCATTAGCTTTTCCATCTCCATGATAGGGCTCTGAAAACCAGATTGAATCATCTGGTCGCCAATATCATGCATATCGATAAATTCATTCACATGAGGATGGTCATCAACTATGGACCAGCTTCGCTTTAACTCTTTTAGTGTTTCTGGGCCAAATGTCGTGAATAATATTAATCCCTGAGGCCTGAGGATCCTATGACATTCATTAAATAGTGTTTTCAGATCAGGGCACCACTGCATCATTAGATTTGAAATAACAAAATCAATACTGTTTGATTTAAATGGGAGCTGATATGCGTTAGCACAAACTTTTAGCTTTTGCGAGTTTTCAATTAGAGACTGTTGAGCAAAATCTAAGCAAATTAAACTAGCATCAGGGAATATTTTTGCAGTTTTTTCGCTAAGGAAGCCCGTACCAGAGCCGAGATCTATGATGCTTTCTGGATTGATAGAGATGACCTTAAGTTTTTCAGACAGCCTAGTAGCAATTTCATTTTGAAGAAATGCATTCTCGTTGTATTTGCTAGAGGCGTTATTAAAACTATTTCTTACTCGAGACATGATGCTAATTGATTTGAAATTTTCTTCATTAACTTAAAGTATAAATCAGATCCTGGATTAAATTCTTGACCCAGTATATCTATCTTTGCAGTATTTAAATTGAGACCTTCGGACAATACAGATATCTGACTTTTTCTGACTTCATTTCCATATATCAGGCAAGAAACCTTTAGATCATTCATTGTATTTTTAGAGGCAAGAGTTCTATTAATGCTCAGTCTTGCGCCGTGATAAGGTGTCACTATAACTGGCCTGCTTAAATTGTAATTTTTTTCAAAATATTGAATGGTGTCTGAGTATGCTGCATATATTTTTGATGAAAATGGAAGCATTTGGTTTTCCAATTCAGTTTGCAAAGCGTCTAGCTTTGAAGTCAATAAATTAAGGTTTTGATTATATTTGTGCTTGTTGATTGGATCAAAATCAATGAGTAAAAAATAGATATGATTAGATATTTTTTTCATGTTTTCAATATCTAACCATAAGTGCATATCATCGGTCACGGCTTCATGACTCTGTTGTTCTTGATGTTTAATCTCGTAGATTTTGTCAGCTCTGTAATCGTGAGTCTCTAGATTATTTAGCCTGATAATTTCAAAGCGAGTAGATTCATCCAAGTTCTTTAATGCTTTGCGAAGTCCTATTTCAAATTCATCACCAATAGAGATCACAAGGTTTGCATCTTCAATCACTTTGACTTGTGAAGGCTTAAGATGAAAGGTATGAGCTGAGTTACTAGATTTAAGAAGAAGCTCGGGTGATGCAACACCCTCCATAAGAGATGAAACTATGCTGTGAATGGGCTTGATGCTTGCAACAACTAGAGGAACTGATTGAGCATTAATATTTTTAAAAATAAGTAATAAAACTAAACTGATGATAAGACGGGATTTCATAGCATGCCTCAAAGTGAAGGTAAATTATACGCTTATTGAGAAAATCATCGGTTGATTAGTTGGTGCAAATAATAATTGCTCGCTTTGGTGCTGGATAACCTTCAACAGTTAGAGATGAGTCGGAAGGATCAAGAAAATCCTCGAGTGATGCTGGATTATCTCCAATCCATGGAGTATTTCTTTGCTCGATTGAAGTTGTTTGAGAGACATCTATCACATCTATATTATAGAAGCCTGCATCTATAAGCCAAGACTTCAGGGTTTCAACACTGGGAAGACAATAAACATTCCTCATGTTTGCATATCTTCCTTCAGGAACTATTACAAAGTTTTTCGGGCCATCGACTATCAGGGTTTCAAGTATCAGTTCTGAGTCAGGGGCCATCATTTTTTTAAGTATTGATAGATGCCCCATATGATCTCTCTGGTGATAGAGCACACCCATAGAAAATACACTATCAAATACTGGCATACAAGGTAATTCTTCAAGTCTCAATGGTAGCAATAGTGAGTTTGTGTTATTTTTACTTAAAGTATCGAATACTGAATATTGATAATTGAATAATAGAAAAGGCTCAACTCCGAGTGCTTTTTTAGCTCCTTCAAGAGCCATCCTTAGTGTGAAATATCCGTTTCCAGCTCCTACATCGAGAACTCTTTTATTTTTTAGAGGCTTTATCTTGTTTTTGAGACGTTGCCATTTTAAGTCTCCTAACCATTCACTCTCTAATTTTAAATCGTTGAGAATAAAAGGTCCTTTTCTCCAGGGCAAAAGCTTCTTTAGATTGATTTCAATAATTTCTGAAGAAGCGTCTATATTATTTATCGATATATAGGGCTCATTAAGAACTAAATATCCCTTTGTAAAAGCATTTATCTCATCTAATGCGCTAGTCCATTTAGGGATATTTCCATTTTTAACTTGGAGCGCCTTAAGGCTCATTAAAAGGCATTCATCCTTAAATTCTTGAAGTACTAAATCGTTGAAAAATAACTCAAATTTATCTTCAAATAATTTCATCAATTAAATCTTTTCATAAAATATATCTAGTATAAAATAAGTTGTAGATACATATATATGTTACTTTTAACTCTTTTGGAGATTAACGTGATTAATAAATCAATTAAATTTTTTGCACTACTTTTTTTGGCTTTTAATGTCCTTGCAGGTGGTGATGATAGAGATCAGGTTTACTATGAAAACCTTGATCAAGAACTAGCTGCTTTTGAAGCTCAACTTGCTGAAGAGCAAGCAAAGGCTGAAATTGCTGCCTTTAAAGCAGAAATGGATGCCGCTCTAGCTGAGCAAAAGATTGAAGATGAACTAGCCGCTTTTGAAGCAAAACTAGAGGCTGAACTTGCGGCCCAAGAAATGATGGCAGAAATTGAAGCTGAAATGGCAAAACAAGCCGCACTTGATGCTTTCAAGAAAAAACTTGAGGCTGAAAAAGCTGCCGCAGCAAAAGCAACTGCTGCCTACCAGTCTAAGTTAGCAAGAGATGCAGAAATAGCTGCTCGAATGGAAGAGCTAGCCATTGAAAAGGAATTAGCCGCATTTGAGGTACAGCTTGCAGCTGAAATTGCTGCTGCAGAAATGATGGCTGAGATTGAAGAGGAGATGGCGAGAGCTGCTGCTTTAGAGGCTTTTCAACAGAAGCTAGAAGATGAAAGGGCTGCCGCAGCTGCTGCGACTGCTGCCTATAGAGAACAGCTTGCAATAGAAAAAGAATTGGCTGCTTTTGAAGCGGAACTTGAAGCTCAACTTGCTGCTGAGGCGCAAGCGCGCGCAGTAGAAAAAGAGATTGCTGCTTTCGAAGCACAGCTTGAAGCAGAATTAGCTGCTGCAGAAATGATGGCAGAAATTGAAGCTGAAATGGCAAGAGCCGCTGCCCTTGCAGCTTTTCAACAGAAGCTAGAAGACGAAAAAGCTGCTGCTGCTGCTGCATTGGCGAGAGCCGCTGCCCTTGCAGCTTTTCAACAGAAGCTAGAAGACGAAAAAGCTGCTG
>CAZESR010000050.1:6515-7462 GCA_964515065.1 uncultured Piscirickettsiaceae bacterium
CTGCTGCTGCACAGGCCGCCTATCAGAAAAAACAAGCTGAAGAAGAAGTGATTGGTGAAATTGTAGTAGAAGAGGAGGTTGTTGAGGTAACCCAGGCAGCACACGAGGCTTGTAAATATGCTCTAGGATTGACTGATGCCAACATCGCACTTTTCGAAGCTTCTCTAGCTGATGGCACTTTATTCAATAAAGGTCCACAGAGTTCAAACGGTACAGAGTTTGGACCATCAAGATGGGACGCTTATGCAAATTGCGTCAGTAATTATGTTAACCCTTTCTAACTCTTAGTTCTGTTTGCTAATTGTTATTTTGATTTAACTTAGTTATTTGATAAATAAAAAAAACCCAGAGCTTGCTCTGGGTTTTTTTATTTATAATCCTTTTTTATGAGTAAAATTTTGAACAGCTTTTTAATCTCCTTTTTAATCTTATTTATTTCGACCTCTAGTCACTCTGGAGGTGACGAGATTTCAGTCCTCGAAGAAGAATTAGACATGATCTTAATGAAAGATCCTTGTTTTGATCAGCTTCAGGCTGATATTGATGAAGATAGCAATCTAACTTCAGTCATGATACTAAAAGGGCAGGGTTCATTCAGACAAGGTGATGAAATAATGAGCTCAAGCAACGCCAAGGCAATTGTTGATTCGTATGATGCTGAAAGTAATCAACTCACTTATTACCAAACTGCTCAAACTGGTTTCAGGTCTTTTTCAATAGGTGATAAGTTAGTAGGCAAGGGGTCAAATGTTGTCACAATAGAAGAGTTTGTTATGGACTTTGTAGTTCCGTGTTCAGATTTGATTGTTTCAATTGAAGAAGATCCAGAGCAAATGATTTTTGTTTTTGCTGATTCTGAAGCTGCAATTCAGGCCAAGCTAGCAGCTGCAGAAATGATGGCTGAAATTTTAGAGGAGATGGCAAGGGCTGAAGCTCTAGCTGCTTTC
>CAZESR010000051.1:0-7439 GCA_964515065.1 uncultured Piscirickettsiaceae bacterium
TCTAATAATCTTTCTAGATAGTGACTAGTAACGTTAATTTCAAGTAGCCATTGGCCAAATTCATTCATTATTTCTTTTTTTATAAACCCAACTTTATGGATCTCACTTCTGATGTAAGCTGATTGAACATCTAATTTAATACTAGCAAATGTCATCATCCCACTTAGACTTTGTGAAAGCGCCTCATAAAGCAACTCAATCCCTTCACCTGTCTGCGCTGAAAGCCATACGCGATAGATGTTTCCCTCGTGATCCTTATCAATCCTTGGATTAAAATCATTAATATCATCAATCTTATTCATAACAATAATTTTGGGAATTTCCTCAGCATCAATTTGCTCGATAATTTCTTCAACTTGTTCAATTTTATCCCTACTATTCGGATCAGAAGCATCGACAACATGAAGAAGCACATTAGCCTGGCGAGTTTCCTCCAAGGTTGATTTGAAAGCCTCAATTAGCTCATGAGGTAAGTCTTGAATAAAGCCTACTGTATCAGCAATTACCGCCTCACCAGATGCTGGAAGCATGACTCTTCTAATAGTGGAATCTAAAGTGGCAAAAAGCTTATCATCGGCATAAACTTGAGATTTGGTTAACAAGTTGAAAAGAGTTGACTTTCCAGCATTTGTATATCCCGCGAGAGAGATCATAGGGAGCTGGTTTTTAACTCTAGCTTTTCGCCCTAAATCATGTTGCTTATGAACTTTTGAAAGGCGCTTATTGATGTTTTTAATTCTCAAAGAGATTAGCCTTTTATCAGTTTCTAGCTGTGTCTCACCAGGTCCTCGAAGCCCGATTCCTCCTTTTTGCCTCTCTAAGTGAGTCCAACCTCTAACGAGTCTTGTTGAGAGATGTTTTAATTGAGCCAGTTCAACTTGTAGCTTTCCCTCAAATGAACTGGCTCTTAATGCAAAAATATCAAGTATTAGACCTGTTCTGTCCATCACTTGGCACTTTAAGGCTTTTTCTAAGTTACGCTCTTGAGATGGTGACAACTGCAATGAAAAGACAACAAGTTCAATTTCATTTTCATTGACAAGTGATGCCAGCTCATCAACTTTGCCTGTACCAATAAAATACTGTGCCTTAGTAAAACTTCTTTTGATGGTTAATGTTTCAACAATATTGAGCCCAGAAGATTCAGCTAACTGTTGAAATTCTTCAGCGCTTCCTGTTGTCTGATTGGATGAGTTGAGTTCAACGTGAACTAGAATCGTTCGTTCACCTTGGCCAACGGCTTCCTTCTGGCGATCAAACAACTCTGTAGACATAATTAAACTTTAATCATAGAAGAATTAAAATCATCAACTTGCTCTACGAATATTACTTTTCTTACCATTCGACTCATGAAGGATTACGGGCTGCTTCAATCCTTCTACAACCGCTTTATCAACAACAACTTCTTTTGCAGTTGGGGTTGATGGTATTTCGTACATGGTTTCTAGAAGCAGATCTTCCATGATTGCCCTGAGGCCTCTTGCACCAGTCTTTCTTTTAAGAGCTAATTTTGCAATTGCGACTAGAGCGTTTTTTCTAATTGAAAGCTTAACGCCCTCAATTTCAAAAAATTGCTGAAACTGCTTAACTACTGAATTTTTTGGTTTAGTAAGAATTTCTATCAAAGCTTCTTCGTCAAGTTCATCAAGCGAGGTATGGACAGCTAAACGCCCAACTAATTCAGGGATGAGTCCAAATTTGATTAAATCATCTGGCTCTAAAAATTTGTAAAGTTCTGTCAAAGTCTTTTTATCACTCTCATCTTTAACATTGGCAGAAAAGCCAATTCCAGTAGCTTTTTCTACTCGCCTATCAATGACCTTTCCAAGGCCGTCAAATGCACCTCCACAGATAAATAATATTTTAGAAGTATCGACATCGATAGTTTCCTGATTAGGATGTTTTCTCCCACCCTGAGGTGGAACAGAAGCAATAGTTCCTTCAATCAATTTTAGCATCGCCTGTTGAACTCCCTCTCCAGAAACATCTCTCGTAATTGATGGTGAATCAGATCGACGTGAGATTTTATCAATTTCATCAATAAATATGATGCCTTGCTCCGCTCTTTCTGGATCAAAATCGCATTTGGAAAGTAAGCTTTTTATAACGTTTTCAACATCATCCCCTACATAGCCAGCCTCAGTTAATGTGGTCGCATCAGCCACAGCAAAGGGGACATCTAAAAATCTTGCCAAAGATTGTGCCAAAAGTGTCTTCCCACTCCCTGTTGGCCCTATAAGCAATATATTGGACTTATCTAGTTCAACATCATTCGATACGTAATTAGATTTAAGTCTTTTATAGTGATTGTAAACTGCAACAGAAAGGACTTTTTTGGCGTGAGACTGCCCAATTACGTAGTCATTAAGTGAGCTGAACAAATCTTTAGGCGTGTAGTTCCAATCCTGATGCTGATCTTTTTTGTCTTTAAATGTTTGCTCTTGAATTAGGTTATAACATGAATCAATACATTCATCACAAATATAAACCCCAGGACCAGCAATCAGACGAGAAACCTCATCCTTATTTTTTGAGCAAAATGAACAACTAAGATCTTCAGTATTTTGATCCATTAGTATGCTTTATTAACGTTTATTAATAACTTTATCAATGAGTCCATATTTGGCTGATTCAGTGGCAGACATAAAATTATCACGGTCAGTATCTTTCTGAATGTTCTTCAAACTTTGACCCGTATGCTCTTTCAGAATTGAATTTAAGTTATCCCTCACCTTAAGAATTTCTTGAGCATGAATATCGATATCGCTGGCCTGTCCAGAAAAACCTCCTAGTGGCTGGTGTATCATACATCTAGCATGAGGTAGAGCAAACCTTTTACCCTTAGTGCCAGCAGTTAGTAATAATGCACCCATACTGGCTGCTTGCCCAATACATAAAGTTGATATATCAGGCTTGATAAATTGCATTGTATCGTAGATAGCCAAGCCAGCGGTGACAGAGCCACCTGGTGAATTAATATATAAATGAATATCTTTGTCTGGATTCTCAGACTCCAAAAAAAGTAGCTGAGCTACAACAACATTTGCAGCGTAATCTTCGACAGGCCCAACCAAAAAAACGACTCGCTCTTTTAATAGTCTTGAATAGATATCGTAAGCTCTCTCACCTCTACCTGAGCTCTCAATAACCATAGGGATTTGATTTAAATTTTGAATTGTCATATTAATTTTGGGTATTCATTATTTCTAAAAAGTTTTTTTCAGTTGAGGTAACTTTTGCCTCATCTGCAATGTGCTTAGCTACCAGATCTTCAACAACAATTGACTCAATATTAGCCAAACGTGAAGGGTCAGTATTGTACCAATCGATCATCTGCTGAGCACTTTCACCATATTGAAGCGACATTTCATTTAGTTTAGCATCAACTAAGTCTTTTTCAGCCGTTATTTCAGAATCAGTTGCAATTTTATTTATCAGTAAGCCAAGCTTTACTCTTCTTGCAGCCTCCTCATTAAACATCTCAGCTGGAAGCTTACCCTTTGAAGGCATTCCTTGTTGCTCCATGCGTGATTCCATGTCTTGTTGCAATCTCAATGCCTCTGAAGAAACACTCCCCTCTGGCACTTCGAAATCATTTGCCTCTAATAGAGCTGAAAATGCAGTGTCTTTGTTTTGTTGAACTAGGCGCGAATCCAGCTCCATTTTCATTTGACTGCTCATTCTAGATTTCATTGTTTCAAAGTCTTTTTCACCAAATTTCTTAGCAAACTCGTCATTCCTTTTAAGCTCGATAGGAGATCCAACCTCATTAACTTTAACTTTAAATACAGCTTCCCTTCCAGCTAAATTCTCAACGTGATAATCTTCTGGGAAGGCTGCATTCACCTCAACATTTTTTCCTGGAGCAATATCAATTAGGCTCTTCTCAAAGCCATCTATCATTGTGCCTTTGCCCAATACAATTTCGAATCCTTCAGCAGCGCCTCCTTCAAAAGACTCACCGTCCATTAAACCCTCGAAGTCGATAATTAAACGATCACCTTCCTTCGATTTACGCTTAACACTCTTGTATTCAGTTGATCTGTCTTGTAGATCCTGCAATGCACGCTCTTCGTCCTCTTCAGTGACTTTAGAGGTTACTTGGTCAATTTTTAGACTAGACAAAGCATTTAATTTGATTTCTGGATAGACTTCAAATTCTATTGTGTAAATTAAACTTTCAGAATTTTCAGTGTCAATATTAGTGAGTGATGGCTGCGCGGCTGGAACTACATCCGCATCCTTTAATGCATCCTCTAAGGTCTCACTGACCATTTCAGTTGCAGCGTCTGATTTAGCACTTGCGCCAAATCTTTGGCGCAATATATTTGCAGGGATTTTGCCTTTTCTAAAGCCATCAATGCGAACTTTGGTTGCTAGGCTCTTAATGATTTTTTCTGTTTTTTGATTGAACGTGTCAACTGGCAATTCAACTGTAAGAGACCTTTTAAGTCCCTCGAGTGTGGTGAGTGATGTCTTCATCTATTTCTAAATCCGTAACATATTAAAAAAAGGGAAATTATACAGTATTTTAGGGCTTAAAAAAAAGTGCACTTAAGACGTAAAAATTAGCTTGTAGGGGATTTTAGAAGCGAGAGCCAGCAAAGCTAACTTGATGTTTCGCTAAAGATAGCCATTCCTTATTTATTTCAATTCCCCAGCCAGGCTTGTGAGGCATTTCTAGGTTTCCATCAACAATCTTAAACTCCGGAGTAAAGATATTGTCTTGCCAAGGGTAGTAGTCGAGACCCTCAATCGAGAATTCTAAGTACTTTCCAGGATTGTTAATTGAACCCATAACGTGTGCAGAAAAAAGCGTCACTAATGAAAGATTAGCCGCATGAAGAGTAACTGGAATATTCATTTTTTCAGCCATTTTAGCAACCTCCAGTGTCCTAGTAATACCACCCAAGTAGCAAATGTCTGGCTGAATAATATCAACAACTCGAGTGTTGATCATATGCCTCCAAACCCTCATGTCATTGTCCTGCTCTCCGCCACTCACATCAATGTCGAGTGCATCGGATACTTCACGAGTCCAATCTGGCTCCCAATATGGGCATGGTTCTTCAAAATGACTGACCCCATAATCCTGGAGCATGCGTCCTATCTCTATTGCTTTTTTTGGACTGTAGGCACTGTTTGCATCAACCAGCAAATTAGCCTCATCACCCAATACCTTTCTGACCTCTTTGACAATTGATTCAGTTCGGCCAGGCCATTGGTCTATGTCATGTCCACACTCTTTGCCGATTCTGAACTTAAATGCAAAATAACCATACTCCTCTTTTAGCTCTAAAAGCCTTTGTGCTTCAGCCTCTGGAGTAATCTCACGTTGCATACTAGATGCGTAGACTGGAATTGAGATAGGGCTCCCACCAATAAGTTGGCAGACGCTTTGTTTTGCTCTTTTGGCCTTAATGTCCCACAGTGCTGTGTCAATACCGCATAATGCTCTATAAAGATAAGTCCCAGGAAACTTGTGCTCTCTCTCCAAAACCTCTCTGTTAACTTCTATTATGTCATGCCCACTCATTCCTAAAACATGAGGAGCAACTTGAAGGTGAAGGACTTGGGCGGTTATTTCACTGTTATAGGTTGAGGTCTGTCCCCAGCCCTCATCTCCCTCATCAGTTCTCAAACGAACCAATCCAACATATTCATTAGTGAATGTTTCAATGCTGATGATTTTCATACTTCGTTCTTTGGTCCTTCAAAATTAGATCAGATGCTTTTTCACCAACCATAATAGTTGCTGCGTTAATATTACCACAGACTAAGCTCGGAAATATTGACGCATCAGCAACCCTCAATCCCTCAATACCGTAGACTTTAAGATTACTATCAACAACACTGCTTTTTGGATTAGGCCCCATTCTACAAGTACTAGATGGGTGAAATACAGTCCATACAGTATCTTTAATGTGCTGAATCATTTGCTCATCTGTCTGGCACTGAGAACCTGGCCGAAACTCCTCTCCAATAACTTTTCTAAAACTATCAGTTTTAGCTAATTTCCTTAAGACTTTTACACCCTCTAATAAATCTTTGATATCATCCTCATGTGAAAGGTAATTAGGCTCAATGACGGGTGGCTCTAACGGGTTACTACTTCTCAGCCGCACGCTGCCTCTTGATCGCGGACTACAATTCGAAATTCCAAGGAGCATTGCTGAAAATGGATCCGGACTCATCATTGCGCGTTTGTCAGGAGACTCCAACGAGTAGCTGACTGGCGAAAAATAAAGCTGGATGTTTGGTTTTTCAAGATCATCGCGTGTTCGAATGAAGCCACCTGACTGATTAACACTTAGACTGAGCGGTCCACTCCTTGAAAAAATATATCGAAGTCCCTGATAAATCTTACCAAGAACTGGTCTTAACTGGTCATTCAAAGTAGGAACCTTACTTTTATAAAAATAACTCACTCCGAGATGGTCCTGAAGGTTTTCTCCAACTGAAGGACTATCATGAATCAATGGAACTGACGCTTGCTCTAAAATATTTTTTGGTCCTACTCCCGAGAGCTGAAGGAGTTGTGGTGAGTTGATCGATCCTGCGCTCAATATCACTTCGCGCGATGCAATCGACTCATGAGCCTTACCTGACTTTAAATATTCGACTCCATACGCCTTCTTGTTTTTAATTAGTACCCTAGTTACTATAGCATTCTTAACAATAGTGAGATTGGAGCGACTCTTTATTGGCCACAAGTAGGCCCTCGAGGCAGACATTCGCTGACCCTTATGAGTTGTGATCTGGTAATTTCCCACTCCCTCTTGTTTCTCACCATTCATATCAGGATTTAATTTGATACCAATCTCTTCAGCAGCAGACAAAAAATTATCACAAAGAGGGTGTAACTGCTTTGATACTTCAGAAACATTTAAAGGCCCATCTCCACCTCTAAAATTATCAGCGCCATTTTGCCAAGATTCCATTTTCTTGAAATAGGGCAGGACCTCATTGAATGACCAGCCTGGATTTCCTGCTTCTGACCATTCATCAAAATCCTTTGGATTTCCTCGAACATATACCATCGCATTGATTGAACTGGAGCCTCCCATCACCTTTCCTCTTGGCCAATAACTTGGCTTATTGTCTGCTTCAGGACTAGGTTCAGTTGAATACATCCAGTTGACTTTCTTTTGGTGATAAGTAACACCATACCCAATCGGCATCTGGATAAAGAAGCGACGATCTGAGCCTCCGGCCTCCAAGAGTAAAACCTTGTTAGACGAATCTTGACTTAATCTATTAGCTATTACGCAGCCAGCAGAGCCAGCGCCTACAATAATGTAGTCGAATTCATGCATTGATTATGATGAGATAGTCTTTCATTGGATAGATAATAGTGCCTTCGATGATTAATTTATTGAAAACAAAAAAATAATACCAAAATAATCTATAAACTTGGAGCCATCCAATAAACTAATTTA
>CAZESR010000052.1:0-7326 GCA_964515065.1 uncultured Piscirickettsiaceae bacterium
GCCAGGTATCAAAATTAAAAAAGGATTTATTTATGTCATCGGAAAATGTTTGGGATAAAGGTTTGGTTAGTAGGTTTAGACTTGATGGAAACATGGGCAGTCCATTTCATCAAAGAACATCTGCTTTAGCAACAACTAATTGGTATTTTAATTGGGACCTTCGAATGGTTCCTGATGAGTTTGTTGATTTTGCTGAAGAAGTAAAAGCTGTAAGAGAAAATGTTGCGATGGCAGATATGTCACCACTGACTAAAATTCAAATTACAGGAAAAGATGCTACCGCTGCTGTTAATTGGATAGTGACAAGAGATATTAACAAAATGGAAGTAAGGCAAGTTCTTTTCACTCCCTTGTGTACTGAGGAAGGTAAAGTCATAACTGATGGGCTAGTTTTTCGCGAAGAAAAAAACAAGTATCGTATTACAGCAGATCCAATGTTTGAATGGGTTTACGAAAACTGCAAGAAGTTTGATGTTGAAGTTGAAGATGTAACCGATGATTTTGGAATTCTAACTCTTCAGGGTCCAAAATCAATCAATGTACTTGAGGATGTCACGTCAACTACTTGGAAAGATTTAGATTTCTCTCGTCTTGTTAGAAGCAAGATAGCTGGAGTAGATGTTGAAATTGGAAGAACTGGTTTTACAGGAGAGTTAGGTTATGAAATATTGGTTAAATCCATAGACGCTAATGCTATTTGGGATGCTGTAGAGCAAGCTGGAAAACCCTATGGGATAATACCTGCAGGTCAATATGCTCTTGACATATTACGTATTGAAGCCGGCTTACTAATTACGGGCTGTGATTACACTAATGCCGGCCCTGATCCATCAGGTTCCCATTGTAAAGCATCTAGACATCCTGACCGTTTAGCTTCGCCTTTTGAAGTGAATATGGGTGCACTTGTAGATTTATCGAAAGATGACTTTATTGGGAAGTCTGCTTTAGTAAAAGAAAAGAAAAATGGTACCAAGGTTCAAATGCGAGGTGTTGAAATTGATTGGCACTCAGTGGTTGATTTGTACGTAAGACAAGGGATCGCTCCACAGATAAGCCCTAAAGCTGACTGGGAAGGAAGTGATATATTTATAGACGATGAGCATGTTGGCTGGATATCAAGTACTGTTTGGAGCACGACTTTAAAAAAACTAATTGCCTTCGCACACATTAAAACAAAAAATGCTGATATTGGGAACAATGTAGAAATTAATTGGCAAATAAAAGGTGGACAGGATGGCAAAGTAAGAGGTGAGATTACTAAACTTCCATTTGTCGACCATAAAAGAGAATCATAACGATTAATTATTGATATAACAAAATCAAGGCTTAAGGTATGTTGAATAAATCAAAATTTAAAGATAAATATGACAGTGAGGAGACATTAAACAGAACTTCACTTGTTAAACAAATAGTTGGGATTCTTACAAGCAGAATTTATCGAGGCGTATACAAACCAAATTCAAAGATTCCCTCTGGTGAAAAACTAGCACTTGAATTCAAAGTGAGTAGAGCAACTATGCGCACAGCCATAGCTTTACTTGCAAATAATGGGCTAGTTATAAGAATAAATGGAGTTGGTGTTTTTACCACCCCCAGAATTCCAGTTCAAAATTCCTTAAATGTTGCAACGGATTTTTATCATTTGATTGAACAAAATGGACTTAAGCCTGATGTTAAAAACTTAAAGGTAAGTTTAGAAAAGGTAAACACAGATTTAGAGAAGTCTTTAATGATGCAAGAAAATGATTTAGCTGTCGTTACTTGGAAAATATTCACTGCTAATAAAAAACCAGTAATTTATTGTAAAAACACTTTGGCCAGCTCATTATTAGGGAAGGATCTAACGAAAAAATTAATAAAAAATCCTAAACTTAATAATTCGTTATTTGACATGCTTGAGAGTGAGTGTGGTTTAGTAACTTCACATACAGTAACAAATTTAAAGGTAGCGCTAAGCAAAGATTGTAACTTTCCAAAATTTCAGCAAGATCCTTCCTCACCAGTATTAATTTTAGAGGAAATTGGATATAGCCAATTTGAAAAACCAATTTGGCACTCAAGGGAAATTTATCCTAACAACTCAATCAGTTTCAATCTAGTAAGAAGACATAACAATGATTTGTTAGGCTGAAGGCATGTTTAATAACTTTAGTTATAAAACATAGATATACGTTTTTTTACTTAAAAGAATGGGGAAATATATAGAAAAATTAATAATACAAGGGGAAATATAATGAAAAATAGAAATAAAAAGTCTTTTGAGAAACGAAATCTCTCAAGACGGGATTTTTTGAAATACACTGCATCAGGTCTAGCACTTAGTGCTCTTCCATTTGGTTTTAATACTGCAAATGCTGCAAATGCATTGGCGCCTGTTGCTGAAAAAGACGCAATAATGGGGATTGGACTATTTGGGCCGATATCTGATGAGGGTTGGACTTACACTCATCATGTTGCTGCCGAAGCAGTAAGAAAAGCATTTCCTAAGGCAACTGTATTAGAAGTAGAAAATACACCTGCATCAGCAGATGGAACAAGAATTTTTCGTCAATTTGTTCAAGATGGAGCAAATATGGTTGTTGCTTGTTCCGTATATGCCGACGTACTATATGAAGCATCTGACAGAGCACCAAATGTAGCATTTCTAGAAGCTGCTGGTCCACGTCCATCTAATAATGTTATTGGATATTATGTTCAACACTGGGATGCAGCTTACATATTAGGTGTAGCGGCTGGCATGATGTCAAAAACAGGAAAAATAGGCTATATTGGTTCATTTCCAATTCCTACTGTATATGCAGATGCAAATGCTTTACAAATGGGGGCAAAGTCAGTTAATCCTGACATTCAAACACAAGTTATAAATATTAACTCTTGGTTTGATCCTCAAGCATCAAATCAGGCAACTAATGCCCTAGTTGATGCAGGATGTGATTTTGTCTTCTCTATTTTAGATGATGCAACTCACCTTACAGTAGCTCAAAAGCGTGGCATCAAAGCAGCAACCTGGAATACAGATAATCGTAAACATGGTCCAGAGGCTTATGTAAGCTCAATCAAGCTGGATTGGAATGAATTTTACATTTCAGAGTTTCGTAAGCGCATTGAAGGTAGTTGGACCGGTAATCGCACAGAATTATTACCAATAACAAAAGGCTTTGATCGAGACGAATGGGGTGAAAGTGTTCCTAATAATGCAAGACAAGCGGGAGATGCCGCACGGAGCAAAATTTTAGCCGGGGAAAGCCCTTTTAAGGGTCCTATCAAGGACAATAAAGGTGCTATAAGAGTAGCCGAAGGTTCTACTATGAGTGTCCCTGAGATTTACGGCTGGACTTGGGCTGTCGAAGGGGTTTCTGGTATCTAAGTAACAATAAATATATACCCCTTAGTTTATACTTAGGGGTATAAAAATATCTTAATATTATGGTATCAGAATTGTCTGCGCCCCAAATCTCCATGTCGGACATTTCAAAATCCTTTCCTGGGATAGTTGCAAATGATCAGGTATCTATTCAATTTGAGCCCTTTCAAATTCACGCCTTACTTGGAGAGAATGGAGCAGGCAAATCAACATTAATGAACATCCTTTGTGGCATTTATCAGCCAGATAATGGATCAATCTCAGTAAATAAAAAATTAGTAAAGTTCAAGACGCCCCAACATTCAATTGCCTCAGGCATTGGAATGGTCCATCAACATTTTCGTCTGGTGAGTACTTTTACAGTAGCTGAAAATTTACATTTAGGATGGGACAAAACACCCCGCTTTATTACAAATAAGAAGCTTCTTAATAGAGCCAAAGATTTAATTAGTAAGTATGATTTCAATGTATCTGTTGATTCGTATATTGAACAATTGAGTATCGGTGAACAACAGAGAGTTGAAATACTTAAAGCGCTATCACGAGGTGCTAAGACTCTGATCCTAGATGAACCAACTGCTGTTCTAACTCCTGATGAATCAAAAAAGCTCTTTAATACTTTACGAAAATTAGCAAAAAATGGCTATTCTATAATCATAATATCGCACAAACTTAAGGAGGTGGTTCTTCATACTGATATTATTTCTGTCCTACGCAAAGGAAAAAAAGTTGTAACAATGAATACAACAGAATGTGACGAAGAAAGCTTAGGAAAACTAATGATTGGTCGAACTGTAGTATCCAAGAAGTACAAGAAGTCTGTTTTTCATCAACCGAAAATAGTTGCTGAAGTTAGAAACATTTGTGCAAATAACGATAAAGGTATGACAGTACTTAATAATATTTCATTTAAAGTAAAAGCAGGAGAAATTTTAGGAATAGCTGGCGTAACAGGAAATGGACAACGTGAATTATCAGAAGTTTTGAGTGGCATTCGTAAAACTATTTCAGGCTCAATTAAAATAAATGGGGTTGACCTGACAAATAAATCTTCAAAATTTTATTTAAAGCAAGGCTTAGGTTTTATTCCTGAGGATAGAATTGGTTCTAGCTTAGCTTCTTCGAAACCAATTTATTTAAATGCCTCACTAAGAGAATATAATTCTGAACCTCTTGGAAAGAATGGACTTTTCTATCCTATAAAAGCAAAAAACTTTACTAATAAATTGATCAAAACAGCAAAGGTAGATAGTAAGGATATTAATATTCCAGTGGCTAATCTTTCTGGAGGAAATCAACAGAGATTAATTCTTCATAGAGAGGTTAGAATTGCTAAACATTTTCTGATAGTAGCGTATCCAACTCGGGGACTAGATATTGCGGCTATGGAGGACATTAGAAAAATCTTAATAGATCTTCGTAATAAAGGTGTAGGCATATTACTGATATCTGAAGAGCTTGATGAAATATTTTCTTTGTCTGATCGTGTTGCGGTTATTTTTCAAGGAAGTCTAATGGACACATTTGAAGCTGATAAAGCTGAGTTGAGTCAGATTGGTCTTTTAATGGGTGGTAGTGTTAAAAATGCTAGATAAGTTAAACAAGGACAATTGGAAAGTACAAACTAAACTTGTTGTGTCGAAAAAAACTATATTTTTTGCTCAACTTTTAGCAATTCTTTTTGCTCTTTTTGTTAGCTCTATTGTAATTAAATTATCCGGTTTGAACCCACTTTTGCTTGGAGCAAAGGCGTTAAATTCCACATTAGGATCTTTTTTTGGCCTGGAGCAATTAGGAATATTATTAACACCAATCCTAATTACTGCAGTAGCAGCAGCTACTGCTTTTCGAATGGGTTTATGGAATATTGGCATTGAAGGCCAGTTCTATCTTGGAACTATTGCAGTAACTTTAGTAGGTCTAAACATTGAGGGGCCAAACTTTTTAATATTGATTATATTAGTTATTGTTGGAATTATAGGAGGAGCCTTATGGGCTTTACTGCCTGCACTTGCTAAAGCTTATGCAAATATTAGCGAAATTATCTCTACTTTAATGTTAAATTTTATTGCAATTCTACTTGTCAATTATTTGGCAATAGGGCCTCTCAGAGATAAAACTGGAGCAGGCGTAATGGCTTCATCGGCCCGCATCTCTTACAGTTTGCCTGAATGGTTTGGAGCTTTACATATTGGCTTCTTTTTTGCTTTAATAATTCTTGGTATCTATGCTATCGTTTCTTTTTATACTCAATTTTCTTATGAAACAGAAATGATTGGGGCTAACTCTAAAGTAGGCCCTTATATAGGAGTAAGTGCCAGTAAGCGAATTATATTAATTATGCTTATTTCAGGGGGAATAGCTGGGCTTTCTGGAATGGTTGAAATTACAGGCAATATACATCGTCTTCAAGATGGTATATCAAATCAATTTGGTATTTTTGGAATTATAGTAGCAGTCTTATCAAGAGGCTCTCCATTAGGAATCTTAATTGGAAGCGTATTCATCGCTCTTGTTTTAAACAGTGGCATTGTTCTTCAATCTGTAGGTTTATCTGTAAATTCTGTACTTTTTTTAACCGGACTAATATTGCTTGCAGTTACGTGCTCTGAAGTGTTGGTTAGATATAAGCTAGTTTACGTTTCACAAAATATTAATCTTATAAAAGAGAAAAATAATGACTGATATTCTTATAAGTATTCTAACAACTACAATTATAGCAGGCGGGGTTCTAGTTCTTGCAGCCTTAGGAGAAACTTTATCTGAGCGTGTTGGAGTAATGAATTTAGGTCTGGAGGGATTAATTTCAATGGGAGCAGTTATTGCTGTTTTAACTTCATTTGCTACAGACAACGTTTGGTTAAGTTTTATGGCAGCTGGACTAGTTGGACTAGCACTTGGCATATTATTTGCATTTACTACTGTTGTCATTAGGGCAAATCAAATTTTATGTGGATTATCTTTGACGTTCATAGGGCTGGGTTTTTCCGCATCGATTGGTAATTCTGTAGCGGGTCGACCCGTAACTGCTGAATTTGAGTTAATCCCAATCCCTTTTTTGAGTGAGATTCCAGTCTTAGGCTCAATTTTATTTAGTCACTCTCTCCCAGTTTACTTAGCTTATTTTTTTCTTCCTTTAGTAATATATTTCTTATTTTTTCACACTCGACATGGATTAAATATACGTTCAGTTGGAGAAAACCCTGCTTCAGCAGAATCTGCGGGAGTATCTGTAATGACTATTCGAATGATATATGTAAGCCTTGGTGGACTATTAACGGCTTTAGCAGGAGCATATCTAACCCTAATATTTATCCCTACTTGGTCTGAAGGAATCACCGGTGGTAGAGGTTGGATTGCAATAGCTGTAGTAATTTTTGCTCGATGTAATCCTGTCAAAGTTGTATTCGGATCCATATTATTTGGATTAGTAACAGCTTTAGGTTTCGCTGCGCAAGCAATGAACTGGCCTATTTCTCCTACTTTTCTCTCTAGTCTTCCATATTTACTTACATTACTAGTGCTTTTAACACCAACCTTTAACGCAAATGAAAAGTTCTTAAAAAATATGCCGGCTGCAATTGGGCGACCTTATTATAGAGAGGAGAGAAATTAAGGGTATAACAATAGTAACAGAGTATTCAGAAAGTTTATAAACCATTAGGAATTGAGAAATGAGAATTGAAGAAGATATAAAGTTGGATTATAACAATGTGCTAATTAGACCAAAACGAAGCACATTAGGCTCACGTAAAGAAGTTGACTTAGAAAGAGGCTTTAAATTTCGCAATTATAAAGGTGACACACTTGATGATTATCGACATTATCGAGGTGTGCCCATTATGGCATCTAATATGGATGGGGTTGGTACATTTGACATGGCAGACATACTTGCTAAACAACAAATGTTTACATGTCTTGTTAAGACTTTAGCAGTAGACGAGCTAGTTGATTACTTTAAT
>CAZESR010000053.1:0-7263 GCA_964515065.1 uncultured Piscirickettsiaceae bacterium
CAAAACCTTATCCGCAACTGGATCCAAAATAGAGCCTAGTCTTGACTGTAGAGAAAACTGTTTAGCAATCCATCCGTCTAAAGCATCAGATATGCCCGCTATAAGAAATAACAGCAATGTCAGAAGATACTGCTCTTTTAGTAACGCTATAACTATTGGAACTGTTAAAATAATGCGTATTATTGAAAGCGCATTAGGAAGCATTGAATAGCTCATTTTTTTTGCTCTATATAATCCATTTTTTAAGACCTTAATTATACGGAAAACAATATGTCGTCATTGACTTATAAGGACTCAGGGGTTGATATTACTAAAGGAAATCAACTGATTGAGAAAATCAAGCCAATCGCTAAATCTACGATTAGACCAGAAGTTTTGGCTGGTCTTGGTGGCTTTGGTGCAATGTTTGAAATCCCTTTAGATAAATACAAGAACCCAGTACTTATTTCAGGGACTGACGGTGTTGGCACCAAGCTCAAGGTTGCAGAAATGCTCAATAAGCATGACACAATAGGGATCGATCTAGTGGCAATGTGCGTAAATGACCTAATAGTCCAAGGCGCTGAACCTCTATTCTTTCTTGATTACTTCGCAACAGGATCATTAAATCCAGACACTGCGACTTCTGTTATTGAAGGAATTGGAGAGGGTTGCAGGCAATCTGGTTGCTCATTAATTGGCGGCGAAACAGCTGAAATGCCTGGTATGTATAATGGCGAAGAGTATGATTTGGCGGGTTTCTGCGTAGGCATAGTTGAGAAAGATCAAGTTATTGATGGCTCTAAAGTCAATGAAGGTGATCATATTGTTGCGCTAGGCTCATCTGGACCCCACTCCAATGGATACTCATTAATTCGAAAGGTCCTAGAGAGCTCAACACCCACAACAGAGCAACTTAATGCGCTAATTGAGCCTACTAAAATTTATGTTAAATCTATCTTATCTTTAACAAGCACCCTGCCAGTCCATGCTATTTCCCATATTACTGGAGGAGGGCTTCTTGAAAACATACCCAGAGTTTTACCTAAACATCTTGCTGCAAGACTGGATTCAAATTCATGGAATCAGCCAGAAATCTTTCAGTGGCTTCAGGATAAAGGAAATATTAAAACCTCTGAAATGTTTAGAGTTCTTAACTGCGGTGTTGGAATGATAGTCATTATTTCGAAGGAATCATCTAATGGAACAATTAATCATTTAAATGAATGCGGTGAAAATGCCTGGCTTATTGGTGAAGTTATAAAGTCAAATGGTGAGCAAGTGATTATTGAGTAATTATGAAAGCCGTTATATTAATTTCAGGAAACGGCTCTAATTTACAATCGATTATTGACCATTCAGATAGAATTGACCTTCAAATTTCTGCTGTTATTAGCAATAATGAGAGAGCTTTTGGCCTTAAGCGAGCAGAATCAGCGAATATTAATACGCACTTTGTAAATCCAATAAAATTTAATAGTAGAGATGCTTTTGATAATGAACTCATAACAATAATCGACAAACTTGGTGTAGAACTGATTATTCTTGCTGGATATATGAAAATCCTTTCACCATTATTTATTCATCATTTTTCTGGAAAAATCCTAAATATTCATCCTTCGCTTCTACCCAAGTATCCTGGACTTAATACCCATCAAAAGGCAATCAATGCTGCTGAAAAACAACATGGAGCAAGCGTTCATTTTGTTACAGAAAAACTAGATGGAGGCCCAATAATTAGCCAAGAAATTGTCAATATAGATAAGAATGAAACCGAATCAACTCTAGCTAAAAAAGTTCTTGAAAAAGAGCATATTCTTTACCCAAAAGTTATTCATTGGTATACTCAAAATAGACTGCAACTCCTTAATGAAAATACTGCAACTCTTGATGGAAAAACTTTATGAAGAAAATTGTTTTCTTATTTTGTAGTCTTATTTTTACAAATTCACTTGCACTCACCCCATATATTGGTAGCTATGAACTGTATGCGGATACAAAAATGGGTAACTTAAAAATAGGAACAGCCATCCTAAATCTTAACGTCAATGAAGATCAGTTTACATTCACTACTCAAGCCAAAACTGAATCATTATGGAAAGCGCTATATGACTACTCTAGATCTGAAAAAAGTACAGGAAATGAAGTTGACGGACAGGTTATAAATAATTACTTTAGTGTCATCGAAAAAATTAAAAATGAAATAAAGAAGAATTACGAAATCAATATAGCTACTGATAAAAATTACGCAATCTCTAGTACTGGAGAAGAATGGGAAATAAAACCAGGTCTTCTTGTTGACCCGCTGAGTGTATACCTAGCCCTATCAAATGACATGCTTAAAAAGCCAGATCAAAGCGAATTTACTTATCAAGTTGTCGATCAAGATGGGGTCAAATATTTAAAATTTAGAGTGGATGGTAAAGAAAATATCGAGATTAATGGAAGCGAAATAAATACTTCAAGAGTGATTTGTGATGAGTTAGAGCTGACACTCAATTTATCTTCAGATAATAATTATCAACCCATTAAGATCCGCAAGGTTAACGGCAAAACTGAATTCACAATGCTTCTAATAGAATTCAGCGGCTAGGACTATAGATGATTCTTAAGAAACCGCCCGGTGAAGGAATTTTTATTCATAACCACTTCCTCAGGCGTTCCGCAAGCAATAATTTCTCCACCCTTATTACCACCCTCTGGACCTAAATCTACAATCCAATCAGCAGTTTTGATAACATCGAGATTGTGTTCAATAATGACGATTGTATTATCACGATCCCTGAGTCTAAAAATGACTGATAGTAGCTGCTTGATATCATGAAAATGAAGCCCACTCGTAGGCTCATCTAGGATATACAGGGTTTGACCAGTATCAGACTTTGACAATTCTTTAGCCAGTTTAATCCGTTGCGCCTCACCTCCAGAGAGAGTGGTTGCATTTTGACCCAGTGTAATATAAGAAAGTCCAACATCCATAAGAGTTTGTATTTTTTGATTAATCTTTGGTATTGGTTTAAAGAAATCTAATGCATCCTCAACAGTCATTTCTAAAACCTCAGCTATTGACTTTCCTTTATATTTAATCTCTAAGGTTTCTCTATTGTATCGATGCCCACTACATACGTCGCATGAAACATAGACATCAGGAAGAAAATGCATCTCAACCTTAATTAAGCCATCTCCCTTACAGGCCTCACATCTGCCGCCCTTGACGTTAAAACTAAAGCGACCAGACTTATAACCCCTAGATCTTGACTCCAGTGTAAGTGCGAATAGATCACGAATCAAAGTAAAAACGCCAGTATACGTTGCTGGATTAGATCTAGGCGTTCTTCCGATAGGACTCTGGTTTATATTGACAACCTTATCAAATTGATCCATTCCTTTAACCTCTCGGAAGGGAGCAATATCTGTTTGAGCACCGTTTAAGGTTTGTGCAGCTAATTCATACAAAGTATTGTTAATCAAAGTAGATTTTCCTGAACCTGAAACGCCAGTAATACAGGTCAATACTCCAATAGGTATTCTTAAATCAACATTCTTTAAATTATTTCCACTAGCGCCTGTAATTTCTAGCCATTCACCTGAGTTTTTTCTCTTCTTTGGTGTGCTGATCTCTAGTCGGCCACTTAAGTAGTCACCAGTCAGTGAGCGTTTATTGGCAATAACCTCATCTGGCGATCCTGTTGCCACAATTTCACCGCCATGAATACCCGCTCCTGGCCCAATATCAATGACATAGTCTGCTTGCCTTATTGCGTCTTCATCATGTTCAACCACAATTACCGTGTTGCCCAAATCTCTAAGGTAAGTTAATGTATCCAGTAGCTTTTGATTGTCCCTTTGATGAAGACCAATCGAAGGCTCATCAAGAACATAGAGAACACCAATCAAGCCTGCTCCAATCTGCGAAGCCAGTCTAATTCTTTGAGCTTCACCACCTGATAAAGAATTGGCTTTTCTCTCAAGATTTAAATAGTCCAAGCCAACATTGATTAAAAAATGAAGTCGTTGGGAAATTTCATTTAAGATCTTGCTAGCAATCTCACCTCGTTGGCCATCAAGCTCTAACGCTTCAAAAAATTCGTATACCTGATCAATTGTTAATTTTGTTAGATCAGATATATTGTTATCATCAATAAATACATTTCTAGCAGCAGCATTTAATCGATCTCCATGACAGCTAGCACATGGTTTACTAATGACATACCTCGAGAGATCCTCTCTTACTGAACGAATATCACTTTCAGCATACCGACGCATCATCCTGGGAATAATTCCTTCGAAAGGTTTTTTTCTACTTGACCAGCCTCTTCTGCCTTTTATTTTTGAAAAGTCAATTGATTGATCTCCACTTCCATAAAGAATAATTTTTTTATGCTCATCAGAAAGCTCATTAAATGGAGTCGATACACTAAAGTTATAAAAATTTCCAACAAGAGTAAGCATTTGATAAAAATATGCATTATTTTTACTCCAACCATATACGGCTCCATCTTCAAGACTTAACTCAGGATTAGCAACAACCCTTTCCTCATCAAAAACGTCTTTAACACCTAAACCATCACATGCCTCACAAGCTCCTACCGGGTTATTAAATGAAAACAGTCTAGGCTCTAACTCGTTCAAGGAGTAACCACAATGAACACAGGAAAACTTAGCGGAAAAAGTCAACTCTTTCAATTCAGTATCTGAATCCATTGGACTCGCAATGACTATGCCAGAACTCATATTTAGAGCTGTCTCCAGCGACTCAGATAATCTTGATGATATATCTTGCCTTACTTTAAGACGGTCTACCACTATTTCAATGGTATGGTTTTTATTTCCATCTAGCTCCTCAACTTCCTCAAGGAATTGCACTCCTCCATCAATGCGGGCCCGCAAGAATCCTTCATGAGATAGTTCTTTAAGAAGTTTTTGATGGCTCCCTTTTCTATTTCTTACGATTGGAGCCAAAATCATTATCTTAGAATCTTCTGGGAGTCCTAGAATTGAGTCTACCATTTGCGAAATTGTTTGAGCCTGAAGATCAACTCCATGGTCGGGGCATCTTGGTGAGCCAACTCTTGCAAAAAGAAGTCTCAGATAATCATAAATCTCTGTAATGGTTCCAACTGTAGATCGTGGGTTATGTGATGTGGCCTTTTGCTCTATTGAAATTGCAGGAGAGAGGCCTTCAATATGATCAACATCTGGCTTCTCCATTAAAGACAAAAACTGTCTCGCGTATGCTGATAGGGACTCGACATACCTTCTTTGGCCTTCAGCATAAATAGTGTCAAATGCCAATGAGGATTTGCCTGATCCAGAAAGCCCAGTTATAACAACGAGTTTATTTCTTGGGAGACTAACATCGATATTTTTTAGATTATGGACTTTTGCTCCACGGATACTAATCGAATCCATACACTCCGTATTTTATGTCGGACAAAGGGTTCATTATACTCATCCCTTGTGTAAAATCACAATTTTGTATTGAATTCCTAGCCTATGGTTTCCTATCGACGAATCTTACTAAAATTGAGCGGCGAAGCTCTATCAAGTGGTAACCAAAATATAGACTCTGAAATGCTAAAAAAGGTCGTAAGTATTGTTCAATCAGCGCTTGATCTAGGCGTAGAAATTGCAATCGTAGTCGGAGGTGGAAATTTATACAGAGGCGCTAGTCTGTCTGCGGAAGGAATGAATAAAATCACTGGAGATCATATTGGTATGTTAGCAACCGTTATGAATGCCTTGGCTCTATCTGATGCCTTTGAAAGAAACAAAATTCCCTCGATGGTCATGTCAGGCTTTTCAATTGGTGGAGGAGTATGTGAACCATTCAACCATACCAAGGCAAAAAGTGAGTTGTCAAAGGGTAAGGTCGTTATTTTTTCTGCAGGTACCGGCAGTCCATGCTTTACAACGGATACAGCAGCAGCGCTAAGAGCTATAGAGATTGGTGCAGATATTGTCTTCAAGGCAACAAAAGTTGATGGCATTTATTCAAGTGATCCCATGGAAGACCCATCAGCTATCAAATTCGACTCATTAACTTTTGATTCAGCTATTGAGCAAAATATCAAGGTAATGGATACTTCTGCCTTTGCACTTTGCAGGGACAACAATATCAAAATTTGTGTTTTTAGTATGTTAGAGGATAATTACTCACTTGCAAACATAATTAAAGGTCATGCAATTGGGACAACTGTCAGTCAAAATGGAGAATAACGATGATTAATGAAATTCATAGTGATGCAAATAGCCGAATGGATAAATCACTTTCTTCCTTAGAAAACGACTTCAGCAAAATTCGTGCTGGTAGAGCGCATCCGTCTCTTCTTGAACAGGTAACCGTAGAGTATTATGGGACGATGGTTCCACTCTCACAAGTCTCCAATATTACCGCTGAAGATGCAAGAACATTAAAGGTATCGCCATGGGAAAAGGACATGGTTGGGCCCATCGAAAAAGCTATTTTGACTTCTGATTTAGGTCTCAATCCTAACACCCAGGGTCAGGTCATGCGAATTCCACTTCCACCACTCACAGAGGACCGAAGAAGAGAATTAGTTCGAGTTGTACGTGATGAAGCAGAGAATGCAAGAGTGGCAATCAGAAACATTCGTAGAGATGCAATATCTGACTTTAGAGAACTACTTAAAGAAAAAGAAATTTCTGAAGATGAGGCCAGAAAGGCCGAAGACAACATTCAAAAAATCACTGACCAGCATATTGCCTCGATTGACAAGTCTTTAAGCGATAAAGAAAACTCACTACTTGAGATTTAAAGATATCTTATCTTTTTGAGCCCACACAATCAATATACTTTTGCCACCTATTCGCTGTGAATTCTGTTCCGTTAGGTACTTGCGGGCCAACATTACCTAAATAACCCCCTGCCAAAGCTTTTTTGAATAGCTCAATATTGCTCTCTGACAAACCTAAATTAACCTTACAGTAGTCATGAATAGCCTCAGTTACGATTTCACCAGAAATCGTTCCAACGAATTCTTCATCTTCTAGTTTGGCAGTTGCTTCCTTAATCAGCTCATCTGAAATGGTCGACTTATACTCTCCAGACAAATTAAACTCATCTAGTTGCTCAAGCAGGTCATCCATAATTTTTGTAACCCTTTTTTCATAAGCTACTTTTGCCAGATAGGCAGCAGTTGATTTCGCTGCAGCAGCTTTTTCCTCTTCTAATTTCTTCATGAATGCCTCAAGTGCGGCTTGTCTTTCCATCTCCTCTAAAATTTCAGCCATCATTGCTTGTGCAGTCAACTCTGCCTCCAG
>CAZESR010000054.1:0-7046 GCA_964515065.1 uncultured Piscirickettsiaceae bacterium
AAGTAATTGGATATCAACCAATATAAAAGAAACACTAATAATCCTGAAATACGTGAACTTGAAAACCCAATTGATTTTCGAAGTGATACTGTTTCTTTGCCATCTAAAGAAATGCTTCAATGTGTTGAAAAAGCAAAGCTTGGAGATGATGTATATGAAGAAGATACAGAAGTAATTGAACTTCAAGAATTTGCAGCTAAGCTTTTAGGTAAAGAGGCGAGCTTATTTTTTCCTAGCGGGACTCAGAGTAATTTAACAGCTATTCTTGCCCATTGCCAGAGGGGTGATGAGGTATTGATTGGTCGCGGTTACCATACCAATCTCTATGAGGCTCGAGGCGCTTCTGTTTTAGGCGGAGTTGGAATTTGTCCTATTGATATATCTGAATCTGGAAGTATGAATTTAAACGATATGCTCAGTCAAATAAAGGATGATGATCCGCATTATGCAGTAACCAAGCTGCTTTGTTTAGAGAACACTTTTTCTGGAAAAGTGCAACCTCAGGATGAACTTGAAACGCTTGCACTTGAGGCTCATAGGCGAGGTCTAAAAGTTCATTTGGATGGAGCTCGTTTATTTAATGCTCATATCCATTCAGGTTTATCATTGAGTGCTTTAGTAGATAGTTTTGATAGTGTCTCTATCTGTTTATCTAAAGGTTTAGGAGCACCAGTCGGCTCTCTTTTAGTAAGCAATAAAACTGTCATTAGTAAAGCTTTAAGATTACGCAAGATGTTAGGAGGTGGTTTAAGACAAGTTGGTGTTATAGCTTCTTGTGGAATGTATGCCCTTAAGAATAATATTGAAAGACTTAAGCAGGATCATGATAATGCGAAACTTCTGGCTACTGGCCTATCAAAAATAGCAGAGTTAAAGGTTGAGTATGGCGAGAGTCAAACTAATATGGTTTTTATTAATTGCCCAAAAGATCATCGAGAGTCCTTAACAAATTTCCTTTTAGATCATCAGATTGTAATTTCAAGTCTTGATAAAGGGCGCTTTGTGTGTCATTTAGGAATAAATGAGAAAGATATTAGTTTTGTGATTGAAGTTTTTAGAACCTACTTTAAAAATAAATAGCTTGTTATTTAAGGATCTGGTCTAGAAAAACTTTAGTTCGATCTTGTTGAGGGTCATTAAAGAATTCTTCTGGAGTATTTTGTTCAACAATCTCTCCATCCGTCGTAAACACAATTCTGTCGGCAACTTGACGAGCAAATCCCCTCTATTACTCAACTCTTTATTAATAAACCCTTCCTCGCACATCAAACGAAATTTAGACTTTGCTATTTTTTCTCACTGCCAAAGTAACCAAGACTTTCTTTCTTCTGCGCCTCAGTTAGCTCGCTTCTCAACTTCAAACGCGTACGGCTGCCTTCGTTGTTACTGAGTACAAGTTTACCCATGATCTCCATGACGGCACTCAATTCATCATTGTCTATGGCACTTACTAGGCGCTCCTGTGCACGAATCATACGGGGTTTAGCTGCATCAACAAGCTCTCGCCCTTCAGTTTTAATACACGCCAGTTTTGCTCGCTTATCCTCTAAACTTATAGAACGTACAAGCAACCCACGACGTTCTAAACGCCGAATCACATCAGCTGTAGTGTTGCGATCCACTCCCAATTGGTTAGCGATGGTCACCTGATCTAGAACCGCTCGATCATACAAAATCGTTAGAACACCAAACTGCACAGGGGTTAGATTAAATTCCTCGCACTCTTCCAAAAACAAGGCTACATGTATTTGGTGTAAACGACGAATCAAATGGCCTGGGCGATCCCATAACTCATTAAAATCTCTAGGATTCGTTTTATTAATCATATTATTTAGCTTATTCCTTGAACCTCTATCATCACAATTTCAACAAAAATTGTCTTTTTTAAGGTACGGGGATGTTAACTGAATTTATCTGCTATTTTAACGTAAATGAAGCAATTTGGTTTTCTTTTTATCATAATAGGGTGTATACTACTTATTATTAGTTTTGTAATCCTCACTCTGGCTTGTAGTGTAACTGATTACTGAATATGTTCGAAATTATAGTAATAAATATCTGGCTTTGTTTTTTTTAGGAAGTCATAAAAGAGGTAGGTTATGGGATGGATAATTGGAGTTGATGTAGGTGGTACATTTACAGATTTCTACGCTGTTAATAGTGCATCTGGTGCCATACATGTAGGTAAAACTTCATCAACACCTGCGAACCCAGCTGACGCCATTTTAAATGGCCTAGATGCGCTGTGTAAAAAGCACAATATACCCATGCAAGAAATCGAACGGCTGTCCCATGGTACAACTGTAGGCACCAACGCTCTGATTCAACGTACTGGTAGCCGTGTCGCTTTAGTAACAACAAAAGGATTTCGGGATTTGTTAGAAATTGGGCGCCAAACCAGACCCCATATGTACGATTTGCAAATTGACCAACCTGCCCCACTGGTGGATAGAGAGCATCGTATCGAACTCAATGAGCGTATCGATGCCTTAGGCGAAATTGTTAATGAACCCACTTCAGTAGAGATAGCTGCCGCAGTTGACGAAGTCATAGAGTCTAAATCTGAAGCTTGTGCAGTAGGATTTTTGTTTGGCTTTCGAAATCCTATACATGAGCAAAAATTTGCATCTGCATTGCGTGCCAGAGCCCCTCATATAGCCATTTCATTATCTTCAGAAGTGCAACCAGAATTCCGCGAATACGAGCGACTCTCTACCACTGTTTTAAATGCCTACTTACAACCTGTATTAAATCGCTATATTCATACATTAGAACAAGGAGTAGATGCTGTTGCTCCTAGCGCTAGCTTGGGTATTAATCAGTCAAGTGGAGGCTTAATGTCGCCCAAACGCTCTAGAGAGCTCCCAATACGAACTGCCCTTTCTGGCCCAGCCGCCGGCGCAGTGGGAGCTGGACATGTTGCAAGCCAAACCAATAGGCGAAACATTATTACCTTGGATATGGGTGGTACCAGTGCCGACGTTGCCTTGATACGTGATTTTAAAGTCGATCTTGCTTTCAACAGAGACGTGGTAGGCTTCCCCATCCGCATGCCGTGTGTCGATGTTGAAACAGTTGGCGCAGGTGGTGGCTCTATCGCCTGGTTTGATCGGGACGGTCTGCTTAAAGTTGGCCCTATTAGTGCTGGTGCCGTCCCTGGTCCCGCCTGCTATAGTGCAGGGGGTGATAAACCGACAGTTACCGACGCTAATCTAATATTAGGCCGCTTATCCACTCGAGGGCTTTTAGACGGTGATATGGGGCTTGACTTAGACTTATCCCGCGCCGCTTATCAACCGCTAGCTGATCAGTTAAAATTTAGCGTTGAGAAAATAGCACACGGCGTATTAGGTATTGTTGTCGCCAATATGGTGCGTACTATTCGCATCATATCTGTTGAGCGTGGGCACGATCCAAGAGACTTTGTTTTAATGCCTTTTGGTGGTGCGGGACCTTTACAAGCCCGTGATGTCGCCGTGGCACTTGGCATGAAAGAAATGGTGATACCTGCAGCACCAGGCATAGTGTGTGCGCAGGGGTTATTGGTATCAGATTTAAAAGAAGACTTTGTCTCGAGCACGCGTTTTAAATTAGACCCAAGTAACTCCTCTATCTTGACTAGTTTATTACAAGAGCTTAATACTAAAGCCCAGTCATGGTTTGAGACTGAAAATGCTCCCACAGACGGTCGTCGAGTTGAGCTAGTTGTAGATGCAAGATATGTAGGCCAGAATTTCGAATTGACTGTTGCCGTTGCCAGTGGTGCTCAACTCGTAGAATCAGATCTCCCCAGCATGCAGTCCTTACATGCTAAGTTTTGTGAAGTGCATGAACTCGCCTATGGCTATGCCAGTACTGAAGCTCCTATCGAAATAGTCAACTCACGCCTATCAGCTAGTGCGCGTTTACATTTATTTGAAAATCGCAGTACAGAATCTAATACCCCTCCTGCGCCTATAGCCAGGGCACAGCAGCCCGTCTTCTTTGATGATGAGCACTCAGTTACCGCGAACTTATACGATCGAGGTAAATTACTAAGTGGACAGCAGATTTATGGGCCTGCGATTATAGAACAACTAGACACTACGATACCCATTTACCCAAATGACATTGCCGAAGTAACACCGGACGGACATTTAATTGTAACCATTAATACGGAGCTTTCAGCATGAATAACTCAGCCAACCAATTAGATCCTATTCGACTTGAAATCATTGCTAATGGGCTTCGATCCATTGCTGACGAATGTTTTATTGCACTAATGCGCTCAGCATATTCTACTAACATAAAAGAGCGCAGAGACCACTCCATAGCTATTCTAGATAAACGGGGCAGATTGGTTGTTCAAGCTGTTCTAACATTGCCAATCCATATTGCCTCGATGGGCGGGCTAGCAATGTGTGTACTGGAAAAATATGGGAACGACATTAATGAAGGTGATATATTCATTGGCAACGACCCGCATATTGCAGGCGGCTCTCATTTGCCAGACATCAATTACGCCATGCCGTTATTTGCATACGGCGAGTTAGTAGGCTTTGTATGCAATATTGCCCATCACGCCGATGTCGGTGGCATGGTCCATGGATCGATGGCTGGCGGTATGTCAGAGATATACCAAGAAGGTTTGAGAATACCAGCGATCAAGTTATTTAATCGCGGTGAACTCCAAACTGATATTATGGATTTATTACTACTTAATGTTCGTGTAGAGGAAGAGCGTCGGGGTGACCACAACGCTCAAATTGCATCCTGCAAACTGGGTTCTAGGCGCTTTGCAGAGGTTATAGAGTCACATGGACTTAGTACTGTACTAACTGCCTTTGATAATATTATAAGTCGCACATCCATACGTATGCGCGCTGCTATTAAAGCTATTCCTGACGGCAGTTACGAATTCAGTGATTTTATGGATGGCGATGGCATCAACACTTTTGATATTCCATTGTGCCTCAAGTTGACTGTAAATGACGACCAGATTCATCTCGACTTTGAGGGAACCAGAGAACAAGTTCGTGGCAATATAAACACCACTATGAATGCTGTTCAGGCGAGTGTTTGTTATGCCTTAATAGCCGTACTCGATTCCGACGTACCCAGTAATCAGGGCGTATTAGATGTGGTCGATATCAGTGTTGAACCTGGAACTATCTTAAACTCGGTCTACCCTGCTCCAGTAGCAGCAAGGGCCCACACTTGCCAACGGGTAATTGACATTGTCTTAGGCGCACTTTCTAAAGCACTCCCAGACAAAGTGATTGCTGCAGCCAATGGTGCTAACACAACCGCTGTATTTTCCGGCATAGACCCACGCAGCAACAAACCTTACGTATACCTAGAAACCTTGGGTGGCGGCATGGGTGCAAGAGCTTCTAAAGACGGTAAAGATGGAGTGCAAGTTGGCATCACAAACACTTCAAATTTGCCTGTGGAAGCCATTGAACAGGAGTATCCATTGCGTGTAGAAGAATATAGCTTAGTCGGCAACTCTGGTGGTGCTGGAAAGTACCGAGGAGGCTTGGGTATTCGAAGAGTGCTTACGCCGGTTGACCACAAGTGTAGCTTTAACGGTGCCGGAGAACGGTTTCGTTATAAGCCATGGGGTTTATTTGGTGGAAAAGAGGGCGCGCCCGGACAATTTCTTATCCGCGATGCTGAGGGCGAGCGTCGTCTGGACGATAAGCCAAAACGGGTTGCGGTTCCTGTGGACACACGAATAGTTGTTGAAACACCTGGGGCCGGGGGTTATGGCCCACCAGCGAGAAGGACATCTGCAGCGTTAAAAATAGATTATAAGAGTGGAAAATATTCAGCAGATTTTATCGATAAGCACTATAAAAATACACCCAAAGGAGGATGAATCGTGCGCGTATATTCAATGGTTCGACCAAAAAAACTTGAAGAAATGCCAACTGCTATTGAGCGAGCAGAAAAGTTAGGGTACGACGGTACCACTTTATTGGAGTTAACCGTACCACCCACTTTATCAGCTGTAGCAGGCGCAATGACCACTAAGAACATTAATCTTCTAACAGGTGTCTTTGTGGCCTTTCCCCGGAGTCCAATGGCTACGGCTTACGACGCTTGGGCTATACAGTCTCTGTCTAAAGGACGTTTCCAACTGGGTATTGGTACGCAAATAAAAGCTCATTTAACCCGTCGTTTTGGAATGGAACACTTACCTCCAGTTAAACGTATGCGTGACTATATTAATGCACTTCATGCTATTTGGGATTGTTGGCAAGATGGTACTCGCCTTAACTATCAAGGTGAATATTACAAGCATGACCTGATGATTCCTTATTATAATCCAGGACCATTAGACGTGAAGCGACCCCCAGTCTATTTGGCAGCAATCAACAAGCTTATGTGTCAACTCTGTGGAGAACTGGCAGATGGACACTTGCCCGGTGACCCTATTACCGACAAGTGGTTCGAACAAGTGATGCTGCCCAATCTAAAAATTGGTGCCGAAAAAGCGGGTCGCACATTAGCCGACCTAGATTTAGGGAGCTACGGCTTTATTGGTTGCGCAAACACAGAGGAAGGATTGGAAAGAGTTCGAAAAGACCTTAAACAAAGAGTAGCACTTTATGCGTCTACACCCGAATATGAGAAAATGCTTGAATTGCATGGATGGGACGTCAACCTTTCTGATTTCATTAACATGGCAAGAGAACATAAGTGGGAAGAGATGGGAAACCTGGTTTCCGACGAAATGTTACAAGCTTATGCTGTTGTCGCTAGGCCTGAAGAATTGCCTAAAGCCTTGAAAAAACGTTTCGGAGGCTATGTGGATCGCCTACAAATCGATGAAACATGGTTTGATGGCCTATCTGATGATGAGGTCGCTACGTTGGTCGATAAATTAAAGCAAATCTAGGAGTAAATCATGACTAATAAAAACAATACAAAGCCACATCAGTTAGACATAGACTATGCGGCTGAAGAGTGGTCTCGACTGCAAAACCGAGACCCCAAATCCCTAGCGGTAGTGGAACCTGATCGAACAATTACCTGTGCAGAACTTATTCATCAAGCACGGT
>CAZESR010000055.1:0-6876 GCA_964515065.1 uncultured Piscirickettsiaceae bacterium
TGGTTTTATCAATTGAAGGTCTTAGTTTTTTAATAATGAAACTATACCTTAATACATCAAATTAATTCGATGACTGGTATTTAGGTAGAATGTAGGCAAGCCTTTTGCCTTTAGATTTTTATTTCAATAGATTTTCAAGCTCTTTTATTGAAACTTTCAGAGCATCACTAAATAGTTGAATCTCAGAAAATGACATATCCCCAGTATTATTTTCCACTGCAGCAACAGCCGAAACGTCAGTTTGCATTGCAGTTGCAAGTTGATTTTGAGATAAACCTAAGAGTTTTCTTTTTTCAATGAATAGGTTACGAATTGCTTGATGCCTATGGGTATTAAAGAGGTCTTTTTGGCTATGAAAATCCATCAATAATTAATAAAAAGAAAAAGATGAATTATAGTTCAAAATGGTATTTATTACAAATTTACCAGGATAATAAGTGTGATTCCCAATAATATATAATAGGATGGTATGAAAAATGCTTTGGACAGATATACTAGTTTTTCTAAAATTTTTATTCTAATTGCATTAAGTTTGTTAATAAATGGTTGCTTAGATAAGACAGTTAAACTAGAAGAAGTAAGCTCTTGGCAAGTTGTCGAAGGGTTCAAATAGATTTTCTTCAAAAATCTATGATTTGATTATAATAGCCGATTATGAAAAATCAGTCAGAAGGAAAGGTTTTATTTAATGAAGAGTGCAGTATTTGTAACTTCGAAATCAAACACTACAAAAAACGATCTCAGCTTCAATATGAAAACTGTAGTCAAATGGGTGATAAATACCTCAAGGCCCTTTATGTAGAGTTTCCAGATGGAAGTGAAATTAAGGGTGTGGATGCTTTCATTTATGTTTGGAAAAATACTAGGGGCTATGGCTGGCTTTCTAAGTTTGTAAGTTTTCCAGGAGTATATACTTTTGCAAAATTACTCTATGCTATATTGGCATTTATACTTTATTGGCGATTCAAACTATTTAATCGCACCCTTTCTAGTTAAATCTAGATTAATCTAATATGAATCTCAGTTCAACACCGCTTACTCATAAAAGAGTACTTAGCGTAGCGATTCCAATTGTTCTAGCTAATGCGACTATTCCCATTTTGGGTGCTGTTGATACTGCGGTTGTTGGGCAGATGGGCCTTGCAGCTCCAATTGGAGCAGTAGGTATCGGTGCTATAATTATTTCAGCCATTTATTGGCTCTTTGGTTTCTTGAGAATGGGAACTACTGGGCTGACTGCGCAAGCAATTGGTTCAAATGATAAGTCAGAAACCTCTGCTCTTTTAATTAGAGGAATCCTGATTGGACTTACTGCTGGATTAGTTCTAATAATTACCCAAATTCCTTTATTTAGCGCTGCTCTTGGTTTAGCACCAGCATCCTTTGAGGTGGAATCATTAGCTCAAGACTATTTAAAGATAAGGGTCTATAGTGCTCCTGCTGCAATAGCTATCTTTGGAATTACGGGTTGGCTTATTGCAAAAGAGAGGACACGAGCTGTGCTAGTCCTTATGTTGCTTGTAAACACCATTAATATTATTTTAGATTTCGTGTTCGTTCTAAATTTTGGATGGGGAGTTGAAGGGGTGGCATTTGCAACAATTGTTGCAGAGTGGATTGGACTATTGTTTGGATTATGGCTTTCTAGAGATGGCTTCAAAGATGGTTACTGGAAAAAATGGGATCAAATATTTGACAGAGCTAGACTCATTAAGATGGCCAGAGTTAATAGTGATATTCTTATTCGATCAGTACTTCTAGAGATTGCCTTTGTCAGCTTTTTATTTCTAGGTTCGAGTTTCGATGATGCAACTTTAGCAGCGAATCAGGTACTTATTCAGTTTTTAAATATAACAGCTTATGCTATGGATGGTTTTGCCTTTGCTGCGGAGGCACTCGTGGGTCAGGCGCTTGGAGCTAGAAACAGATTAATGTTTCGAAAGTCTGCCATTATGACAAGTCAATGGGGCTTTGGATCTGTTGTTTTAATGGCAATTGTTTTTGCAGTATTTGGAAGCAATATTATTGATCTCATGACCACCGCTCCTGATGTAAGGATAGTTGGTCGTGAATATTTGCCTTGGATGGTATTAGCACCTCTAGTCGGTGCAGCTGCATGGATGCTTGATGGTATTTTTATTGGAGCTACTAGAACTGCTGATATGCGAAATATGATGTTTCTTTCTTTCTGCGTTTATTTGTTAATGCTTGTATTGCTATTACCGAAATATGAAAACCATGGATTGTGGGCCTCACTCATTATTTTTTCAATAGCACGGGGAGTTACCCTAGGTATAAGGTATCCAAAGCTTGAAGCGTCTGTAGAAAATAACTTGAAAAGTTAATCTAGGTAGCCAAATTTACCATTATTAAAGTCTTCAATGGTCTGCCTAATTTCGTCATTTGTATTCATTACAAATGGGCCATAGGAAGCAATCGGTTCATCAATAGGTTCGCCACTTAGGATCAGTATTTCTGCTTCATCTTCGGCTTTGATTGTAAACTCTTTGCCTTTGTTTTCAAAAAGTACAAAGTGATTCGTCGGAGCTCTCTCTTTATTGTTGATGGTAACATTGCCCTTGATAACTAAAAGCCCAGTATTATGACTTTCGTTGAAACTTAAGCTAGTTCCTTTACCCTTATTGAGCTTCACATTAAATAAGCTTAATGGGGTGAAAGAAGAGGCAGGGCCTTTGTTATTCTCGAATTCTCCAGCAATAATATCAATCGATCCAATACCACTTCCAAGATCCACTTTAGCTAAATCCTTATTTTCAATATTTTGGTATTTTGGCTCAGTCATCTTGTCTTTTGCAGGCAGGTTAACCCAAAGTTGAACCATTTGCATATCACCACCTTTCTTACTAAAATTTTTTTCGTGATATTCTTTGTGAAGTATTCCTTTACCAGAGGTCATCCATTGAACACCCCCTTCCTCAATAACACCACCAGCGCCAGTGCTATCGTTATGCTCAACTTTTCCTTTATAAGCAATGGTGACAGTTTCGATACCTCTATGAGGGTGAGAACCAACACCTCTTGGTGTGCCATTGTTTGGTGGAAAATAGTGAACTGGAGCGTAATCCATTAAAAGAAATGGACTCATTCGCTTCATGGTTAGTGGCTCTTTTCTGCCTAAAATTCCATAAACTCTAAAACCATCTCCAACAAAATGTAGATTATCTGGAGGAAGTATTGCCTCGATTGATCTTAATGCCATTGTTATTAGTCCGAAAAAAATTTATCACAATGATATATGTTTAGTTCTCTGTTTTTCAATGTCATTTAATGAAAATTAGTATTTCATTAGATTTAATAATGATCTGAATATATTACTCTAATAAGGTATATTGAACCCCAAACTTTAATTGGTTAATAAGTGAATCTTAAAAATCTAATTATTGTAGTAATGTCACTATCCTTGATAGGATGTATTGGAGGTAGTGGCTCTAGTGGAACTAGCTCTAATGTTGTTAGCACTTCAGCTACTGATTATGCTCTAGCCAAAAGTACCTCATTTACGGAAGGCGATTCCACCTATCAAGATACTATTAAAAATAGATCTACATGGACAGCAATAGAAGCTGGCGGAGAAACTCATCCTTATGAGCAAATGGGTGTTCATAAGGCTCAATCTTTTTCCAAAGACGGCACTTACTTGACAGGTGTTGGAGAAACAATACACATAGCAGATTTCTATTGTGATGTTAATCACGATGTTTATGATAATAAAACAATAACAAACTTAGATGATGGTGGTACTGGTGAGAGTACCTTTGACTCAGCAACATCTAGCAATAATCATTGCCAAGGGGTAGCAATGTTTGCTGCAGGAGACGTGAGCGCCAGAAGTGGAGTGGCCCCAGATGCAGATCTAGTTTTATCTAGCATTAGAAAATATGAGGGTGATAATGAGGGGGATGACTATGCAAGCGACCTGGATGCTGCTAGAGCAGCAGGGGCAATAGCTTCAAACCAGAGTTGGGGATATACTTCAGGCGGCACTAGTTACAACATCTCTGAACTTGAGTCGTATATATCTAGCAACAGTTTAACGAATGCTCAAGGTTTAGCAGTTTTAATGCATGGCACATCCTCAGGTCAGGATTTAACAGACTCGAATACTTATGTTACAGCGTTAAATAATTTTGAATCCTCTGGTGTTGTTGTTTGGTCAGCAGGGAATGATGTTGGCGAGTCAGATGCTAGCGCGATGGCAGCTTTACCAGAGTTATTTTCTGACCTTGGAGAGGCATGGATAGTAGTCAATGTTGTTCAATATACTGGCGACTCAGATTTATCTAATGCAACTTCATCAGAATTTACGCTAAAGGGAAATAAATGCGGCTCAACTGCAGAGTATTGCTTGTCAATTGATGGTTATGATGTGAACGCTGCTACATATGTAGATAGTGGAACTAGTCAATATGACTCAGATGCTGAAACAATCTCTTATGGATCATCTTGGACTGCCCCAATGGTCTCTGGAGGTGTAGCATTAATGGCCCAAGCTTTTCCTAATCATACGCCTGAACAACTAGTAGATAGAATTTTGGCTTCAGCCAATAATGTTTGGTTTACGCCTGAAGGTAATACAACTTTCACAACACATGGGAACAGTGTCAAGCATGGCTATCACTCCACTTGGGGTCATGGAGTTCCTGATTTCTATGCGGCTTTGAGCCCAATTACTTCTGATGGAAACCCTGCCTCAATGTCAATATATACTGGCAACTCAATTCAATCAAGTGAATCTTCAACACTTGGCTCATCATACATCACACCATCCGCTTCATTTGGTGATGCAATTTCAATGGGTTTGATTGGCGAAATTGGATACGCCTATGATGATTTAAATGGAGGATTTAAATTTGACATGTCTTCAAGGGTAGGTAACTCATATAGCTTCGAAGCGCCAATAAACTTATCAAAAGAGTTAATAAAACTTGAAAAATCGATAACTAATAGAGAGAGTCACTCATTAAATAAAGAACTTATTAAAAATCTATCACCATTACTTCATAGCCATAATTTAGAGACAAGTTTAACGCTTGGGAATAATACGCTACCAGTTCAAAGTTTTTTTGGAAAGGGTTCAGAACCAACGGTCGATTTGTCTGATTTTGAAACGCCTTATCTTGCTGAAAATATTGACGGTTTGGGGCTTAATGCGAAATTTGAGCTTGAGAATTCACGTTTTTTGCTTGGTGTATCTAATCCCATCAATAATGGTTATGATGGGAATAGTTCAATTGGTAAAGGACAATCAATTATTGCTTCTTTAGAGCATGGTAAGCCTGAAGATACAAACTTCACATTAATGACTGGTATTACTCTAGAGAAAGATAACTTACTGGGGCTTAAAGGAAGAGATGCATTTTCAACAGTTGGTGCGAAGACTAGTACAGTTTTTACTGCGTTTAAGGCTCAAAGTCATATTAATGACAATCTGACTTTGACTGGTTTAGCCACTTTAGCTAATACAAATATGACTCAACCTGACTCAAGTTTTATCGATTCAGCTAGTGAGGTTAAATCATCTAGTTTGGCATTAATAGCAAGTCAAAAAGATATTTTAGGAGATGATCAATTTTCAATATCTATTAGTCAGCCAAATAGAATAAATGATGGAGAAATGTTACTGAGAATAGCAAACTTAGCTGAATCGGATGGAACTATATCCTACAGAAATAAAATCATTAATTTGAATACAAGTGACAGGGAAATGGCCTACGGCTTATCCTACCGCAAGGATTTTGATGATCGATTTGGATTTTCATTAAAACATATATTAACTACTAATCAAAATCACATAAAAGATACTAAGATTGCAAAATCAAGTTATGTCGGTCTTAATTACAAAGATCTTAAGTTGGGTTATAACATTGACTCATCGAATGCGTTAAAGCAAGCCAAAATATCCTACAAGTATGATTTTTAAATTGAATTTATTTAAATCACATTAATAAAATTTTAATAGAAGTTTGTATTTTTCATAATCTACAATATTACTTAATTAATTGAATAAGATTTAATTTGAAAAAGAATATCCTTGTTTTTAAACACATGGCCTCACAAAATCCTGGAATTTTCAGAGATTTTGCGGAGTGCCAGAATATTTCATTCCATGAGGTTGATCTTCATGCGGGCGAGCAAATTCCAGACCTCAAAAACTATGATGGTCTTTGGGTTATGGGTGGCTCGATGAATGTCTGGGAGGAGGATAAATATCCATGGCTTATCGATGAAAAAAAAGCAATTCTAGAAGCAGTTCAACATTTAAAAATGCCTTTTCTTGGAATATGTCTAGGTCATCAACTTGTTGCTGAGGCTTTGGGTGGCAGAGCTGAGAAAACTGAAAATCATGAGGTTGGTTTGTTTGAAATCAAGCCTACTAAGGAAGGATTAAATCATCCTTTTTTAAGAGATTTTAAAGTCTCAGATAAGTGGGTTAATGTTCATTTAGTTGAGGTGACTCGTCCGCCTAAAGGGGCAATAATACTGGCCTCATCAGATCGATGTGTGAACCATGTCATGCAAATCTCAAAAAATGCATTTTCGTGTCAATTTCATCCAGAAGCTTGTAGCCATACCTTGGAAGGTTGGATGCAAATCCCTGGAGTTCCATCAGCAATTGAGGATCTTCTTGGTAAAGAAGGTGTGGATACTTTTGAGCAAGAGTTTGAAAGCAATCTAATGGAGAACAAGAGGGCATCACATACTTTATTTAAGAACTGGTGTGAATTAGTCTTTCAATAAATATATTTGATTGCATGTGCATTACTATTTTATTGATCTAAAATAGTGATGAAAATTTAGTCTCGACTGAATATGACTGCTAAAAATTGCTCTCAATGTAATCAAGAATTTGGATGC
>CAZESR010000056.1:0-5567 GCA_964515065.1 uncultured Piscirickettsiaceae bacterium
AGAGTCCACAACGATTACGTTGGCGGACAGGCGAAGCATCTCTAGGAAGTGACTGTAGTTTAATCACCGCCTGAAAACGATCCTCATCAGAAGTATGAACACTCTTGATGATCTTTTTCAATTCAAGGCGCTTCTCTTTATATTTTTCGACTAACTTAGCTCGCTTTATATCTCTATGTATCATAGACTTTTTAGCCATTATTTCCTCCTTTAAATGGGAAATTAAACATCGCTAATAGTTTCTTAGCATCTTCATCATTCTGTGCATTCGTGGTAATAGCTATATCCATTCCTCGCACACTAGTTACCTTTTCAAACTCAATTTCTGGGAAAACGATTTGCTCTGTTATTCCCATGTTGTAATTGCCTCGGCCATCAAATGATTTGTCATTTAATCCACGGAAATCCCTTATACGTGGAATGGCAACATTAACTAGTCGATCGAGAAACTCATACATTCTTTCTTTTCTTAGAGTCACTTTACAACCAATGGCATTTCCTTCTCTTAACTTGAAGCTAGCAACAGATTTTCTGGCTAAGCAAGTTACAGGCTTTTGAGAAGAAATTAAACCCAACTCCTCTAGAGCGCTTTCTAATACCTTTTTATCTCCTAAGGCTTTGCCAAGACCCATATTGATTGTTATTTTTTCAATCTTGGGTACAGACATTGAATTAGAAACACCTAGCTCCTTCTGGAGCTTTGGAATAATTTCATTTTTATATTGTTCTTGTAATCTAGCCACTTGTCACCTACTTATTCGTTACATCAAATTACGGTTTCACCGTTTGATTTAAAAAATCTTTCTTTAACTCCTTCATCATTAACCCTAACACCAATACGATCAGCCTTTTTAGTTGTAGGGTTGTAGATTGCAACATTTGAAATACTCATTGGCATTTCTTTTTCTTCAATTCCACCTTGAATACCTTCTTGAGGATTAGGACGAATGTGTTTTTTTGCCAAGTTATAACCTTCGACAATCACCTTTGCTCCAAGCACTTTAGTTACAGTACCAACAGAACCTTTATCTTTTCCAGCAATGACAATTACTTCATCATTTTGTTTAATTTTCATCATTACAAAACCTCTGGTGCAAGTGAAACAATTTTCATAAATTGAGCGCCCCTTAATTCACGAGTAACCGGTCCAAAGATACGAGTACCGATAGGCTCTAATTTTGGATTAAGAAGAACGACTGCATTAGTATCAAAGCGAATACGAGAACCGTCTTTACGACGAACACCTTGAGCAGTTCGAACAACCACCGCATCATAAACATCACCTTTTTTTACTTTGCCGCGAGGTGAGGCTTCTTTGATGCTCACTTTGATAACATCGCCGATGTTTGCATAGCGTCGTTTTGAGCCACCAAGCACTTTAATACACATAGCTCTAACACCGCCACTGTTATCAGCTATATTTAATTTTGTTTGCATTTGAATCATATTCTTTCTCTCTTTAAAGCGACTATCTAATCAATACTCACAGATTTTTCAACAACTTCTACCAATGCCCAGTTCTTTGTTTTAGAAAATGGCTTTGATTCAGAAACTCTTACAACATCACCAAGACCACACTCATTTTTTTCATCATGCGCATGAACTTTTGTGCTTCGCTTAATGTACTTTTTATAAATTGGATGACGCACCTTACGCTCTACTAAAACAGCAATTGTTTTGTCGCGACTATTGCTCACAACTTTACCTGTAAGGACTCTTTCTACCGCATTACTTTCACTCATGAGCTTTTCTCGTTAATAATTGTTTTAATTTGGGCAATCGCTTTTTTTGTTTTGCCAAGCTTTGATAAGTCAGTCAATTGAGATGTACTTTTTTGCATACGCAGCTCAAATTGCTCTTTAAGCAAAGTAATAAGCTGCTCATTTAACTGAGTCACATCCTGATCTCTTAATTCTTTAACATCCATTACATTATTGTCCGTTTAATTACTGTTGTTTTAACTGGCAGTTTTGCTGCAGCAAGCTCAAAGGCCTCTCTAGCAACAACTTCATCAACACCTTGCATTTCAAATAACATTTGCCCTGGCTTAATTTGCGCAACCCAATACTCAACACTACCTTTACCTTTACCCATTCGAACCTCAAGTGGCTTCTTAGTAATAGGCTTGTCTGGGAAGACACGAATCCATATCTTTCCTTGACGCTTTACATGTCTTGTCATTGCTCGTCTTGCTGCCTCAATTTGCCTTGCAGTCATTCGACACCTGCCAGAAGCTTGCAGTCCAATTTCACCAAAGCTGACGTTATGACCAGCAGCTAAACCGCGATTGCGGCTTTTCATAATCTTTCTATATTTTGTACGTTTAGGTTGCAACATTGCTTTTTCCTTTACTTCTTGCCTATTTGTTTAGTAGCACCGCGCTTTGAAACTTCTTCAATAGTGCCTTTATTATGATCGAGAATCTCACCTTTAAAAATCCATACTTTAATACCTATAACACCATACTGAGTGTTAGCTCTAAAACTGCTGTAATCAACATCAGCTCTAAAGGTATGGAGAGGGACTCTGCCTTCACGGTACCATTCTGAGCGAGCAATTTCAGCACCGTTTAATCGACCACTTACCATGACTTTAATTCCAAGTGCGCCTAATCTAGTTGCATTACCTAGAACTCTTTTAACAGCACGTCTATACATCACACGTTTTTCTAGTTGTTGGGCAATATTCTCGGCAACTAAACGCGCATCTAACTCGGGTTGTTTAACCTCTTCAATACTTATGTGGACAGGAACACCCATCTTTTCCGAGACAATATTCTTGAGCCTTTCAATGTCAGCACCTTTTTTACCGATCACGATTCCTGGTCTTGCAGTATGAATAATGACCTTAGCAGTATTAGAGAGCCTCTCAATCGAGATACGACTAACTGAGGCTGAAGTCAATTCTTTAAATAAGAAGTCTCTTACTGCGATATCAGATAACAAATACTCAGAATAGTCTTTACTGCTGGCATACCACTTGGAATCCCAATCCTTTACAATTCCTAATCTAATACCTACTGGATTTACTTTTTGACCCATAATTATTTACTCGCTTACGCCTACACTAATGTGGCTGGTTCGTTTAAGAATTCGATTAGCTCTTCCCTTAGCTCTAGGACGAATTCGTTTCATTGTTGAGCCTTCATTTACGAAGACACTACTTACTTTTAACTCATCAATATCAAGACCGTCATTATGCTCAGCATTAGAAATTGCAGAACTTAAAACTTTTTTGACTAAGACTGCAGCTTTCTTATTGCTAAATGTCAAAATATTCAAAGCCTCCTCTACAGGCTTATTCCTTATTTGATCAGCAATTAACCTCACCTTAAACGGGGAGATTTTTGCATACTTATGAATTGCTTTAACTTCTTTCATTTTCTAAACCCTTTGCTAATACTATTTACGATCACCTGAGTGACTTTTAAATGTTCTTGTTACGGCAAATTCGCCCAACTTATGTCCAATCATATTCTCATTGATAGAAACTGGAACATGAACACGGCCATTATGAACCGCAATTGTAAGGCCAATCATTTCAGGAACAATGACCGAACGACGTGACCATGTTTTAATGGGCTTTCTATCATTACTATCTTGAGCCTTCATTACCTTTTGAATTAAGTGCTCGTCTACAAATGGACCTTTTCTAAGTGATCTTGCCATAATTACCCTTTATTTTCTTCTACGTACTATTAATTTATCAGTACGCTTATTAGTTCTTGTTTTGTAGCCTTTAGTCGGTGTACCCCAAGGTGAAACAGGATGTCTACCACCACTAGTCTTTCCTTCACCACCACCATGTGGGTGATCAACTGGGTTCATAACAACACCACGGACTGTAGGCCTAAAACCTCTCCAACGAGTAGCGCCCGCCTTACCAAGTTTCCTCAAACTGTGCTCTGATTTTGAGACCTCGCCAAGAGTTGCACGACACTCAGCCAAAACTTTTCTGACTTCTCCAGAGCGTAATCTAATCGTCACATAATTTCCTTCTTTGGCTACTAACTGAACAGAAGTTCCAGCACTTCTCGCAATTTGAGCGCCTTTTTTTGGTTTTAATTCAACACAATGAATAACACTACCAAGTGGAATATTACTTAAAGGAAGCGAGTTGCCTTTTTGAATTGCAACAGAGTTACCAGAAATAATCTTGTCACCTGGTTTAATGCCTTTAGGAGCAATAATATAGCGACGTTCGCCATCTGCATATAAAACAAGGGCAATATTTGCACTTCTATTTGGGTCATATTCAATTCTCTCGACAGTCGCTTGAATATCATCTTTGTTTCTCTTGAAATCAATAATACGATATCTTTGCTTATGACCTCCGCCTCTATGCCTAACAGTAATCTTTCCACGGTTATTTCTTCCATGGATTCTATTTTTACTTTCTGTTAATGCAGCAAAAGGCTTGCCTTTATGCAAATCATTATCAACCACACTAACAACAAAACGTCTGCCTGGTGAAGTTGGTTTTCTTTTAATTACTGATGCCATAATAAATTCTCTATGATGCAGTAGCGTCAATCATCTGACCTTCAGATACTTTAACGACTGCTTTTTTCCAATTAACACGCTGTCCAGCTTTTCCTCTGTAAATTTTCTTTTTTCCTTTTACGTTAGAGGTTGTTACAGCCTCAACAGTGACGCCAAATAATTCTTCTACCGCTGCACTAATTTCTCTTTTGTTGCTGTCAGTTCTAACCTTAAAGACATATTGATTATTGGCTGTCGCCAAAGTAGTCTTCTCAGAAACAATTGGCCCTAGTAGGACACTCAATACTTTTTCTTGATTCATAACATTGCCTCTACTTTCTTTAATGCAGCCTTTGTAAGAACTACATTTTCATAACCAATTAAACTGACCGGGTCGATACTTTGAGTATCACAAACACCAACATGGTACAAATTACGAGAAGATAAATACAAATTCTCATCTAACTCATCAGTCATTAAAAGAGCATCTTTTAAATTTAATGATTTCATGAGTGAGGTGATATTTTTTGTTTTAGGCTCTTTAATCTCTAAATCTGATACAACTTTTAAGCGATCTTTACGAAGTAATTCTGAAAGAATCACACTGATTGCGCCTTTGTACATTTTTTTGTTTACTTTTTGAGCGTAATTACGAGGCTGTGCAGCAAATGTCACTCCTCCACTCCTCCAGATAGGACCTCTTGACGTTCCAGCTCTAGCGCGACCGGTACCTTTTTGCTTCCAAGGCTTCTTGCCACCACCACTAACTGCTGAACGATTTTTTTGTGCTTTAGTTCCACTTCTCCCAGCCGCCATATATGCAGTAGTGATTTGGTGTACTAGTGACTCATTGTAGTCACGACCAAAAATATCTTCAGAAACTTCTTGTGAAGTAGATTTGTTAGTTTTTAAATTTAATACTTTTACTTTCATCACTAGACCTATATATATTTATTAAGCTTCAGGTTCTTTATCTTTACTTTCATCTACTTCGTCAGCTGCCTCAGCTTTAGCTTCTTCAACTGGAGCTGCTTCTTCAACTGGAGCTGCTGCTGCAGCTTCCGCCGCCTCAGCTTCTGCCAAATC
>CAZESR010000056.1:5667-6764 GCA_964515065.1 uncultured Piscirickettsiaceae bacterium
CTTCTTCAACTGGAGCTGCTGCTGCAGCTTCCGCCGCCTCAGCTTCTGCCAAATCTGCTGCTTGCTTCTCAGAAAGCTCTTTACTAATCTTAGAATTAATATTATTTTTCTTTTCAGACAAAAATACTTTCACAAAGCCATTTTTTGACCCAGGAATAGCTCCCTTCACTAATAATAGATTGCGAGCGTTGTCAACTCTTAAAATTTCAAGACACTCTTCAGTTACTTGTGCATTTCCCATTTGGCCAGGCATTTTCTTGCCTTTAAATACTCTTCCAGGCTCTTGACACTGACCAGTTGAACCAATTGCACGGTGTGAAATAGAGTTGCCATGAGTAGCATCTTGCATACTAAAGTTATGACGCTTTACACCACCCTGGAAACCTTTACCTTTAGATTGGCCTGTTACATTAATATAATGCCCTGCACCAAAAAATGAAATGTCAAGATTTGGCATTGAAGTAACTTCACTTTCGCTAACTCTCATTTCCCAGAGGCCAAGTCCTATCTCCTGTGATGCTTTGGCATAATGACCCTTCAGAGAACTACTAACGCGACCAATTTTAGCTTCACCTTTTTTATTGACTTTCTTACCAGTCGTAACTTGAACTGCATTGTAACCATCTGTTTCAACAGTTTTAGTCTGCACTACACGATTAGGCTCTATTTTAATAACGCTGACTGATGAAGCTGATCCATCATCTGTCATCAAGCGAGTCATTCCGATTTTTTGTCCTACTAATGCAATTGCCATTTTCTTAATCCTTTCTGTTCTATTTAGTTAAGTTGGATTTTTACATCTACACCGGCAGCAAGATCTAACTTCATTAATGCATCTACCGTTTTATCAGTTGGACTAATAACATCCATCAACCTAACATAAGTTTTTAACTCATATTGATCTCTAGCATCTTTATTTACATGCGGAGAAGTCAACACTGTAAAGCGTTCTTTCTTTGTAGGCAAAGGGATAGGGCCCCTTACACTAGCGCCTGTACGCTTAGCTGTCTCTACAATCTCTACGGCTGATTTATCGATTAAACGATGATCAAATGCCTTTAATTTAATTCTAATATTTTGATTGCTCATTTGCCTAT
>CAZESR010000057.1:0-6666 GCA_964515065.1 uncultured Piscirickettsiaceae bacterium
ATTTTAGGTGGAATGTTAGAGAAGAATTTACGCCGAGCTTTGTTGATTAATGACGGGTCTTTTTCTTTTATGTGGGAGAGACCTATTAGTCTCACCTTATTCATAATTATGATAGTCATCATATTATTACAGATATATCAAGGGATACAAAAAAAACAAAGCTGAATTAAATTCTGGGATACTTATCCCGAAAAAGCAAAACCAATTACGAAATTTGTATTAACTAAGTGGAATTTTAAATGAAGAGTAGCCGAGACCAAAGTCCAGAAAATATTATTGAAACTTGGATTGAGTGTTTCAATAGTGGTAATTTAGAATGCATTCTGGACATGTATCACGAGAGTGCTATCTTATTGCCAACATTTTTGTCTAAAGCATTATCTACTCGAGAACAAATAAAAGACTATTTTATTAAAACTATAGAAGGCCAAGCTTCGGTAGAGCTGGACCATGATAAAACTATAAAAAAGAGATTTTCAGAAGATATATATTTGATGACTGGTGCCTACACCTTCTGTATTAAGACAAAAGATAATGCTAAATATCTGTCTTGGTTCACTTTCTTGATTGACTTGTCAGCCGATTCGCCAATTAAACATCACCACTCTTCTAGAGTGCCATTTGAGTTCGCCCTAGATCGCTCAACTCCTCAACCGTAAATCTAGCATTAAAGTCAACCTCGTAGTCTTCAGCTGCAAAGTCAGGAGGACTCTTTCCAGCGAGAAATTTTTGAGTTTGCTTTTTAGCATAATTTAAATTTTTCTGACACTTTGGTGAGGCGCCAATATACATTACATTTGAATAATCTTTGCCTGAATGCTTATCGGCTACTGAATGAGTGATGTCTGGATGCCACCAAACAGTATCACCTGGACTCACTTCTGGAATAGAAACCAAGCCAGCCAGAAGGTCTTCGTGATACTTTGAAGAGATATTGAGAGGGCGACCAGGCTCTGCATCGCAAAGATTGTCTGGAGAGATATCATCCTGTAATGCACGAAGCAGTATATAGCTCATGCAGTTCGCGATAGGAATCACTGAAAGGGTGCCATCTAAAGGTCCCTGAGAGGTAAGCGCAGTCCAGCCTTGGAAAGTTCTGAACATTGAACAAACAGCCGGTGACTTGTACTCATTTGTCTGAGTCCGATAAGCCGCTTTCCATGGGTCATAAGATGAATAATCGCCATTAAATACAGAGCTATATACTTTTTGATAGCCTTGGTCAACCCAACGCTCAAATGAGCCGCCATCTATATGAGGTGATAGGCCTAAACTTGCATCACCAGGTTCACGGCGTCGAATTCTATCGGCATAAATGTAGTCCTGATTAGGGTCGAATTCATCGCCTGTGCTCGTTGAGACATCCCACAATGAATTTAAAAATTTCTTGGTATTTGCCATTGATTCGGATTGCCTAGCAAGCATCTGTGGCTTTGACCAATAAATTCCAAAAATTTGTGGTTCACCTGACTTTAATTGAGAAAAATATTGATCCATACCAGCTTTTTCAATTGATTTAGTATGGTAGTCATTGTGCAAAATATATTCAGCAACTTCGTCATTCCAATCTCTGGCTAATTGCTCGTCAAAGACACCTCGAATAATTAAAGATCCTCGACGCTTTATCTCAGCAATTTGAGAATTTGACACGTTGCCACTTAAAATAGATTTGTAGTTAATTTCTGGAATAACGGGAATGTTATTTGCCTGCATATTTTGTATATGCTCAGCTTCCCTTTTTATATTCGAAGAAACCATTTCAAAGCTTTTCTTGACATCTTGAAGACCGCACAAAAAGGATTTGGTTTTAGCAATATCTTGTTTTATTGTGTTTTCCATAATTTATTTCATAATAAGTACAAGAAAGAAGAATACTATATATGAAACTATTGTTATTTTATAAAGAACATCGATTTTCTTTGTTTTTAATATCTTCAACATAACTCTCATTATTATCAAATAAATTTTACATATATCTGGCCAAGGCAAAATATACATTGCTCTTAGTTTTATTTTTAATTCAATGTGTTACAAATCATGACGAAGTGTGTCTAGGCATTGACAATGTAATTAATTCAGATAATATTTTTAGTCAAGCAAACCCCAATAACGCTAAAAAGTTATTTGGTTTGTAAGCTTTGTTCGTTTAATGCTTATTGCATTGAGATGAGCATATATTTTTAATAATGGAGAGATAAAAATGGTTAAAAAACTATTTACAAAATGTTTAGCGGCATGCTTGGTCCTTTCTTTTGGTGCAACTCAAGTTTTAGCAGACGACGTTGAGGTTCTACATTGGTGGACTTCAGGTGGTGAAGCTGCAGCAGTTGGTGTATTAAAAGATGACTTAGCTGGCAAAGGTGTTGGCTGGAAAGACATGCCTATAGCTGGTGGTGGTGGCGACGCTGCCATGACAACGCTTAAAGCTCGTGTTACAGCTGGCAATGCTCCGACAGCAGTCCAGATGCTTGGTTTTGATATTCAGGATTGGGCAGCTCAAGGCGCTCTAGCTAATCTAAATGATGTAGCCGCTGCAGAGGGCTGGGACGCTGTTGTTCCTGCTGCCTTGCAAGCTTTCTCTAAGTACGATGGTAACTGGGTTGCCTCCCCTGTAAATGTGCACTCTACTAACTGGGTTTGGATTAGCAAATCTGCATTAGATGCAGCAGGTGGAAATGCTCCTACCACATGGGAAGAGCTGGTTTCTGTACTTGACGCAATGAAGGCGAATGGAATTACTCCACTCGCACATGGTGGACAAGCATGGCAGGAAGCAACTATTTTTGATGGCGTTGCTCTTAGTCTAGGAAACGGCTTCTATAAATCAGCATTGATTGATTTAAACGAAGACGCTCTTGGTGGTGCGTTGATGGTTGAAGCATTCAATAGAATGGCAACACTACGTTCTTACGTTGACGATAACTTTTCAGGTCGTGATTGGAACTTGGCATCAGCTATGGTGATTAATGGCGAAGCTGGTATGCAAATGATGGGCGACTGGGCGAAAGGTGAATTCTTGAAAGCTGGCCAGAAGCCTGGTTCAGATTTCGTTTGTATCCGTTTCCCAGGAACTCAGGGTTCAGTAACATTTAACTCTGACCAATTCGCTATGTTTAGCGGTTCTGGAAGTTCTGATGCACAGCAAGCTATGGCATCATCTGTTATGAATCCAGTCTTCCAATCAGCCTTTAATGTTGTGAAGGGTTCAGTACCAGCGCGTACTGACGTTCCTGATATGATGTTTGATGGTTGTGGTAAGAAAGGTATGGCAGATCTAGCCGCAGCAAACGCTGCTGGTAGCTTGTTTGGTTCTATGGCTCATGGACATACAGTCCCTGCTGGAATCAAAAATGCGATCTACGATGTTGTTACTGCTCACTTTAATGGTGAGTATTCAGCTGAAGAAGCAGCAGCAGAGATGGTTGCTGCAGTTGCAGCTGCAAAGTAAACTAAATTTAATCTAATTTCGTTCTTAGATTTTATTGGGTTTATCTCCTTTAATAGTTGGCGAATTAATAGTTCGCCAACTATTTTTTTGATTAGAATTGTAATAAATGAAAAATTACCTTCAACTTTGGCTCCCTAGAATTGTTTTAGCACCAAGCTTTTTTCTGATTCTAGTTTTTGTATACGGATTTATTATCTACACTGGATATTTATCCATGACTGATTCCCGTATGCTTCCTACTCATGAATGGATGGGCTGGGATAACTATTTCAAGATATTTCGTTTAAGGCATTGGAAAATTGCCGTTAATAATCTTTTTATTTTTGGTTTTTTATATATCGTCATTAGCACCTTAATTGGTCTACTTTTAGCTATATTGCTAGATCAGAAAATAAGAGCAGAGGGAATTATCCGTCCAATCTTCCTTTACCCTATGGCTTTATCTTTTATTGTTACAGGTACAGCTTGGAAATGGTTCCTAGATCCAGGTATTGGAATTGAAAATATTGTCCATCTATGGGGATGGGAGGACTTTAAATTTGATTGGATTAAAAATCGTAGTTACGCAATATATACAGTAGTAATCGCTGCGGTATGGCAAAGCTCAGGTTTTGTAATGGCAATGTTCTTGGCTGGGCTAAGAGGGATTGATGGGGAGATAATGAAGGCAGCCCAGATTGATGGTGCTTCTGGCTTTCGTATTTACAAACGAATCATTATCCCAATGCTTCGTCCTGCCTTCCTATCAGCCTTTGTAATTCTTGCCCACCTGTCAATAAAGGCCTACGATTTAGTAATTGCTTTAACTCATGGCGGTCCAGGAAGGGCGACCGAACTGCCCGCAACATTTATGTATTCGTATACCTTTGAACGAAATCAGATGGGTGTAGGTGCTACATCAGCAATAATTATGCTGGTAATGATTTTTTCAATCATTATTCCTTATCTCTACAGCGAACTCAGAAGTGAGGATCAAAAGTGAAATTAAATGCCTTACAAGAGAGCAATATAAACAAATCAAGAATGTCGCGAACTTTGATTTATATCGTGCTCTTTGTGTTTGTCATTTATTATTTATTGCCCCTCTATGTGATGATGATTAATTCATTTAAGCATCTTGATGATATACGTTCAGGTGGTATGTTAAATTTACCATCCATTTGGACACTTGATCCTTGGAAGTCGGCTTGGTCTAGCGCACAAATTGGAATAGACCCTAGTGGTCTTAAACCATATTTATGGAATTCGATTCTTATGGTTGTTCCTGCGGTATTTATATCAACAGTATTAGGTTCTTTAAATGGTTATGTTTTAACTAAATGGCAATTCAGAGGTCATGGAGTGGTATTTGGTTTACTATTGCTGGCATGTTTTATTCCCTTTCAGGTAGTCTTAATTCCAATGGCAAAAATCCTTGGACTGCTTGGTTTAGCAGGAACAACATCGGGATTAATTTTGGTTCATGTGGTATACGGTTTGGGTTTTACAACACTCTTTTTTAGAAATTATTATGCCGCCTTTCCAACAGAAATTGTTAAGGCTGCACAAATTGACGGAGCAGGTTTTTTTCGGATTTTTTGGCGTGTGTTGTTACCAAGTTCAGGACCGATCATAGTGGTAACGGTTATATGGCAATTTACGAATATATGGAATGACTTTTTATTTGGTGCTTCGTTCGCTGATTTTGATTCTATTCCAATGACTATAGCTTTAAACAACCTTGTCAATTCATCGACAGGAGTTAAGGAATATAATGTTCATTTTGCAGGAGCAATCTTAGCAGCATTACCAACTCTTATTGTATATATCGTCTCAGGGCGATATTTTGTTCGTGGTTTAATGGCAGGTGCTGTCAAGGGTTAAAAATGATCTTTTTAGGAATTATTAATTTAAGGATAAAAATATGGCTTCACTAACGATTAGCGATCTTTATAAGAGTTTTGGCGCTGTAGAGGTACTGAAAGGAATTGACCTCTCTATAGAAGATGGAGGATTTTTAGTTTTGGTAGGGCCTTCTGGTTGTGGAAAATCTACCTTACTGAATACCATCGCTGGGTTGGAAGAAATCACAAGTGGTGAAATTATGATTGGGGATAATTCGGTTGCAGGTTTGCATCCCTCAAAGCGCAACATTGCCATGGTTTTTCAGTCCTATGCACTTTATCCCAATATGACAGTTTCTCAAAATATTAGTTTTGGTATGGAGATGCAGGGTATAGACAAAGATGAAAGAAGTAAAGCCGTCGACAAAGTAGCTGATACTCTTCAAATTAGTGAACTTTTAGATCGAAAGCCTAGTCAACTTTCAGGTGGTCAGAGACAGCGTGTGGCGATGGGTCGTGCGATTGTACGTGAACCAGAGGTATTTTTGTTTGATGAACCTTTGTCAAATCTTGATGCGAAATTACGTATCGACATGAGGACTGAAATTAAAAGACTTCATCAACGATTGGGTTCCACAATTATTTATGTAACCCATGACCAAATTGAGGCTATGACCTTGGCAACTAAGATAGCTGTCTTAAAGGATGGTTGTATCCAGCAGTATGGTTCTCCATACGAAATTTATAATAATCCTAGTAATATGTTTGTTGCGAATTTTATGGGAGCTCCTTCAATGAACTTAATCGAGGGACAAGTTAAGAAAGTTGGTAATAATATAGAGTTTCAAATGAAAAGTAGCAGTGGTGAAAATGTTTCATTGCCTGTTAGTGATGTAAAAGGTCTAGAGAGTTATATTGATAAATTGGTGGTTTGCGGTATACGTCCTGAAGCAATCACGGATTTAGAATTATTAGCTAATAATTCAAATGCTGATGTTGTTGAAAAAGAGCTACTTGTTGATGTTGTTGAGCCGGCAGGTTCTGACACCTTTGCAATTCTGGAATTGGGAGAAAAACAGGTTGTTGCTCGACTCAACGGGAACTCAAAAGTCTCAGCTGGTGAGAAAGTTAAGCTAATCTTTAATTTATCTCAGACAGTCTTCTTTGATAAAACAACTGAGGAACGTATAAGGTAAATCACTATGAGTAGATCTTTTACAAAGTCAGGTTTATCGATACCCTCCATCGGTCTTGGCACCTGGGAGATGAGAGGGCAAGAGTGTAGAAGGGTGGTTCGGAAAGCCCTAGAAGTAGGGTATCGTCATGTTGACACTGCATCGATGTATGAAAATGAGTCTGAAGTCGGTCAAGGCATCATTGACTCAGGGATTGATA
>CAZESR010000058.1:0-6629 GCA_964515065.1 uncultured Piscirickettsiaceae bacterium
CTTTCTGAAGCAAACAACTTGTGAATTGCGTCCTTCAAAATAGGTATTACTTCTTTAGGAATTACAACAGCTCCATGACGATCAGCATGCACTAGATCTCCGGGTAAAACTTGAATACCGAAGACACTAACAGGCGTATCTATCTCACGAACATGAACAAAGCCATGGCTAGGGCCAATAGAACCAGCGACAACCGGAAAGTCTTCTGCAAGATCCCCGAGATCTCTAACTACGCCATTTGTCAATACTCCCGAAAGTCCAAATCCTTTATGGACCTTGGTATTTATCTCGCCCCAATATGCGCCAATACACTCAGGATAATCCACATCTTCAATGACAACTATAGCTGGACCATCAATTTCTGACATATAACGATAGTAATTCATTCTGCGTTCTTTGATTATGTCATTGTTTTCTTTTGGAGGCTCTAAGGCTGCAATTTTTGCTGTTTTTGCAAAACCAACCATAGCGCCGCTTTCTGGGTCTGAACATATCATAGTGCCTCTTGTAAATTGTGAAAAACCCCGCCTCCCTTGTGCAACCTCAATAGCATTACAGACAGTTGGCGTATCGACCGACTGAAGCAGTTTAAGTAAATCTGAATCTAGTTCATCAGCCATTCTTTTAATACCTCCGTTGTTTCTTTGGGTTGTTCCAATGTTGGCATATGACCCGCATTATTGATTATTTTCAACTCTGAATTATTAATCATATTATGCATCATCTCATGCCTTTCCACAGTACATAATTTATCCTCCAAGCCGCACATAATCAATACGGGGATATTAATTGATTGAATATTGCTTTGTTGATCTGCTCTTGTCTGAAGTGCTCTTGATTGATTAATAAAAACATCTGGCCCCAGAGACAAAGCCATATCCATACAAGTAGTTAAAACACTTTCTTGATTTTCACTCTCAGCAAGATAGTTTGGTTTCATCTCATCACGCATCACGTTAAGAAGCTTCCCCTCTCTAACATCTCTAATTTGAGGCTCACGTTTAGACTTAACTTCCTCTAATTCAGCTTTCGGGTTAGTATCCATAAGAATTAGTTTGTCAATCCGATTTGGCTCTTGAGAAAATATCTCCATGGCAACAATTCCGCCCAATGAATGACCTAAAAGTGTAAAATTTTTTGGAGCTTTTTTTAACACATCTGAGGCTAGCTCCCTGACTGATGAAAAACTAGAAATATCTGCAATAGTTACCTCTAAGTTCTTACTCAGTTCTTCTATTTGTGGGGAAAAGATTCTTTCATCGCACATCATTCCCGGAACCATAACTAGTTTCTTCACAACTAATTACTTGCAAGCATAGCGCCCTCAGATAGTGACTTTAGCTTAGCAAATGCAATATCAGGATCTACAGCTCCAAATCCTGCAAAGGTTCCAAAACCACAGTCAGAGCCTGCTATAACTCTTTCCTTTCCGACAATGTTTACAAATTTACTGATCCTCTCAGCAACCAGTTCTGGGTGTTCAATAAAGTTAGTCGTCGTATCAACAACCCCAGGAACAAGTATCTTGTTATCGGGTATTTCACTCTTACGATCACGAAAAACCGTCCATTCGTGAGCATGTCTTGGATTTGAGGTCTCGAATAATGTGTATTGAGCATTCGCTTTCATCAAAGTTCCAAAAACCTTATTCATGTCAATATCACAGCAATGTGGACCCTCATAGTTACCCCAACAAATATGAATCCTTACTTTTTCCGATGGGACATTCTTTAGAGCATGATTTAAAGCCTCCATGTGAGACTCTGCAATCTTTATGAACTCCAAATCCGATAAGTCACTAAATAGCATATGTCGAGAGAGAGCTAGGTCTGGACAATCCAGTTGCAAGTCTAATCCTGAAGCCACAATCGTTTCATATTCCTCTCTCATAGCATCTGCAAGGGCTGCAAGGTAAGCATCTCTAGTAGCATAAAAATCATTCTGTAAAAACAAAGAAATGACGCCTGGAGATGCTGCGTTCATGAAACCTCTCTCAACGCCATTAGCTTTCATTGCATTTTTTAAATTGGAGATGTCTTTTTGAAGTTCTCCTTGCCCCTTTGATTTTACTTCTCCAGTACACATTGGCCTTGCATATTGAGGCGTGCCTCCCTCATCTGCTAGTCTTTGAAGAAATCCAGGAAAAAGTTTCAAGTCCTCTGGCGCATTTCGTGGACTATCTCCAGAAAACCCTGAATACCTATCTTTTACATAAGTCGCATATGATATTTTTGAGGTTTCACCATCACTTACAATGTCTATTCCTGAAGCTTTTTGCTTTTGAACTGTGCTAAGAACATTTTTTTTCATGCACTCATCAAAATCATTTTCATCATATTTTTTATTATTTTCTCTAGCGAAAATAAAATCAACAACCTCTTGACTTCTAGGCAATGAGCCAACATGGCTCGTTAGAATTCTATTCAATTTAATCTCCTTAAAATTAACACTATTCTTTCCAAGTTAAGCCTGCAGAATCATCAGTACTTGTTATGCGATAAAGGCTAGATTCAGATTCATCAAGAGCTATTAATGAGTGTTCAATGCCTGGTTTAAGTAAGCAAGTATCTCCCGAATTAAGTATAGTTTCGTGTCCCTGCCAACTTAACTTCCAATCACCCTTCACAGGCATCAATACCCCGTAACGATTAGTACTGTACGGTTTATCTGCAACAGATTTTGAACCAATAAACTCAACTTCAAATCCAGGTCTATCCTTGATAAGACCGTCTTCTCCAATAACTAAGCAAGGCTCACTTTTTGATAGAGCCATAAGATCCCAATATCGAGCAACGTAATCACGAACAATTCCATTAACTGGCACTTCTGGAATCTTTGATAGATCTTTATCAGTCAGCTTAGAAACTGGATTTTGACCATGAGGCAACGTCTCTCCTTTTTTAGTGTCGTATAATTGTCCGGTTTCACTGAGAATGAGCCCATGGCTGGATGCTGCATCAAGTACTTGAGGCGCCCAAATTACTCCACCGCCAGAATCATCGCCTCCCAAAACTGACATAATCATCCCGTATTCATCTCCAATATTCTCAAAACCCCTAAATACTCGAGTTGGAATGTTGAAAATATCTCCTTCATTTAAGACAACTTCACCAGCCTCTCCATAGCGACCCCAAAAGAATCGCCAGCGTCCCTTTAATACAAAAAAAACTTCCGCTGTATTATGATAATGCAGCGAATTAAAACATTTTGGAGGCTGGCCTGCGGCCCCAATATTAAAGCCAGGTGTTTCAGATATGTGCACAAACTGATTCGCACTTTCAGAAACACCAGGCCCTATGATAGTAAAGTTATCTTTTTGGTCTGACCCAGGGGTATGAGCATCGATAAAAGCTGTTTTGCATGGCTTTAAATCAGCATAGCGAACTATATACTTCTCCATTTCTTTTAAATTCATTGTTTAGCCTTTCTTAATGATTATTTGTTTCCATAATGCTGTTTCATCAAATAGAGTATATTCTCTTCTTAAGCCCCAAGGTCCAAACTCTACATGTGAAACTCCCATAACATACAAATCTGCCCCACTGGGTTCACCAAAAATACCCCAACCATCATGCTTACCTTTTAGATTCCACCTAACTGCAACTCTTGGAGAGAGGTGTGAATCTTCTCGTCCAATTTGATGCTCAACAGTAAAAACTGCGCTTGTCATAGAAGAACGAAGGCCAGTCCAAAACTCTTCAGCATCATCATAGGAGTGTCCACTCACTCCACCAGGATACTCTAGATGACACCCTCGATCATACTCTGCCCGAAATACAGTTGAATCAGCACTCATAATTCGATTTAATATATCTACATACCTCTCTCCCCACTCATTATTATTGCCCTTTCCAGTATAAGGTCCGACTTGATCCATTGAGTCATCAAATGGGTGATGACATTTCTCTAAACCACCCTCTTGATTTATTTGATCTCTAGCAAAATCCTCTGGCTTCATCCCTAGCTGACGAACAATTGCGCCCTGGTCTCTAATCAGCCACTCATCGTTAACTTGGTTGTTAATTGCATGACAGTCCGCAATTGTTCTAAAGGTAACTTTTTGGCCAGTTGCCTTTCCGAATGACCCGTCACCCAAATGGGAGGCTGTGGAAATAATTCGATGAGAAGATAACATCCCTGATTCAGGGGTTCCTGACCAAATTACATCCTCTCCTAGAAGTTTTCGATCTGGAAACTCAAACAGAGTTGCTTTGGTAGCATCAATAACTGTTTTGTTTCCAACAATAAGAGATGATGGAGCCCTTAAAATAATATCATCTGAGTACAAATATAGCAGTTTATCAATACCCCTTTCTTCCCATATCTCATGAGTAATTCCATTAATCCAATCTGGGAAATTAGCGTATTTTGAATCAAATCCTTCCATAAGCTTTAAATCCTATTTGTCTGAAATTCTTGCAGAGCCTCTAATTATTAAAGGACCATCTATTGCGATGCGCCTTGGCTCATTAGATTTATTTTCAATAGAGTCAATTAAAATTGATACCGTCTCAGCAACCATACGGTTTGCTGGCTGACGGACGGTTGTTAAATTATATGCTGGCCATGAAGCTACTGGAACATCGTCATACCCAACCACGGAAACATCCCCTGGTATCTTCAGCCCTAGCTCAAAACGAATGACATCCATTACTGCAAAAGCCATGTCGTCATTAGCCACAAAAACAGCATCTGGAGTCTCTTCAGCTGTAAACATTCTTCTCGCTGCCTGCCTGGCTTCATCTGAATTAAAATTTCCCACTTCTCTGGAAAATACACTCAACCCATTCCTGCTCATCTCTTCTTCAAAGCCTTTCTCTCTATCTCTTTGTGTTGACGCACCTTCCCAACCCGAAATGTAGCCAATTTTCTTATGACCAGCAGCAATTAAAAATTCAGCAACTTTCTTTCCACCTAGAATATTGTCAGAAGTGACAGCTGATAATCTTTTGTCGTCTTGCGTACGATTGAATAAAACTACAGGCACTCCAGCTGACCCGCATCTCGAAGCTAAGTCTGAAGACATTGCTACAGATGCAGCAATGATTCCATCAACCTGGTAATCCAAAATTTCATCAACTATATCGTCTATATTTCCTGCAGTTTTAGCTGCCATAAATACAAGCACATGATATCCTTTCTTCTGAAGAGCACTTGAAAGTAGCTCTAAAGCTTCAGGATAAAAATAATTATCAAGATAGGCAACAACAAGACCAATTATTCGAGATTTTCCTGTAATTAATGAGCGAGCTAAAACGTTTGGCCTATAACCAAGTTCAGCCGCTGCCTTTCGCACCAACTCGTTTGTCTTTTTAGAAGAGGATGCTCCAGGGGTAAAAACACGGGAAACAGCAGACTGACTGACTCCAGCTAATTTTGCAACCTCTGATGATGTGACTTTTTTACTTTCCATTAGTCTGCAGTCCAACCTCCATCTATCATCAAAGCAGAACCTGTAATCATGCTAGAGGCATTCGAAGCTAAAAATACGACAGCACCCATCACATCCTCAACCTCACCAACTCGACCCAGTTTAATCTTACCTTCTATCCATTTTTTGCGATCAGGATTGTCGAATGTAGACTGGGTTAAAGGAGTTCGAATAAATGTTGGACAAATTGTGTTCACTCTAATTTGATGCTCTCCCCATTCAATGGCCATCGCTTTTGTAAATCCTTCAACAGCATGTTTAGAGGCCGCATAGACGGCCCGATCAACTCCGCCGACATGTCCCATTTGAGAAGATATATTAATTAGTGAGCCAGGTTTATTTGCCTCTATTAGCGCTCTTGCCACTGTTTGCGTCAAAAAGTATGCACCTCGAAGATTAACATCCATCACCTCATCAAAATCATCAACCATCGTTTCTATAGCAGGTGAGTGTCGGCCAAGCCCAGCACTATTTACCAGAACATCAAAAGGCTTTTGATCTTTAACAACATTTTCGATTGAAGACAAGTCAGAAATATCTAGCTCTAAAGTTTCAGCCTTGAAGCCTTTTTCTTTTATTGCTTCAGCTACTTCGCTTAAAGCCTTAATATTTCTTGAGGCTAACACAACATGAGCTCCAGCTTCAGCTAGAGCGACTGCGCATCCTAAACCGATTCCTGATGAAGCACCAGTTACCAAAGCCCTTAATCCATCAAGTCTTAATGAAGGTGTCTTGGGTAAATCAATCATCTATTGCACCCCTTTAGCTAAAAGAGCTTTATTAGTTGAGTGTAAATCTAGATTCATTGAGCTGCTTCACCATAAGGCACATCTTCACCACCGTAACGTCTAACTCTAATGTTGGCCTGTTCTGCATGTCCAACAAAAGACTCAAGCATACAGAGTCTTGAGCAGTATCTGCCAATCTTAACAGCTGCTTCATCAGTTGTAATTTTTTGATAACTGTGGGTTTTGAGATATTTCCCTACCCAGAGGCCACCCGTATATCTGCCCGCTTTCTTGGTTGGCAGAGTGTGATTCGTTCCAATGACTTTATCACCATTAGATACATTTGTCCTAGGCCCTAAAAATAAAGCTCCATAAGAGTGCATGTTATCCAAAAACCAGTCGTCACGATCAGTCATAACCTGAACGTGCTCAGAGGCAATATCATTTGCAACTTCAAGCATTTCATCGTA
>CAZESR010000059.1:0-6496 GCA_964515065.1 uncultured Piscirickettsiaceae bacterium
TATCAAAGACAACAATCGTGTCATTCAAAGAATAACCAATAACTGCAAGGATAGCTGCTAGGACTGTCAAATCAAATTCAATCTGAAGAATCGAAAAAACTCCGAGAGTGATAATGACATCATGAACTATAGCTGCAATTGAACCCAAGGCGAATCGATATTCGAATCTGAATGCAACATAGATTAATATACCTATAAGAGCATATAGCATCGCAAGCCCGCCATCATTAGTCAGCTCTTCTCCTACCTTTGGACCAACAAATTCGACTCTCCTTACATCGATACCTTCACCTAGCATCCTGATAATAGATGAGCTTAACTTTGCACTAGATGTTGCTTGTGGCTCTAACTGAATTAGCACCTCAGTATCTGAACCAAAATATTGTACGTTGGCTCCTTTGTATTCTGCTTCTGCAAGTTTAGTTCTTATGCTTTCTAGGTCAGCAGTTTTTTCATAACCTAACTCAATTAGTGTACCGCCTGTAAAGTCGATACCAAATTTTAATCCTTGCATCCCTAAAGAAGCTATAGAAACTATCAATAAAAGTGCAGAAAAAATAAGTGCAAACCTACGTTTACCTACAAAATCAATGACTGGAAGATTCAAAGACCTGAGACTCATATTGCTAACTCCTCAACCTTCTTACCGCCATAGATTAAATTGATAATTGCTCTAGAAACGATAATGGCTGTAAACATTGATGTAATGATTCCAATAGTCAGAGTGACTGCAAAACCCTTAATCGGACCGGTTCCAAAGCTAAACAAGACAATCGACGCTATGAGCGTTGTGATGTTTGCATCGGCAATCGTAAGTAATGCTTTTTCATAGCCTGAAGAGATTGCTTTTTGAATATTTTTACTGGATCGAATCTCTTCTTTAATTCGCTCAAAGATCAAAACGTTTGCATCTACCGCCATACCAACAGTCAGAACAATTCCTGCTATTCCTGGAAGAGTCAGTGTCGCCTGAATTAATGACAAAATAGAGATAATTGTGACTAAGTTAAGTGTCAAGGCTAGATTTGCAACCAAACCAAAAACGCGATAGCGCCATGCCATAAAGATAAGCACCAAGGCAAAACCAACCAGAACAGAAATGAGTCCCTTTTGAATATTATCTGCACCCAGACTTGGTCCAATTGTTCGCTCTTCAATAATCTCAACTGGTGCTGAAAGAGATCCAGCTCTCAAAAGAAGAGCAAGGTTTGTTGCCTCTCTGGCACTATCTAAACCTGTGATTTGGAAGCGATTAGAAAACGTACCCTGAATCGTTGCAGCATTAATAATGTCCTGGGTCTTAGTACGCTTCTTAACAGCCACGCCATTTTCCATCACAGTTTCAACTTGGTTTTCGATAAAGACGACCGCCATTCTATAGCCTAGGAACTCTTTTGTGGTATCGAGCATAGAACGACCACCAGAGCTATCAAGAACAATGCTGACACTAGGCTGGTTGTTCTCATCCATACTGGAAGAAGCATCAACTATGTTTTCACCAGTTGTAATCACATTAGTCTTTAAAAGCAGTGGCCTGCCATCTTTAAACTTATAAATTTTTGAGCCAGTAGGAGTTTTTCCTGATTGAATTGCAGTCTGGACATCATTTTTTTCATCAACCATCCTAAACTCAATAGTCGCTACAGCGCCTAAAATCTCTTTTGCTCTTGCAGTATCTTGAACTCCTGGCAATTGAACCACGATTCTCTCTGTTCCCTGTTGCTGGATGATTGGCTCAGCAACGCCCAACTCATTTACACGATTTCTGAGTGTAGTAATATTTTGTTTCAATGCGCCATTTTTTGCATCTGCTTGAGCGGCAGCTGAAATTTCAAGTCCTATTTCAAGTTCTTGCTCGCTACCTTCAGCAATAACCAAGTCAGGTAAGTCCTTTTTTATGACCTTTTTTGCCTCATTTTTGAGCGCTTCACTTTTGAATGAAACAAAAAGCAAATTATCTTCTTTGCGGATTTTCTTATATAGTTTATCTTTTCTTAGCGCGGCCCTCAGTTCATTGTAATAACGATCTACAGCCATTGTGTTGACTGCAATCATGTCAACCTCAAGTAAAAAATGAACGCCTCCCCTAAGATCTAGCCCTAAAGACATTGCTTTACCACCAATACCTGAGAGCCACTGGGGAATTGATGGCGCTAAATTTAAGGCAACAACATAATTTCTTGTGAGCGAATCTTTCAAAATTGCTTTGGAAGATAATTGTGATTGTGAGTCATTAAACCTGACTAGTACGTTCTTATCTTCAAGTGAAATCGATTTAAAGTCGACACCATTATCTGACAAAGTGTCATTTATTTTATCGAGGTCTCTCTCGCTTACATCATAGTTTCCGGATCCAGAAATTTGGATAGCCAAATCTGAACCATAAAGGTTTGGCAAGGCATAAAGACCTAAGATAAATAAGAAAAATACTATTAAAATATTTTTCCAGGCTGCGTAATGGTTCATATTTAGTTATTACCTATTATTCTTTATCAGCTGCTTTTGATTTAGCTTTTGATTTAGAGCTAGATTTTGTCATTGGCTTAACACTACCCTTAGGCATTTTTTGATTGATTCCCTGCTTCTGAACCTTCATTGCAACGCCTGAAGAAACCTCTATTTCTGCAAAGGATTCATCAACAGCTGTAATTTTTCCAATTACGCCGCCATTGGTGACAACTTCATCGCCCTTCTTTAATTCCTTTAATAAGTTTTTATGGTCTTTAGCTCTTTTTTGTTGAGGTCTGATTAATAAAAAGTACATCAGCACAAACATTGCAATCAGAAAAATTTCTGGTGGTAGATTCATCTTTCACTCCAAAAAATAATAAAGGGGTTATTTTATCTTAGTTAGGCCGCCCATGTAGCTCTGTAGGACTTTTGGTATAGTTATGCTTCCATCAGCATTTTGATAATTCTCAATGACTGCGACCAATGTTCTGCCAACTGCTAGTCCTGAGCCATTTAATGTATGCAAAAACTCAGATTCATTTGTCTCAGGATTTTTCCATCTAAGCTGCATCCTTCTCGCTTGAAAAGATTCAAAACAAGAGCAGGAGGAGATTTCACGATAGGTATTTTGACCTGGAAGCCATACTTCCAAATCATAGGTTTTTGCAGAAGAAAAACCAAGATCGCCAGTACAAAGAACCACTTTTCGATAAGGCAAATTTAATAACTGCAGAATTCCTTCTGCGTCATTCGTTAACTCTTCAAGAATATTATATGATTCAGAAGGCTTTGAAATTTGAACGAGCTCAACTTTCTCGAACTGATGCTGACGAATTAATCCTCGCGTATCTTTTCCATAAGAACCAGCCTCTGATCTAAAGCAAGGCGTATGCGCAACAAACTTTAGTGGCAGCTCAGATTCTTTCAAAATTGAATCTCGAACAAGATTTGTAACAGGAACTTCAGCAGTAGGAATTAAATACAAAGCCCTTGCCTCACCCTCTTCGCCGTGGAGATGCGTTTTAAATAAATCTGCCTCAAATTTAGGTAATTGGCCAGTACCCATTAGAGAGTCTGAATTCACTAAATAAGGGGCATAAGTCTCTTTGTAATTATTATTTTCAGTATGATAATCCAACATAAACTGAGTTAGAGCGCGCTGAAGCTTTGCTAGCTTTCCAGTGATGACAACAAACCTTGAGCCAGAGATCTTGGCTGCTGCTGCAAAATCAATTCCATGCATTTCACCTAAATCAACATGGTCTTTAGGTTCAAAGTCAAATTGAGTCGGGCCTTCTAGTGGCCAACTCAAGACCTCGTCATTTTCCTCCTCAGAACTACCCTCAGGTACAGAGGGATGAGGAATATTTGGCATCGATAAAACAATCCCGCTAATTTTTGACTGAATTTCCTGGAGCTCAACTTTTGCATTATCAAGCTTTTCGCCTAGATCTGATACCTCTTTGAGAAGTGGCTCAATGTTCTTACCACTTGCCTTGGCCTTGCCTATAGATTTAGATTTTGTATTGCGAAGATTTTGTAACTCTTGAGTCTGAACTTGGATAATTTTTCTTTGATTTTCAAGTTCATTGAATTCGTCAACATCAAAGGAAAAATTTCGTCTTTTGAGTTGCTCAACTACAAAATCTATATTCCCTCTTAAAAGCTTGCTCTCTAGCATGATACTAAGTTAAATTATTATGCATAAATTATACTATGTACTGACCAAGTAGAGTCATTGTTAGCTTAGCATCAGTCTTTTTTGAATAACTTTTAAGTTATGCATCTTAATATTGATACTTAATTTCTAGGTTTACTCTCTGATAGTCATCTAAGATAGCAAAAGCACGATTATCTTTAGCATTAATATATGTCCCACTTAAAGAGGCTTGCCACTGATCATTAATGTCCCAATCTAGAGTTGCTGAACTGAGATTTAGGTCATTATTTGAAGATATGACATTAGATAAGCCCCATTTCCAGTCAGAATCTCCAAACTTATCACTGACACTCGCCATGTAGTTCATGTTGTTTCTTTTTGCATTGACACTACCTAACAATGTTGGCGTTAAATAATCTTCAGAATAATCCAGAAGGTATTTGGAATTAATAGATATTAACCACTGTCTATCGTTGTTCTGAATATCAAAAGCCAAGTCCCAATCAAGCCTATCTACTTTAATAAATTGTCCTGTTCGATTATGCTGAATATTATTTTTATAAGCAATATCAAACTTAAGTAAATACTCATCAAAGGCCTTATTCATTCCGAAACCTAATAATTGGTAAGGGGTTGCATAAACCAGACCGTCAGTAAGGTTTGTGAGTGCATTATTAGGTACGAGTTGGCCCAGATAAAATGCCATATCACTACCCTCGTTGCTTATCCCATAGCGCATTCCAAATTCATCATAGGTATCATTTTTTAATACAAGAAGCTTACTCTTAACAACTTTTGGATTGGTGTTGTAAAAGAAACTTAAATCACTATTTTCAAAATATCGAGTTGCGCTCAGAAACCATTGAGGAATCATGGATGGATCTGTTAATCCTCCAGAGGGATTAACAACATCAAGTGCACCGCCTTCTAGCTCTCCCCATCCAATAGTATGACGCCCTAGCTTAGTACTCCAATCATCAAAACTAAACTGTAAAAAGGCCTTCTCAACCTCTAAATCATTTTTTTCTGTCGTGTGGTTACTATCACTTGGCCAATATTGTATTGCTTTGAGTTCAACCTCTCCATAGCCTGAATCAGATACAGAACCGCTAGTTCCAAAGGTAATCTCTGTTCTTTCTTTAGTTGTACTGTAATCACTTGCAGGATTAAAGCCCCATTTCTGTGAAACACCTAAGTTTAACCATGCAAATGGCTTGTCAATACTGCTTTCATCTCCCCCAAATACATCACTATCATCAGACCATTCATCAAACTCCCCTTGAGACTCATTAAAAACAATATCGTCATCAAAAAATGAGTCATCTGCACCTACATTCAATAATAATGAGAAGCTAAATATTACAAATATAAATTGTCTTAGAACAATACTAAACATCTTGTGACTTATTTGGCTTGCTTACGAAGGTCTTTTAGGAATTTCTCTCTAAAAGCTTGATCCGTTAGAGCTCTCTGCGTTAAAAAATCCTCTTTGATGTCCATATCAAAATTGATAGCTTCGAGCTTCATGTTGGTTAGTCTATTGCTAACTGTATTAAAAAATGTCAGACTTCTGCCCATCCAAACATCATTAATCTTTTCAACCTTTCCAACCTCAAGTTTTTTGATAGGATTGTCCTTCTTGTCAAACATTTGAACCTTCAACGTAATAAATCTCTCAGTGTCAATCCAGCTCTGAGTTTTTCCATAACTACTTTTACTGAGTCGATGAGGCTTTGGTGTTGACTCAATCACAGCAACATCCCGACCTCTAAACCTTCCCTGCTCTAATAATTTATAAGTATAGTCATCAAGCTTTCCAGACTCTTGGTCTTCTGTTGTCATTTCAGTTCCAAAAATACTGGCAGACTCAGTCTCTTCATCATCACTGTTCCTTACACTTATCCTCTTTACCTTTCCAAGTGCGGATAAATAGAGCCAGGTTTCATTATCTCTGTCACTGTCATCATAGCTGTAAGAGAGCATTCCAATTCCCCGCTCACTTGCTGGCTCGAGAATGATTGCAACACTCTTGGTGTCTTTATTATCTATACCAGTATTGATTTGTGCATTTTCAACCAATTTAATGCGTGGTTTTTCAGCACACTTAATCTTTCCATCCTTTTTGCCATATTTACAAGTAGTTAATTTCATTCTTGTGAATGCTGAGTCTGTTGATTTTCTAGACTCCTCATCAACTTTCTCCATGATTTCCCTAGCACCAAGGTCGGTTTCGGCAATGATAGATGGACTGATTAGGGCTAAACAAATACTTAGTAAAACTATGGATAGTTTTAAATTCAAATCATTCATTACTGGTTTATTCATTTTGTAACCTCTATAAAATTTAAATTATCTTCAACATCTTTCTGGCCAAATTTTGGCTTA
>CAZESR010000060.1:0-5000 GCA_964515065.1 uncultured Piscirickettsiaceae bacterium
ATAGTCCAATGTCCAGAATTATGAACTCTTGGAGCCATTTCGTTAATAACTAGGCTGTTCTCAGTTTCAAATAGTTCAATAGTCAAAACACCGACATGATTCATCTCATCGAGCAAAGAACGCATATAAGATTCAGCTTTTTGTTGTAATTTTGGGCTGATATTTTGTGCAGGAGCAATTGTAAGACGAAGGATACCATTATGGTGTGAGTTTTCGACTAATGGATAATACTCATGAGAGTTATCTATGCCACGAACAGCAATAAGTGAGAGCTCTCGCTTAAAGTCTACAAAACCCTCTAAAATTGATTCAACACCAGACATGCTATTCCAAGCCTGGTCAAGTTGTGAGTCTGATTGAATTAGAAATTGGCCTTTACCATCGTAACCATCAGTCGCAGTTTTTAGTATCGCTGGCAGACCGATTTTTTTAACAGCAATTTTTAGTTCTGATAGGTTGTTTACCACCTGATAGGGCGCACAAGGTATGTTGAGTTTATCAAAAAGTGATTTTTCTCTTCCTCGATGTTGGCTGGTATATAAAGACTTAGCGCTAGGATAAACTGTCGTTTTCTGACTGATTCCCTTGACAATATTGACAGCTGTATTTTCACTTTCGTAGGTAACCACATCGGAGTTATTAGCAAAATCATCAATGATTTCATGACTACCGTTTTGAATGAATATATTGCCTAATAGTGAAGAGGGATCTTCTGCAGATGATGCTAAGAAACGCATTTGATGGCCCAAAGGGTAAGCAGACAGAGCAAGCATTCTTCCTAATTGACCGGAACCAAGAACACCAATTTTCATAAATTATTTGTCAGGATTAGGATTATCTAAAACATCTTGCGTTTGTTCAGATCGAAATTTAGCTACTTTTTGTCTAATCTTATCATTATGATTGCCAACAATTTGAGCAGCCAAAATGCCAGCGTTTTTTGCACCAGCTTCGCCAATTGCTAATGTGCCTACTGGAATACCACCAGGCATTTGTACAATCGATAAAAGTGAATCTTTACCGCTTAAGGCGCGAGATTGGACTGGAACACCGAGAACTGGAACAATTGTTTTGGCGGCAACCATTCCAGGCAAATGAGCAGAGCCACCAGCACCAGCAATGATTACTTCAAGCCCTCTATCCTGAGCAGTTTCAGCGTACTCAAACATTAAATCGGGAGTACGGTGAGCTGAGACTACTTTGACTTCATAGGGTACGCCAAATTCTTCCAACATATCTATGGCGTTTTTCATCGTAGGCCAGTCGGACTTTGAGCCCATAATAACACCAACTAATGCACTCATTAATTGCTCAAAAGAAGAGAATAATTAAATTATACCAAAACAACATCTGTATTAACCTTGAAACTAAATTACCCAGTTCTATTTGTTGATGGTAATTTGAATTTTTTATCTAAAAAAGGTAGGTGGCCTGAACGCAACAAATATGTTTGCGTTTTATTGTCCTTATACCAGTCCTCAATTTCACTAGGAACTAGAGTATCAAGAGAACCTAATACAATACTCTTTGGAATATCAATTTTTTTATATGATTCCTGTAGATCTGAATTTAGCAAAATATCTAGGCCTATATTGAGAGCCTTATCAGTTGCTGGATATTTTTGTATTCCTTTGTAGAGTTTTAATATTTCAGATCTGTCTTTAGTCTGCAGGCTAACAAATCGTTTAAGTGTTTTGGTGCTATCACTTTTTAAATTAATCGCGAATTGGTGAAATATTTCACTATTTATTCCAAACTTCCAATTCTCATGGTTAACCAAACTCGGTGTGGCGGCTACAAGAATTAACTGTTCAAGTTGAATTTTAGTTGCAATATAAATCGACAGTAATCCCCCTAGAGACCAACCCAATAGAATGGATTTTCTAGGAATAAATTTGATCAATTCTTCGCACCAACTACCTAAACCGCCGTCAACGTCATCACTTCTACCGTGTCCTGGTAGATCTATAACAGTAATGCAATAACTTTTTTTGTATTTTTCTATAAGGTTTTCAAAGATATCGCTACTAAAACCCCAGCCATGTAATAGTACTAAATTTGGACCTTTTCCAATCGTCTTATGCCATAACATCTTTGACCTTTTGGAGAAGAGATTCAATCTGCGAAAAGCTGTGATTAGAAGATAATGTAAAACGCAGACGGGCAGTATTTGGTGGAACTGTTGGTGGACGAATTGCACTTACAAAATAACCTGCCTCAAAAAGTTTGTTACTCAAACTTAAGGCCTTATTACTGGAACCAATAATTAGTGGCTGGATGGCGCTTTCAGAAGGTTCGAAATGCAAGTCTAAAGTTTCAGCGCAATTTTTAAAATAATTTATATTTTTAAATAGTTTTTCTTTTTGCTCACCTTTTTTAATTAATTCTAAACTTTTAATTATTGCTACACAAATGCTTGGAGAAATGGCAGTGGTGTAAATATAGGGACGAGATTTTTGAATTAAAAATTCAATTAAATCGCTACTTCCAGAAACAAAAGCACCCATTACACCTACAGCCTTTCCTAGGGTTGCCATATAGATTGAGTTATCAGGAATAATTGACTCAAAAATACCAAAGCCATGAGCATCATCTTGCATCAAAAGAGTGCTAGATTTTGCTGAAATTTTTTTAATTCCATCTATATTTGCTCTGTTGCCGTCCATACTGAAAACGTTATCAGTGACTATTAGTCCAGGACCAGTTTGTTTTTTTAGTTTTTTTTCAAGCGATTCAAGGTTGTTATGTAGGTATCGTTGCACAGGCAAACCAATCAATCGATTACTATCAATCAAAGATGCATGATTTAATTTATCCTGTAGCACCCAATTAATTTCATCCCTTAGTGCAGAAAAGATGCCCAGATTTGCGCTATAGCCAGAGGAAAATAGAAGAGCTTTTTGTTGACCCGTATGTTGTGCTAAAGCTTCTTCAAGTTTGTGATGAGACTCTGAGTGACCACTCACCAGATGAGAGGCACCTGATCCAACACCGTAACGATTCACTCCTTCAATCAAAGCCTCTTTAATTTGTGGATGGTTGGCAAGCGATAGGTAGTCATTGGAGCAAAAGTTTATTACTTTCTGGTTATTAATTAGCATTTCAGTGCTTTGAGCGCTGTAAGCAATTTTTCTCAAGCGCAATAAATTATTTTGCTCAATAACACTGATTTTTTTTGAGAAATTCATAGTATTGGCGTTAAGGAGCTATATTAGATTTTCCAACGGCGATGATGCACTAGCATAAGCTTTCTTCATCATTCTACCTGCAAGATAGGATTCACGTCCAGCTATAATAGCGTGTTTCATGGCGTTTGCCATTAGCAGTGGATTTTTAGCATTTGCAATTGCTGAGTTCATTAAGACGCCATCACAACCTAGTTCCATAGCTTTGGCGGCATCACTGGCACAGCCAATACCAGCATCAACAAGGACAGGAACATTTGATTGTTCCTTGATAAGTTTGATATTGTAGGGGTTAGAGATACCTTGACCTGAACCTATCAGCGAAGCAAGAGGCATCACCGCACAACAACCGATAGCTTCAAGCTCTTTTGCAACGATCGGATCGTCTGAAGTATAAACCATTACATCAAAACCTTCTTTGATCAGGGTTTTGGCAGCATCAATTGTTTCAACAATATTTGGATAAAGTGTTTTTTCATCTCCTAGGACTTCCAACTTAACAAGATTATGGCCATCCAGTAACTCTCTAGCCAATTGACATGTTCTTACTGCGTCTTTAGCATTGTAACAGCCAGCAGTGTTTGGAAGTATTGTATATTTTTCAGGTGAAATGACATCAAGAAGGCTTTCTTCATTAGCATTTTGACCAATATTGGTGCGTCTGATAGCGACGGTAATGATTTCAGCGCCAGAGTTTTCTGTTGCCAATCTTGTTTCCTCAAGGTCTTTATATTTTCCTGAGCCAACCAATAATCTAGATTGAAAGGTACGACCTGCTATAGTGAATGGTGTGTCTTTTTTCATAGCTGTAATAAGATACCATGTGCCTTGATTAACTGCAGCTTAATCGAGCAGTAATCTTTTCTAGTTTGAATGAATTACTTTAATTGTAATGACAATTTGTCATGAACTAAAAAGAATTATGTGCTTAAAAGACCTGATTTACGTTGTATTTCATTAATGGTTTGAGTTACAACTCTAGAAATTGAGAAATTTGAAGGAGTCCCTGAATTAGCTTGAGCCACAAAATTATCAACCATTAGCTTGTATTGGTTGCACTTAGGAAAAGTCACTTTGGTTCCTTTCTCTAAACCACCGGTTGACCAATAAGCATGTGTTATTTCAGGAGGATTTACCGGCACATTAAGTTTTGCCCAACCATTGCTAGCCAAAACATTTAAGCTTTGACAAAGTGCAGCATCACCGGAAACAGTAAAGTTTAGAATTTCGCCATTAGGCCATCTAAGAACAGCATCAACTTGTTTTTCGACATCATACTTGTCATTCATTATTGCAATTGCTGAGACAACTTCAGGCATTCCACCAAAAAGTAAACACCCAGTCAGAATTGCGTAACAGCCAATATCATAAAGAGGTCCACCACCATCTGCTGAGCGATTCCGATAGTTTCCTGATGGTTGTTGGGGGTAGCTAAAAATAAAATGTGCTGATTGAATTTTGCCAATATCCAATTCTTGTAACCAGTGCCATTGTGGGTGATGCGGAATCATAAAAGCTTCTTGAAAATAACTGTTACTCTCAGTGGTTGCTATTTCTAGTTGCGTCAACTCCTCTATATTTAATGCAACAGGTTTTTCACAAAGTACATGTTTTCCAGACTGGAGTGCAGCAATGGAGTAGGGTACATGTAGATGGTTTGGTAAAGGATTGTAAATTGCATCGATAGATGGCTCTGCTAATAAACTCTCATAATCTGTCTCAATAACGTCTTTATAAATCTCTGGCAAAGATTCTTGGCCAGGATTTCTGCGTCCAAGATGGGTAACCTCATGTCCAGACTCTATTATTGCTGGA
>CAZESR010000060.1:5100-6474 GCA_964515065.1 uncultured Piscirickettsiaceae bacterium
TTATTTCATTATTAAACAAAATAATTTAAGGATATATCATGCCTGTAAATGCAATTGAACACCCGTTGTTAGCTCATAAACTTGCCTTGCTTAGAAAAGATGGTATAAGCACTAAGCAGTTTCGAGAACTTGCCAATGAAGTAGCAAGTTTATTAACTTATGAGGCAACTCGAGATTTACCTTTGCAGGATTGTGAAATCAATGGTTGGCAAGGTGATCCAATAAAAGTAAAAATGTTAACAGGTAAAAAACTTACTATTGTTCCCATACTTAGAGCAGGACTTGGAATGTTGGACGGTGTGTTAACTCTTGTTCCCAATGCCAAAGTCAGTGTTGTGGGACTCTATAGAGATGAAGAGACACTAAACCCTGTAGCTTACTTTGACAAAATTATCACTAATGTAAATCAACGAACAGCCCTAATTATTGATCCAATGCTTGCAACTGGTGGAACTTTACTTGCAACTATTGATTTGCTTAAACAAAAAGGCTGTAAAAAAATTATAGGGTTATTTTTGGTTGCTTCACCTGAAGGTTTGAAAAGAGTTTCGGAATTACATCCTGAAGTTGATCTCTTTATTGCTGCAATAGATCAATCATTAAATGATAAGGGATATATACTTCCTGGCTTAGGTGATGCTGGCGATAAGATTTTTGGTACTAAGTAGCTAGATATACTTTTTTATATTCTGTCTGGCACATCAAAGGCATACTCATCAGTTGAAGTTTTTTCATGAGCATAAGTCTTTATCTTCCATTCCATGACTCGAGGATTTTGACTAACTTCGTTATATAACTTTTTTAGTCTTTTAAAAGGATTAACAACACTTGTGGGAATATCATCAAGAACTCCTGAAGTGATCCAACCTAACATGCCCCAAACTGCAATGTCTGCTACAGACATCTTGTCTCCAACAAACCAATTTGAATTATTTGCACTTAAAATGTTTTCTAAAAATCCAAAGTAATTTGGTAAGTTTTTATTAGTCAACTCTGCCCGCATTACTCTTTTTTTAATTGGATCATTTTCTCGCATTGAGGGATTTAAAAGCTCATTTATATCGGTAACTGTATCAATAATTTGATCTACTTTGCCAGCCTCAATAATATCTTCAGGATACATGCCACTTAGTTTGCCACATATTCTAGCAATGCCACCTGTTTGAGCTATACTTTGACCATTAATGACTAGCACTGGTAATTGATTGAAAGGGATTAATGTACCATCCATTAATTTGCCATTTTCTTGAAGGTAGTTAAACTCTGCACTACTAATTCTTAAATCTTCAAACTTTACATCTGCAATAAATAAAGCTAATCTTGCTACTTCTGCTCGCCAAAAAGGCAAATCCAAATATACAATTTTTAAGTTCA
>CAZESR010000061.1:0-6275 GCA_964515065.1 uncultured Piscirickettsiaceae bacterium
GATAAAATTTTATCAATTGAGCTTGGTTATGATAGTGAAAAAATTCAACACCTTAGAGAAAATGGTATCGTATCTTAATCAGTTTAAATTTAGAATGGAGTTAGTCATCGTCTAATATTTAAAACTAGCACAGCCATTTAAGCTGGGTATTTCTGGCATAGCTAACTCGAATCTGAGATAAATCCCCATTTTTTGACGTACTGAATAAATTTTTTTGAAAGGCCTTCGTTTTTTAAGTATTCCTCAGTAACAGGAATTTTAATTGGCGAAAAGCTTGAATTGGCTTTATACAGGTTTGGGAAATTATGATGCACTATAGCGCTCCTTCCAAGCATTATCCAGTCAACCCCTTCGGCCATGGTTTTTTCGGCATCAAGCGGTGTTTTTATTGCTCCAGCAACGCCTAGTTTTGTGTTTCCTCTTTCAAGTTCAGTAAAATATGTAATCAATTTTTTGCCTTTAAATGCCTCTTCTTCGGGCTCTTTAAAGACATCCCATAGAGACATATCTAAGAATTCAATCTTATTTGATGTCATAAGCTCTTCGGCAAGAGCAGTAATCTCATTTAATTTCAATCCAAACCTTTCGGGTGATAGCCGGACTCCAATAATAAAGTCTTTATTACAAACCTCTCTAATGCCATCGATGATTTCATAAAGAAGTCTAGATCGATTACTCAGGCTTTGACCGTATTGATCATCACGCTTGTTAATTTCTGAGCTTAAAAATTGCGCCAAAATATATCCATGAGCACCGTGCAGTTCGACACCATCAAATCCTGCCTTTTCTGATCGAATAGCCGCTCTTATAAAGTCATCTCTGAGCGCCTCAACTTCATGAGTTGAAAGCGCTCTAGCTTTAAATTTTTCATTCTCAGAAGGGCACACAGGAGGCCCTTCAATGAGATCTTCAGGTGACCTCATACCTGCATGATGTAACTGACAGATAGCAACACTACCATTTGCTTTGATTGCTGATGAGAGTCTTTTTAAGCCTTCAAGGTGCTCATCTGAAAAGACACCTAACTGCCCTGGAAACCCTTTTCCTATTGCTTGGACATGAGAGGCACAGGTCATGGTCAGGCCAAACCCTCCTTCTGCCCGCATCGTGAGCCATCTAAATTCTTCGTCAGAGAGTTTTCCGTCCTCAAAGCTTTGAGTGTTGGTTAGAGGCGCCAGCATGAAGCGATTCTTTAGGCTTGGACCTCTTGTGAATGTTAAAGGAGACAGAAGGGCATTCATAGTTTCAAATAAATATTGCTAGTCACGTCAATTCAATTCATTAATATTCAATTGAAATAAAAGTTATAGTTCGATTTCAGTTAATTCGTGCTCTCTATCTAGAAACTTATATTCAACCTTGACAGGTCCAAACTGTTTAATCTCTTCAAAGATTACCTCAGTTTGAAGTTCACCACAGGTATAAACATCCAGCTGCATTAAGCCAGGTTCTGACTCATCCCAGCAGTGAAGCGCTATGTGGGACGTTTCAATAATCACTAATCCAGTGAGTCCTCTGTTGCCTGGGATGTCTAGATAGGTAGTAATGGGTCCCTGGCATATTTGCATACCAATCTTAGAGACGAGTTCGGTCAACCAGGTATGTGCCCACTTCTGATCTGTTGGCGGTTTATTAACTTCTGCCCTAACTATGAGGTGCTTGTGTTGTACTGTCATAACTTAATTCATTTGATCTAAAGAGTAGATTTCATCAACACAGTTGAACTTAGTATCCCACGCCTTCATTTCATCAGAGGTCATTACTTCCTGCATTATATTCATATCCGTAATGTGCATCATTAGCATAACCTTGCCTTCTCTAATAACGCCCAGATTATAATCAGTCATGAAGTCTTGAGCCTTCTTTTTGGTTGCATTGAACATTTCCATATAGTCTTCAGTACTGCCTTCAAAAGTTGATACGATGCATACATTCATAATAAACTCCTTTTTTATTAATAAACTATGATGATACTAGGTTTATATTTTTCAATTAACGTAAAATATAGTTCCTGATGAATTCACTACTTCTTAACTTACAGAATCGACTTTCAGTCCTTTCTCCTGGTCTCATTGTGGTTGGCACTATTGCTGCTGCTGCGGGCTTTCTGAGCCTCCATTACAAAGCTCCAGTGATGCTCTTTGCACTGCTGATTGGAATAGCCTTTAATTTTCTTTCAAGTGATGAGCGATGTGCCCCAGGTATTGAGTTTTCGAGTAAGAAAATTCTTCGCTTTGGAGTTGCGTTGTTGGGCTTTAGAGTGACAATAGAGCAAATTTCAGGTTTGGGTACAAACACCTTATTGTTTGTTCCAATCTTGGTCATTTTATCCATAACTACAAGTGTTTTAATTGCCAAATTGATGGGAAGAAAGTATCTCTTTGGTTTATTAACCGCTTGTGCGGTCTCGATTTGTGGGGCGGCCGCAGCTCTGGCTGTTGCCTCAGTTCTACCTAATTGGAAGGATAGGCATCGTGACACCTTGTTTATTGTTGTCTGTGTCACCGCATTATCAACCATCGCAATGATTGCCTACCCCATTCTTTTTTCGGTGGCAGAGTTTAGTAATGCTGAGATTGGTATTCTTATTGGCTCAACGATTCATGATGTTGCACAGGTGGTCGGTGCTGGTTACGCTGTGTCTAATGAGACTGGAGATATTGCGACCTTCATCAAACTTTTAAGAATTTCGATGCTTCCCATCATCGTCATATTGATTGCAGTTTTGCTTAACAAAGGGGAGTCACGATCAATCAGCCCCAAAGCATTCCCATGGTTCGCACTCGCCTTCGCGCTGTGCTTAGTTATTAATAGTGTTGGCTTTATTCCAATACTACTTTCTAAGTTTCTTGCTAACGTATCTCAATGGTCCTTGGTCTTTGCTATAGCGGGCTTAGGGGTTACGACCTCGCTCAAATCAATGATGGAGCTAGGCGGTAAATCAATCGCACTTTTGGTTTTACAAACCTTTGCTTTATTGGCTATAGCAATTATCGCTGTTTCAACTGAACTGATCTAAATCTTTTCGTTTAGATTTAATTTATTTGTTAGTATTGTTATCGTATTAGCTAAACGAATAGGAGGCAATACAAAAGATGACTAAGCCTTATATCCATTTCAGTCGAGAAGAGTTCTATCGTCGTCAAGAAAAAACTCGGAAATGCCTTCAGGAGCTTGGTTTGGATGGTTTGTTGCTGTTCAAGATCGAAGACATGTATTGGCTGACCGGCTATGAAAGTGACGGATTTTGCATTTTCGGAAGCATGTTTATGGGTACAGACGGCTCATTGACTCACCTTGCTAGGCCGGCTGACTTAGGAAATATTTCGTATTCATCAATCTGCGAAGATGTAAGAATATCGCCCGACTCCCAAAGCTCATCTCGCGCACAACATGTCAAAGATATGCTGCATTCGCTAGGAATGGAAGGAAAAAAAATCGGTATTCAAGTCGACACAATGGGGTTAACGCCAAGACTATTTATAGAGATTAGTGAGGCATTAAAGGGGTGGTGTGATTTAACTGCAGCGCCTGACTTTATTCGTGAACTTCGCCTCGTTAAAAGCCCCCAGGAGCTTGCCTATTTTCGAAAAGCTGGTGAGATTATGGATATTGTCATGGATAAGGTAATCGATGCTACATATCCGGGAGCTTTTGAAGGTGATATCTATGCCACTTTTTATGACGCACTTTTTCGCCTCGATGCTGACCTTCCTGCCCACATTCCTCCGCTTGGAAGTGGAGACTCTGCGCTAAATTTACGCTATACGTCGAAACGCAAAAATATCTCAATAAATGACCAAGTTACACTTGAACTTGGGCTTGCTTATAGACGTTATCACGTTGCCTGTATGGGCGTTGTTCTGACCGGTCCAAAGATAAACAAGCGACATCTTGAGATGCAAGAAACGAGCGTTACTGCTCTTGATCGAGTTCAGTCTATACTTAGACCTGGAAAAACTGTCGGTGACCTATTTGATATATATAAAAATACGCTAGAGGAGCATGGCGAGCATGACGCTGTTTTGACGGTTGCAGGTTACACTATGGGCGCTATGTGGCCGCCTACCTGGATGGAACAGCCGATGATTTTTGAAGGGAACTCTTTGGTCTTAGAAGAAAACATGACGTTCTTTACCCATATGATTCTCAATGACCGTAAAACTGGACTCTCTATGGCGGTTGGAGAGACAGCAATAGTTACATCAAGTGGTCCTGAAATTATTACTCACGCTCCCCGAGAACCAATAATTAAAGAATAACTTTGGGTTGAGGTGACAATTCCATATTGTCTATGATTTCTTAAAAAAAAACAGTATTTAGAGACTTCTTGATTAAGGTCAAGGGTTATTGTTTCATAGTCTTTATCATTAAGCTCAAAATATATTTTCAGAGGTTAATAATTAATGCTTATATTATCAGCACTAAACTCTTCAGCGTTTTTAAGTAAAGGGTTTAGACCATTTTTTCTTGGGGCAGCTGTTTTTGCTTTGGCTTCTATGACCTTTTGGGGTTTGGTTTATTTCTTTGGGTACTCAGTAAATCTAGGTCATTTATCACCATTTCACTGGCACGCACACGCTATGATTTTTGGATATGCAACTGCTGTCATTGCAGGCTTTTTACTTACAGCGGTTACTAATTGGACAGGCCAAGAGACGCTTACAGGGTTTCCTCTTCTCGTGCTATTTGTTGTCTGGTTGTCAGCACGATTTTTATGGATGTTTATGCCCTCGATGCCTTTGATATTTGGACTACTAGATATTGCCTTTTTGTTGTTTTTATTTTTTGCAATTGCTAGAGTAATCATTAAGGTCAGACAGTGGAAGCAGTTGGCTATTGTTTCAAAATTACTGATTATTGTATTGGCCTATATCATATTTTTTTTTGAGAGTCTTGGAATTACTCAAAATGGAGCCTATTACGGTATCTATCTGGCTCTGATTACAGAAATAGCTTTGATTCTGACAATAGCTAGGAGGGTGTTTCCATTTTTTGCTAGAGCAGGACTGCAATTAACATACACGCCTCTCTCGCCAGTTTGGATTGATAAGTCAATTATTATTTTGATGTTATCATGGTTGGGCTTGTTTCTATTCTTTCAGGAGTCGCCTTTAACCGCTAGCGTTTCATTTGCCATCTCTATTGTATTAAGTATTAGGCTATATTATTGGCATACAAAAGGCTTGTGGCGTGTTTCTTTACTCTGGAGTCTATATTTGAGTCTTGCCTTTATAGCGCTAGGTTTTGCGATGTTATCTATGGCATATTTTATAGATCGATTACATTATTTAGGGATACATGCTTTGGCATACGGTGGCCTAGGCTTGATTACATTTAGTATGATGTGTCGCGTTTCACTTGGACACACTGGAAGGAATGTAAATGCAGAAAATACAATCCTAGATTTGGCATTAATTAGTTTTGTTTTAGGAGTTATTTTTAGAGTCTTCTTTCCAATACTTTTTCCAGATTTTATGAAAATAGGAATGATGACAAGCCAACTCTTCTGGATATTTTCTTATTGCATATTTATTTGGTTTTATTTTCCTATACTGACAAAAAAAAGTCTAATTTAGGTGTTATATTTCTTAGAATGAAAGACCATATAAATCAATTTAAGGTTTGTTCTTTGTTGAGCTATAATTAAATTTCTTTCAATATACATTAAAGGAGTTTTAAATGTCAGTAGCAAGAATTACAACGGTCACTTTTACCTCGAATGAGGCGGCGGACATTGCGGCTGCTTCTTACGTAGAAAATTCACCGAATGATTTTCCAGAGGCTGAGCAACTTTTAGGCATTAAGGCTGATGAAAATAGACTTGTTGCGGTCTCTTTGTATGCAGATAATGATGCGATGGAAAGGGCATCCTCTTCAAGAAAAAGAGTCTTGGACGGCAATAAAGAGGTTGTTTCAGTTGACACTATGATTGGAACTGTCGAGATTAATCACACCAATTAACTTAAATAATTATTTAGTTAACGCATACCTCGGTGCTTTTTGATGGCCTCGTAAGCACTGATAATTTCTTGCGTCTTTTCATTGGCAATTTTTTGCATTTCCTCAGGTAGACCTTTGGCAACAAGTTTGTCAGGATGGTGCTGGGCTAAAAGTCTACGATAGGCGCGCTTAATCTCTTTGTCGCCAAGAGATTCATCTACCCCAAGTATTTTGTATGCATCATCAACGGAAGTTTTACTAGAGCCACTCCTTGATGCTGAAAACTGCTGAACCAAATTTTCTAGCTCGTGAAGTGGAAAGTGAAGCTTCTG
>CAZESR010000062.1:0-6132 GCA_964515065.1 uncultured Piscirickettsiaceae bacterium
TTAATAAGGCTGGCTGCATATAAAAACCAGGATTATCTAGCTCAAGTTTTTCACCTCCACATACGACTTCACAGCCTTCTTCTTTAGCTAGTGCCATGTATTTAAGGTTAGAGTCAAGTTGTTGCTGACTTGCAGCAGGGCCAATTTGAGTTCCCTCTTGAAGAGCATCTCCTACCTTGAGAGCTGAAGTTGATTTACTCATTCGCTCCACAAATTCATCATGAATTGATGCATGGACAACTAACCTTGATGAAGCGGTACATTTTTGTCCAGTAGATCCAAAAGCACCCGCGGTAGCCGCGGCAACTGCAACATCCATATCTGCATCATCCATAACAACGAGAGGGTTCTTAGAACCTAACTCTAACTGAAACTTTGTTAAATTTTTTGACGCCGCACTGGCAATCTGAAGACCGACATCATAAGAACCAGTAAAGCTTATTGCGTGCACTTTGGGGCTCTCAGCCAATGATTGACCAATTGATGATCCGGACCCCATCACCAAGCTAAATAAACCTTTTGGAATGTCTTGCTTTGAGATAATTTCAGTTAAAGCCACTGCACTTGCAGGAGTCAAATTAGCAGGTTTCCAAATAACCGCATTACCAAATGCTAGTGCTGGAGCAATTTTCCAGCTCGCTGTTGCTGTTGGAAAATTCCAAGGTGAGATAATAGCAACTGTTCCCATAGGCTCTCGACGAACATCAATTTCAATATCTGGTCTAACGGAATCTGCTGTATCACCGCTCTGCCTTAAAACTTCAGCTGCATAATATGTAAAAAATTGACCTGCCCTATAAATCTCTCCTTTACCCTCTGCAAGAGGCTTGCCCTCTTCTCTAGAAAGAAGCTCACCAAGCTCAGCACTGCGCGCCATCATCTCTTCACCAATCTTCATTAATACGGCTTGGCGCTGCTCTAGGCCAGTTTCTGCCCATTGTCTTTGTGCAGCCTGTGCCGAATTGAGAGCATCCTCTAATTGAGCATTACTAGCTTGAGAAAATTCTCCAATGACATCATTTGTATTGGATGGATTAATATTAGAAATTGAACTTGCGCCTTTAACCCAGTCGCCAGCTATGTAGTTATTAGAAAGATTAGACATTATTTTAATTCATTTTTCAAAATGGCAAATTTTACTCTTAATTATTGATATATCAAGAATATAAGCATTTTAGTTGATATAGTATTTTTCACCTTTCTATGAAAAAAAACTGTTGCATTAACTAAATAATTAATCTACGATACTTTTATTGTATTGATAGTTAACAATGGTATGTCAAACCCTGCAGAAAGACTCGGTCGAGCAGCAAGAAGATCTGACCGTCTGAAAGTAAAAATTGAAATGCTCCCTACTCTGAAGAGAAATATCCCTCTTACAGAGCCAATGAATGAAGAGCAGATTGAGAAAATGGATGATGCTTCATTGTCTATTCTTGAGGAGGTTGGCGTAGAATTTCATGACCCAATTGCACTAGAACAATGGAAGAAAGCTGGAGCTAATGTAGAGAGTGAGAGGGTGCGCTTTGATAGAGGTCTCATTCGTGAACTAATAGCGTCTATTCCAGAAAGCATCACAATGCATGCCCGAGATCCAGAGAAGTCACTAGAAATTGGTGGCAATAACTCTATATTTGTCCCAATGACAGGGGCGCCTTTCCTCACTGATCTTGAAAATAATAGGCGCATGCCTACGCTAGATGATCTTGCTAATTTTCATAAGCTTTCTCACATGCTCCCTGCCATTCATTCAAGCGCCCATCACATCGTAGAACCCATGGATCATGCAATTTCTCATAGGCATCTAAGAATCACTTATTCATCCATGAAACACTCCGATAAAACCTTCATGGGAATGACAAGTAGTGGAAAGAATGCTGAAGATGTAATCGAGATGTGTAAGATTCTCTTTGGAGAGAAATTCATAGATCATCATGCAGTTGTTACCGGCAACATCAATGGAAACTCTCCACTGGTATGGGATCAAACTATGCTCTCTGCACTGAGAGTTTTTTCTGCTCATAATCAGCCAGTACTTTGCTCTCCTTTCGTCCTCGGTGGTGCCAACACTCCCGCAAGCGTTGCACCAACAGTAGCACAAGTCAATGCAGAAGCATTGTCTGCACTTGCTTACACTCAGGTTATTCGCAAAGGCTCGCCAGCAATCTACGGACATTATCTGGCTACCGTCTCAATGCAGTCTGGGGCGCCAATGGCAGGAACTCCAGAAATTTCTTTAATGAATTTTATGATTGGCCAAATGGCAAGATACTATAAAGTTCCATGGAGAAGCTCAAATACCCTAGGTGGCTCAAAAGTATTCGACGCTCAATCAGGATATGAAAGTGCGTCAACAATGATGGCTGTCCTTTTATCTGGGGCAAACTATATCTGGCATTCTGCAGGATGGAATGAGGCAGGGATGCACTGCTCAATGGCAAAGTTTGTGGTTGATGCTGAGCAGTGTGAAATGGGATATAGGATGGCTGAAGGTGTTCGATGGGACGACTTTGAGGAAGGCTTAGCAGCTATTAGAGATGTTGGGCCTGGTGGTCATTACCTAGGTCATCAACATACTATGGAAAACTTTCAAAGGGCCTTTTTTATGCCTAAGCTTTTTGACAATAATTCTATTGAACAATGGCAAGCTGATGGAAGTCAAGATACAATTCAGCGAGGCCTTGATGGGGCCAAAAAATTGCTCAAAGACTATCAAGAACCTAAACTTGATCAAGCAAAAGATGAGGAGCTATTGGATTTCATAGCCAAAAGAGAGGCCACGATTCCTAAAATGGAGGCACTCAATCAAGAGTACTAGAATATGAATAGAGAGAAATCAAACATTGTTCTTGTGACTGGTGCTACTGGTGGAATTGGAAAATCCATAGTCAATAAATACGCTGGGCAAGGCTTCACGCTGGCAATTGCTGACAAAGATGAAGATGAAGCTAATAAACTAGCCAATGAAATCAATCAAAATGATGGCAGAGCAATGGTATTTTCTGGCGATCTTTTAGATCAAGGTTATTGCGACAATCTTATAAGCGAAGTTCAGACAAAACTAGGAAGTGTTGGAATTCTAATTAACAACGCTGGATTTATGAGTCGCGGCGATATCACGCAAACCAGTGATGTGGACTATGAGCTATCAATGAAAATTAATGTTGAGGCTCCGTTTAGATTAATTCGTGCGGCAATACCGTTGATGGCTGAAGCTGGTGGTGGATCTATTGTTAACATAGCATCATGCTGGGGAATTAATCCTGGACCTAATCACCTGATTTACTGCACGACAAAAGCGGCCTTGGCAGCCATGACAAAATGTTTAGGTAGAGACCATGCTCATCAAAATATCCGAATCAATGCGGTATGTCCAAATGAAGTCAACACGCCAATGCTTAGAACGGGTTTTGAAATCAGAGGATTAAATCCTGATGATGCTATTGAAGAATTAAATCAGTCCGTTCCGATTGGGCATATTGCTGAGCCAGATGAGATTGCTGATGTGGTTTCTTTTTTGAGTTCAAATGAAGCTCGGTATATTTGTGGATCCTTAGTGGAGATCAATGGTGGAAAAGCGGTTTACTAATAAAATTGTTGTTGTTACAGGAGCCTCAAAAGGGATTGGCTTAGCCTGCGCAGAACGCCTAAAAAAAGAAGGAGCAAAGGTTTGCACCATCCAAAGAGGACATTCAAAACTATTTGATTCTTTTGAGTTTGATTTAAGTAAAGAGCAAGACTGCTCCAAAAGTATTGAGGTTATTGTTAAAAAGTATGGTCGTATTGATGCTTTAATTAATAATGCTGGAATGATGAAAGAGTCCTCAATTCTTGAGACTTCTCTTGAAGACTGGAATCAAACTTTAGCAGTTAATCTCACAGCGCCTTTTTTATTAGCTAAATTTTGTATGCCTTTTCTTATCAAGTCTAAGGGATCTATTGTGAATATTGGTTCGATTGAGGGAATAGGCGCTAACCCAAATCATGCATCCTATTGTGCAAGCAAGGCTGGACTTCATGGACTAACGCGTGCTATAGCGGTTGATCATGGGAAGGATAATGTAAGATGCAACGCAGTTGCACCTGGATGGATAGATACCGAACTCAACGAAGACTTTATTAATTCGATGCCAGACTCCGAACATTTTAGAAATAGTATTGGAAGTATCCACCCACTTAACAGAACAGGTAAAACAGAAGAAGTTGCCTCTTTAGTTGCTTGGCTTGCCTCATCAGAATCAAGTTTTGTGACAGGACAGGTATATACTATTGATGGAGGCAGGATGGCAAAAATTAGTTTGCCTAACCGTTAGGAGAATATATGAAGTTTGAAGGAATCTACACCCCAGTATTGACTCCGTATGATGATGATCATGCAATAAACTTTGATGCCATCGAGCCTATTATCGAGGATCTCATTAAAAGTGGAGTTCACGGGATTGTCGTTGCCGGAACAACTGGCGAGTATTATGCTCAGGATACAAAAGAGCGCCTTCAGGTTATGAAGATTTCAAAGGATATTATAAATAATAGAGTTCCCTGTATCGTTGGCACAGGTGCCATTCGAACTGAGGACTCTGTATTCTTTGCTGAAGAGGCCGCCAAAATAGGTGCAGATGGAATTTTAATAGCAACGCCTCCTTATGCTCTTCCCACTGAAAGAGAGAATGCGCTTCACGCACTAGCAATTGATAGGGCTGCTAATCTTCCAATTATGCTCTATAACTATCCTGGAAGGATGGGCTCCATGATGGGAGAAGAGTACCTCGACAGGGTAGGTAGGTCATCTAACTTTTGCGCGATAAAAGAAAGTAGTGGAGATATAAACCGTCTCCATCTTTTGGCGAGAGATTATCCTCACATTCAGCTTTGCTGCGGAATGGATGATCAGGCTCTAGAGTTTTTTGCTTGGGGCGCAATTGGATGGGTCTGTGCAGGATCCAACTTTGCACCAGAGGCTCATGTTGCGCTCTATGAAGCCTGCAGAGTTGAAGGAGACTTCGATAAAGGAAGGAGAATCATGTCTGCTATGATGCCTTTGATGAGGGTTCTTGAACAAGGAGGGAAATTTATCCAATGTATCAAACATGGATCAACCATGAGAGGACTCCCTGTAGGCCCTCCAAGAAAGCCATTACAAAAATTGAATAAAGACGATAAACGTCAACTAGAACAAGTCATACGAGTTATGAATCAAACTGTCAATCAAATTAAACAGGAGGGTAGTTAAATGTCAGATCTTCTAACCCATGAGGAATACAGTGCAATTGCAAATTCACTCAACTTCCCAACTAACGCATTCATCAATGGACAATTCCAATCTTCAAAGTCAGGAAACACATTTGAAACTATAAATCCTGCAACTGGAAAGGTAATCGCCAAAGTTGCTGCATGTAATGCAGATGATGTGGATCACGCTGTTATCAAAGCAAGGGAAGCATTTGACCAAGGACACTGGTCAAAACTTCATCCAAGTGAGAGAAAAAAAGTGCTTATTAAATTATCAAAGCTGATCAAAAGAAATCTTAACGAGCTGGCTGTTATGGAGAGCGTCGATTCAGGTAAACCGGTTCGTGATTGCGCAACGATTGACCTACCTGAAACGATTGACTGTCTGCTCTGGCATGCCGAGGCAATAGATAAGGTTTATGATCAAACTGCGCCTGCAGGAGAGGATGCCTTATCGGTCATCGTTCGCGAACCCATTGGAGTTGTTGGCTGCGTTTTGCCATGGAACTTTCCGCTACTTATGATGGCATGGAAAATAGCGCCCGCACTGGCAACAGGAAACTCTGTGATTGTAAAACCAGCAGAACAAACTAGCTTAACTGCGCTTAGACTTGCTGAACTCGCAATTGATGCAGGAATCCCGAGAGGCGTCCTAAATGTTATACCGGGCATGGGGCCTGATGTAGGAGAACCCATTGGCCTTCACTCGGATATTGATATGGTTTCTTTTACTGGCTCTACAGAGACCGGTAGGCGCTTTCTTCGCTACTCTGCTGACTCCAATCTCAAGAAGATTGTGCTTGAGTGTGGAGGAAAAAATCCGGCAATTGTTCTGGATGATGCTGAAGATTTAGACCTAGTTGCTGAGCATATTGTGAACGCTTCGTTTTGGAATATGGGAGA
>CAZESR010000063.1:0-6087 GCA_964515065.1 uncultured Piscirickettsiaceae bacterium
GTCCTGGACAGCTGTCCGGCGGACAGATGCAGAGAGTTGCAATTGGAAGGGCTATAGTGCGAGAACCTTCTATATATCTATTTGATGAGCCATTATCAAATCTAGATGCCGAGCTCAGGGTGGCAACCCGTGTTGAACTGAAGGCACTGCATGAACGCCTAGGCAATACAATGGTTTATGTTACCCATGACCAGATAGAGGCGATGACAATGGCTGACAAGATTGTAGTTTTGAATGAAGGGATTATCGAGCAAGTAGGCGCGCCATTAGAGCTTTATAATAGTCCAGCTAATATATTTGTTGCGGGATTTATCGGTTCTCCAAAAATGAACTTTTTGGACTACTCATCACTCCCTGAGAGTCTCAAAAAATTGGCCCCGGAAAACTCATCCATTTTTGGTATCCGGCCCGAGCATCTCTCAATTACAGAAGAAAATTCACTCCAACTGGAGGTAAAAAATGTTGAACAATTGGGTTCTGATAGCTACCTTTATGGAGAGGCTATTGAGGGGCAGGTAATTTCTATCAAATTGAACAATCAAACCGATATTAGAGCTGGACAAAAAGTTGATGTTGGTTTTAATCTCAATGATGCTCACTGGTTTAACTCGACTGGAAAATCTCTTTAGTTAGTTATTGTATAAAGTATATTTCTCTAATGACTAAACATGTTCTAGCGTGGCAATATATAGTAATTAAATGACTTAAAAATCACAATGAAGTTTAAAATGACACAACCTGCCCTTGGAGGCTTGAAATGATTGGATACTTGGCGCTAGCAAGAGAGACTTTTGATGTTGATTTTGCTGAATCAAAATTTAGTGAAGCTGAAAATCTATTGAAGTCCACCACTTCTGAAGCTTTAGGCTTTGATCAATTGATTACCAACGATGACATTGCTAAAAAAGCTTTGGATTTTTTTGGCAAGAATGAATGTGACAAAATTTTCCTGTTTCAAGCAACTTTTACTGATGCAAAATTTATTTTAAATTTTGCACAAGATGTAAAGAAGCCAATTTGTATTGTTTCGTTTCCTGAGCCGAGGACTGGCGGTAGATTGAGATTGAATTCAATTTGTGGTCTTAATCTTGCAATGCACTCCCTAATTAAAAACAACATTTCAGCTGAATTTATTATCATGGAAGATGATAGTGAATCTAATAAATTATCGTTTTCGCAGTTCATTGAAAGTAACAATATTGGCGTGAAAACTGCATGGAAAAAAGCCACAACAAACAGCTTTCAGTCAAGTTTAGGTGATACTGCTGACATGCAAAAAATTGGCGTGGTTGGGACAAGGCCTGAAGGCTTCGATACCTGTGACTATGATTCAATTGAAGTCAAAGATAGGCTTAATGTTTCTCTTATTGATATAGATTTGGATGACCTATTTGAGGAATCAAGAAATGTCAGCAACAGCACGATTGCATCTACAAAAAAAAGGATCGAGAGCTATCTTGAGGGAACCCAAGAGCTTGAGCAGGATGAGTTTGACAAGAGTATTTCAATTTACCATGGCCTAGATAGTTTAAAGGAGAAGCACAATCTGGATGCTTTTGCGATTAGATGTTGGCCCGAAACATTCACTGAATATGGATGTGCGTCTTGCGGCCCTATGGCCATGATGAATGAAAAGAAGGTCAGTTGCGCTTGCGAAGCGGACGTTTTGGGAGGAATTAGTTGCAATATACTTAATCAAATCAATGATAGGCCATCATTGTTGGTTGATATAGTTGATGTTGACAAAGCCGACAATTCTCTTGTTTTTTGGCATTGTGGTTTGGCGCCAATAAGTATGGCAGAAGAAGGCACCGCTAAATCTGGAATTCATTCAAACAGAAAGAAGCCTTTGCTTCATGACTTTAGTCTTAAAGCTGGAGAAATAACCATTTTTCGGGTCTCTAAAGCACGAAATAAGCTACAATTTTTTGTATTAAAGGGAACGGTTATAGATAGGCCAAATTCTTTTTCCGGAACATCAGGCGTAATCAGTTTGGGTTCTGATAGTGCCCATAAAGCGGAGAAGATGTTCAAAGGAGGGCTGGAGCATCACGTGGCCTTTACTTATGGCGATGTATCTGATCAATTGGTTCATCTTGGCAATCGAATGGACATCCCAACTTATACGCTATGAAAGATAAAATTAAATACGCAATTATCGGTGCGGGATGCATGGGACGAGAGCATATACTCAACATCGAAATTATTGATGACGCCGAGGTTGTTGCTTTGTGTGACACTAATGCCGAATCACTTAGCCAAAGCCTGGAGCTGTTAAATAATGATGTTGCGACATTTAGTAATTGCGACGACCTCATTAAAGCTAACATGGCTGATGCCTATATTGTTTCAACCCCCAACTTTACCCATATAGAAGTTCTAAAAAGTTTAGTCAAAACTAATGCACACTTGATGATAGAAAAGCCACTATGTACAACAGTAAAAGACTGTAAAGAGTTTGAATCATTAACAAATAACTACCTTGGAATTATCTGGACGGCTATGGAATACAGATACATGCCACCCGTTAAAAAAATGATTGAAGAGATTCATAAGAAAACCATAGGCGACCTTAAGATGCTATCCATTCGCGAGCATAGATTTCCTTTTCTGAATAAAGTGGATGACTGGAACAGATTTGCTACAAACACTGGAGGAACTTTGGTAGAAAAGAGCTGTCATTTTTTTGATTTAATGAGACTGATTGCGCAAAGCGAGCCACTCAAGGTTTATGCTAGTGGAGGTCAAGATGTCAACCATCTGGATGAAAAATATGACGGCAAAACCCCTGATATCTTAGACAATGCTTTCGTCACTGTAGACTTTAAAAATGGAGTCAGAGCACTTTTAGATTTGTGTATGTTTGCTGAGAACTCTCAATATCAAGAAGAATTGTGTGCTATTGGCTCAACAGGAAAAATAGAAACGGCAGTTCCATCCAGCGATTCAGGTATCGCGTTTTCCGACGTCAGGATCGGTTTAAGGAATAGCACTAGAGCAAAAAAAGAAACTATAGGAGTTGACGAAAAAATCCTTGCAGCAGGTCACCATCATGGCTCAACCTACTACGAACATCAGTCCTTCATAAAAGCTATTAAAGATAATTCACTACCAGAGGTTTCATTAAATGACGGATTAATGGCGGTCGCAATTGGAGAAGCAGCAGAACTCTCAATAAAAGAGGGAAGGGTTGTAGAAATGAGTGAATTTAATCTCTAACTTACTTAAAAAATTGAATAGTTTTTTCTGCAATAAATTGACCAACCCTTGTATTTGATTCAATTGTAACGCCTGCAGTATGGGGAGTTAAGATGCAATTCATAGTGCTTGAAATGTTTGAATAAAAATCTTCCTTGACTGGCTCAGATTCATAAACATCTAAGGCAAAGCCATTAATTAAACCATCGTTATATGCCTTTATTAAGTCTCTCTGATTAACTATCGAACCTCTGGAAGAATTAATGATGATTGGTTTATTTTTCATTTCAGAGAAAGAACTGTAATTCAACAAGTTCTTTGTCTCATTAGTTAGCGGAAGATGAATCGATATAATGTCTGAGCATTCAAAAAGGTCACGACTTTTAACTAGGGATATATTGTATTTTTCAGCATCTGATTGAGGGATATAAGGATCATAAGCCACAATCTTAGATCCAAATGCTTGGGCCAACATGGATACTTTTTTACCGATAACGCCAAAACCAAGCAAACCTATTGTTTTGCCTTGCAACTCTCTTGATTTGATAGGCGATCGAGGCCACTTTCCGCTTACTGTTCCTTGGTGCGCAGGAGGTATATTTTTTAGCAAGGAGAGTGAACAGCTAATAACATATTCAGCAACTGAGTCAGCGTTCATGCCAGTTGCAGGCTGGACAATAATACTTTTGTCTGAGCAATAATCAGTGTCGATATTATCTAAACCAACGCCCAGTCTTCCAATAAATCTGAGCTTTTTTGCTTTTGTTAGCAAAGCTTCATTGAGTTGAGTTTTGTTTCTGACTATTATGGCGTCTACCGAAGCTATTTGTGAACTCAACTCCTCAATATTTTCATGAAGGCTTGGATCATAGTTGACATCAAACTGTTCCGAAATTTTGTTAACGCTGTCTTGCTCCATAAACTCAGTTATTAATATTTTTTTCATAGCTACTTTATTGCTCTGGTTGGTTTTAATTGTTTAGAGAACTCAATGAGCTCTTTGTAATTAGGTATGGAACGAATACCGCCACTCCTCGAACATTTTAGTGAAGCAGCCGCTGTAGCTAACTCTATTGACTCCTGTATCGATTTATTAGCATGAATAAATCTAGCAAATGCGCCATGAAACACATCTCCAGCGCCATTCGTTTCTTTAACCTCTACCTTGGGTGCCGGACAGTGAAAAATGTCGCCTTTGTCTATCCAGTAGACTCCTTCTGACCCTAGCGTGACTGCATAAAACTTATTCTTAGCTTGATAGAGGATTTTTAATGATTTAATTATAGATTTCTCTTTTGTATATTGATGTAAACCATTTTCAGAGAATACAGGGTGAGATGAGTTCTTAACCACCTCTTCAACTGCCTTGTCTTTAGAAAAATTATCAATGTCAACAATGCAATTGATACCACGTTCATAGGTACTTTTTGCTAAATAATTTGCTGCTTCAGTCCAATGCACATCGATTAAATAGGTTTTGTCAGGTGAAAAATCAAAGTTCGGTAGTCGCTTTTCTTCAAATAGCTTTTGTTCATTGAATACCGCTAGCATTCTTTCGCCATGAGAATCTTCAAAAATATGACTTTGAGATGTCATTGCTCCTTTGACAGTTGTAGATCTATTAAAGCTAATATTGCATTTATCAAATTCAGATTGTAAAAAATCAGCAGCGTCATCGTCACCAAAACGACCCACAAACTCAGACTCTTCGCCCAGAATATTGACAGCAAAGCTCGCCACTGCTGCTGGTCCACCCAATCTCTTTTCAAGTCCTTTTGCTACAAGTTTTATTGGTTGTTCAGGAAATCTATCAATTATTACAATCCTGTCAAGAAAAATAGGTCCAACACAAGTTATCATAGATCTCCCTTAACAATATTGTTTGATCGAATTGTTGCCTGATTGAGCATTTTTTTTATGTCTAACATCATCGGTATATTTTAGTTTATGATTAAGTTAAATATTGTTTTAATATTTGATATAGTTGTCATAAAAAGAGGCAAAAATCAGTTCAATCAATTTTAAAGAGTTCCAATCTCAAGGTTATCTGGTGATAGAGGATTTTGTCAGTATGAAAACTCTATCGGAGCTTAGAATTGTTGTTGAAAAGATTATCCAAGGTTACAAAAAGGGTGTGGAGAACATGCAGCCATCTAATCAGACTAGACATTATGGCAATATCTCACAAATCGGTAGGATATTTTTGGCTAATCAAAGCCCATTTCATCCTGAACTTCAGAGATATTTGAAAAGTAAACCAATCAAACAACTAACCAATAAGCTACTTGGAAAAAAAGTTTTTCTTTTTAATGAACAAATTGTTACCAAGGAGCCCTATACACAATCCAGCTTTAATTGGCATCAAGATTCTGGTTATATAGATTTTGAGCACAAGCCCTATTTGACAACTTGGCTAGCACTTGATGACACTAATGAGTCAAATGGACCGTTGTCTATTATTCCAACTAAATTAGAAGAGACTAATAAGGCGATATTGCATAATTGGTCGGAAAAATCAAAAGACTTATTCATTAAGGTTGATGAAAGTAAAGCGCGAACCTTTCTTGTCCCTGCTGGAACCTTAATCGTATTTTCCAGTCTTACACCTCATGCATCTGGCTCAAATAACTCATCAAGTCCTAGAACAGCTTTCTTGGCACAGTTTTCCTCAGAGGTAATTATTGACCCAGCAACTGGACTTAAAAGGAATAGAGCTGTTCCAATTTAAAAAACATACCTGTCAGGTAATTTATAATCGTTGCGTTTATTCACGTCATCTGAGTGATACTAAACAAACTCCCAACCCCTACCTTCTGGATCATAAAAATATTGCCTTTTCTGAAAAGGGTGATTAACTCCTGGCTAGTCGACAGACTCTTCAGGAGCACG
>CAZESR010000064.1:0-5984 GCA_964515065.1 uncultured Piscirickettsiaceae bacterium
ATATGGGCTGGATGTGAATCCTCAGCAGGTTGTTGGTGACCTTTCTGTTGGAGCAAGACAGAGGGTTGAAATAATCCGCTGCTTACTTCAAAATCCAAAATTATTAATTATGGACGAGCCTACTTCAGTTTTGACGCCACAAGAAGTCTCTGACTTGTTTGTAACCCTAAAAAAGCTTGCTGACGATGGGTGTTCTATTCTATATATTTCTCACAAACTCGAAGAAGTTCGAGAGATTTGTAGTGAGGCGACAATTCTTAGAGGTGGTCAGCTAGTACAAAGCTGTGTGCCTCAAGAGCACTCCCAAAAGGAACTTGCTGAAATGATGATCGGAAAAAAACTCACTGAGTTAGCAAGAAACAAAATAAATATTGGTTCTGAAATTTTTTCTATAAATGACCTCAGTCAAAAAAGTGACGATTTGTATGGAGTAGATTTAGAGAAAATTAATTTGACTATTAGGCAAGGAAGTATTGTTGGCATTGCTGGTGTAGCAGGGAATGGTCAAGATGAGCTTATGGAGTTATTGATAGGAGAAAAGTCCTCGGGTGATGGCGTTTTAATATTTAACGACCAAGATGTTGGTTCATTAGGCTCCCATGAGCGCAGACAGCTTTCTATGTTCTTTATTCCAGAGGAGCGGTTAGGGCATGGCGCAGTGCCTGATATGAGCCTTGAAGAGAATATGCTGCTGAGTAGGCCGGACTCCTCTGGTATGACTTCAAGTGGGGTAATTGATTGGGGTAGTGTTGCCAGTTTTTCCGATAAAGTCATTGATGATTTTAATGTTCAAACACCTTCAAGCAAAATGCTGGCCAAGTCTCTTTCTGGTGGAAACTTGCAAAAATTTATGGTGGGAAGGGAGCTCATCAGAAACCCAGAACTACTTATAGTTTCCCAGCCTACCTGGGGAGTGGATGCAGGGTCAGCTAATAATATTCATCAGTCATTAATCTCATTAGCAGACAATGGTTCAGCTATTTTGATCATTTCACAAGATTTAGATGAAATTCTAAGTTTATGTGAACAAATCCATGTTTTGTCAGAGGGAAAACTTTCAGAAGCCGTTGATATGAAAAATGATGGGCTCGAGAAAATTTCTCAGCTAATGGTTGGAGGTCAAAAATCATGATCAAACTAATCCCAAGAGCGGAAAACTCTAAAGCAATGATTATATTGTCTCCAATAATTGCACTCACTCTAACTGCACTCTCTGCTTTTGTCATATTTCTTTTTATCTTAGAAGACATTGCAGTTTCTAGCGTTTTCTTCACTTTGTTTGCTGAACCTCTGCTGGACTCATACTATTTCTCTGAGCTCTTAGTCAAGGCGGCTCCATTGATGATTATTGGGCTAGGCTTATCGATTGGATTTAGGGCCGGTATTTGGAATATTGGCGCTGAAGGTCAATATGTAATGGGAGCTGTTGCGGGTGGCGCTGTAGGCTTATATTTTTATAATGTTGAAGGCTTTTGGCTACTACCTTTGATGGCTATTGCTGGCATTATTGGCGGTATGCTTTATGCCAGTATTGCTGCTTATCTTCGCATCAAATATCAGGTTAATGAAATTCTTGTAACCTTAATGTTGACTTATGTCGCGGTATTATTTTTACAGGCTATGCTTCAAGGGCCTTTAAGAAACCCATCGGGCTTTAATTTTCCAGAAAGTCGCATGTTTCATGATAGTGCAATGCTACCTATTATCTGGGAAGGTACGCGCTTACATATTGGTTTGATTGTTGCAATCCTGCTCTCAATTTTGGCTTGGTTTGGGATAAAGAAGCACATGTTCGGAATGCAAATTAAAATTACTGGAAGCGCTCCAAGAGCAGCTAAATTTGCAGGCTTTGATGATAACAAGACTGTCTGGTACTCTTTACTCATCTCTGGAGGTTTGGCGGGTCTTGCTGGCCTGTTTGAGGCTTCAGGTCCAGCAGGACAGCTCACCCCAGGACTGCCTCAATTTTATGGCTTTACTGCAATCATTGTAGCTTTTTTAGCGCGGCTTCATCCTATTGGAATATTGTTTTCAGCGCTACTCATAGCGCTCAGTTATGTGGGTGGTGAAAACGTTCAGATAGATTACAATTTACCGAGCTCGATAACTCAAATTTTTCAAGGCATGCTTCTTTTTTATTTTCTGGCATGTGACATATTAATTAAATATAAAGTTGTACTTTTTAAAAAAAAATAACTAACGACTATGATTGAAAACTTATTAATCGAAATATTTATTGGGATAACCATTGCTTCAGCGCCACTTATCTTTGCAGCTATTGGTGAACTTTTAGTAGAGCGTTCAGGCGTTTTAAACCTTGGCGTTGAAGGCATGATGATTGTTGGTGCGCTTCTTGGCTTTGTTGTTATATCTCATACTGGTAACCCTTATTTAGCTGTTCTTGCAGCACTTGTTGCTGGCATGATGATTGCCTCTATTTTTGCTTTTTTAACTCAATTTTTATTGACTAACCAAGTTGCAACTGGACTCGCGCTAACTCTTTTTGGTTTAGGTTTTGCTGCATTTGCAGGTCGAGATTACACAGAGGTAACAATCGACCTTATTGGTCCAATTCATATTCCAATTTTGTCTGAAATTCCTTATATAGGACCATCACTTTTTTCTCTTAATCCGCTTATATACTTAGCTTTTTTTATGGTCTACTTGGTTTGGTGGTTTTTATTTAAAACAAAGCAAGGTTTGATTTTGCGTGCGATAGGTGATAATCATGATGCGGCGCACGCTATCGGCCATAACGTCGTTCTTTATCGTTTTATGGCGATTTTATTTGGCGGTGCAATGGCCGGCCTCGGTGGCGCTTTTTTGTCACTTGTCCAGGTACCTATATGGGGAGAAGGAATGACTGCAGGAAGAGGCTGGATTGCATTAGGATTGGTTGTTTTTGCATCATGGCAACCGTTCAGAATAATCTTAGGAGCGGTAATATTTGGCGGAATTACTGTCCTTCAGCTTCATGCACAGGGTTTTGATATCAGGATTAGCGCTCAATACTTGTCTATGCTTCCTTACTTGGCTACCATCGTGATTCTTGTAAGTTTAAGAATGAGATTAAAAAATAAAACAAATCGCACAGTTCCTAATTGTTTGGGTAGAATATTTCATTCAACAACCTAGTTTGCTGAAATTTTTTTGTTTAAAAGTAAGAAATAGTAAGAAAATTTGTTCAATAATTAAAAGGAGAAAAAAGTATGTCTAATCGAAGATTTTCGAGTGTATTAAAACTCTCGATTTTAAGCATAGTTCTTGCATTCACTGGAAGCGTTTCTGCAGATCCTGTTAAGGCCGCATTTGTTTATATTGGTCCAACTGGAGACCATGGCTGGACTTTCGCGCATGATCAAGGTGCTAAATATGTCAAAGAGAAGATGGGTGATGATGTTGTCATCACAACTGTCGAGAGTGTTGAAGAGAATTCAGACTCAGAGAGAGTTATCACGAGTCTTGCACGTAAGAATGATATTATTTTTACAACATCATTTGGCTATATGAATCCAACAATTAAAGTTGCTAAGCGCTACCCAGATGTTAAATTTGAGCACGCTACAGGATACATGCTAGAAGATAACGTTTCAGTTTACTCTGCAAGATTTTATGAGGGTAGGCATGTTATTGGTAAGATCGCAGGAAGAATGACTAAGAGTAACGTTATTGGTTATATTGCGTCTTTCCCTATTCCTGAAGTTATTCGTGGAATTAACTCTGCATATCTAGCAGCTAAATCTGTCAACCCTGATGTTTCAATGAAGATTGTTTGGGTTTACACTTGGTACGATCCAGGTAAAGAAGCTGACGCTGCGAATGCTTTAATCGCTCAAGGCGCTGATATCTTAATGCAACATACCGACTCTACTGCTCCGATGACGGTTGCTGAAGAGAAAGGTATTCATGCTTTTGGACAGGCTTCAAATATGCGTGAGTGGGGCCAAAATGCTCAGTTAACTGGAATCATTGATGACTGGGGACCATACTACTTAGCACGTGTTCAAGCTGTGAAAGATGGTACTTGGACTTCAACAGATACTTTTGATGGCGTCAAACAAGGTATGGTTAAGTTCGCTCCAATGAACAACAACATGCCTGTTGATGTTAAGAATGAAGCAATGAAAGCTATTATTGACTTGTCAATGGGTGCTATTCATCCGTTTACAGGGCCAATCAATAAGCAAGATGGCACTCCATGGTTAGCAGAGGGTGAAACACCACCTAACTTCCCTGATCTACTAACAATGGATTTCTATGTAGAAGGTATTGATAGTAAGTACCCGAACTAAGAAACGTCCATTTAAGTTTTAACTTAAATCGCGTCCTAGGTTTACTTGGGGCGCGATTTTTTTTAATAATATGAGTGAAATTTCCCCTATTTGGCTAAATGATTTGCCTAAGCTCGAGTTACACCTTCATTTGGAGGGAACGCTTGAGCCAGAGTTAATGTTTGAGCTTGCTAAAAGAAATGCTATTCCGTTGCCTTTTACTAGTGTCAGTGAGGTTAAAAAAGCGTATCAATTTTCTAGTCTTCAAGATTTTCTTGATATTTATTATCAGGGCGCGCAAGTGCTTCTTCATGAGCAGGACTTTTATGATTTAACTTGGGCCTATTTATTAAAGTGTAAAGAGCAAAATGTTTTACATGTTGAACCTTTCTTCGATCCTCAAACACATACAGATAGGGGTATTCCATTTAAAGTCGTGATTAATGGTATTTCAGACGCGCTGGCTGATGCTGAAGAGAGGCTTGGAATTACATCTAAGTTAATTATGTGTTTCTTGAGGCATTTAGATGAGGCAAGCGCAATCAATACTCTAGAAGAATCTTTAGAGTACACTGACTATATTTATGGTGTTGGTCTAGATAGTTCTGAGAAAGGTAACCCGCCTGAAAAATTTTCAAATGTATTTAATACAGCTAAAGATATGGGTTACAAGTTGGTGGCTCATGCAGGTGAGGAGGGTCCAGCAAGCTACATATGGAGCTCATTAGATATTCTGAACATTGAAAGAATTGATCACGGCATCAGAGCCATAGATGACCCAGAGCTAATGATGCGATTAATCAATAATCAAATACCATTGACTGTTTGCCCACTCTCCAATGTCAAATTAAAGGTCTTTGAGGAGATGGCAAACCATACTATTCTGGAGATGTTAGAGCAAGGGGTATGCGTAACGGTCAATTCAGATGACCCTTCCTATTTTGGGGGCTACATGACGGAAAATTTTATTTCGCTATATGACAACCTGAACCTTTCAAAAGGACAGGCATTAAGGCTAGTCAAAAATAGTATTGATGCTAGCTTTGCGCCCAAAAAAAGAAAAAAGATGCTCTATAGTTTACTGGATGAATTTATAGCTAAATAGTTGAAAAAGTTTTAATTATTTTTTGTCTGATTTACCAATAACACTTTCATTCATTTCATCCTCTATTTGATCCATCATCTCATTGTGAGAATTACTGCCCCAGTCTTTTTGTTGATCAGAAGGATTCTTAGTTACAGACTTTTCATTACCACGAATCTTAAAAAAAGAAGAAAAGACTAGACCAGCTTCAAATAAAAGCCATATAGGAATAGCTATAAGGAATTGGGATATGACATCTGGAGGCGTTAATATCATTCCAAGAACAAACGAACCAATAATGATATAAGAGCGATTCTTCTTAAGTTTTTCTGCTGTGGTAACGCCAAAGATAATGAGAAGAATTGTCACAACTGGAACTTCAAAGGCAACACCAAAAGCGAAAGACACTTTAAGAATAAAATCTAAATAATATTGAATATCAGGCGCAAAATTGACAGACTCAGGACCGACTCCAGCTAAAAAACCAAAGATGACTGGGAAGACGACATAGAAAGAAAATACAAGTCCAACATAAAATAGGATTGTCGAAGAAATAACAAGAGGCAGTATCAACCTCTTTTCATGACGATATAGGGCTGGTGCAACAAACATCCAGAGCTGATAAAGAA
>CAZESR010000065.1:0-5969 GCA_964515065.1 uncultured Piscirickettsiaceae bacterium
GCTCTAACCAGCTGAGCTACATAACCAAAAAGAGCGCCTATTATCGAAATTTTTAACCAAAAAGTCAAGCTAAATAGCAAGTTTGAGCGATATTATTATCATTCTAAGAGAATCATGTTCATTTCGATATAAAATTTCAGTATTAATACCAAAAATTCTTAGCTATATGTCAAGTAAAGTTCTTAAAGTAGCACTGACTGGAGGAATTGCATCTGGGAAAAGTTTAGTAAGCGATTTACTTGAAATACATGGATGTAGAATCATTGATCTTGATGTAATTTCACGTGAAGTTGTCATGCCTGGAACAGATGGTCTTAGAGAGCTTGTTGACTCTTTTGGTGAATCAATACTAATGAGCGATGGCTCTCTTGATCGGAATAACCTTAGAGATGTTCTTTATAAAAAAGGAAGAAATAGGGCCTTGATTGAACAGATACTTCATCCCAAAATACTTCAAAAAATGAAATCTTTAATGGCGGATTGCCATGAGGGAGTTATGATAGTTGTTATTCCTCTTCTAGTTGAAAAACAATTATGGGGGCCGTTTGATAGAGCTGTTGTAGTTGATTGTGAGAGTGAAACACAAATAAAACGCCTTATGGAAAGAGATAATGTTGACGCAGAAAAAGCCAAAACAATGTTACTGGCTCAGGCGAGTCGTGAGCAACGACTTCAATTAAATGAACACCTTCCAACGGATATTATTGAAAATAATGCTAAAGTTAGTGACCTTAAAGAAAAAGTTGACGCTCTCAAACAAAAACTTTTTTCTCTCATCTGACTGAGAACAAAAACCAAAAAATTACTCATTTCTTATGAGGGGGTAGACCTTTGGACTAAATATGCTTCGGTTTGCCATCAGGATTAATACAAATGAAACCAATGCAGTTGAAACCAGTATCCAAAGAGTTAGACCGAAGTCAAAATGCCACGTAAGCTGCAATGTATTTTCTACAACAAGGTAAGAGCTTAATGCTGCAACTGCAAGAGCAAAAAATATTAAAGTGCTGTATATAACAGCAAACTCCATTGTCATTGCCTTGAGTATCGTTGGAAAGTCTACGCCCACTATTTTATAGATTAGGTTGTTATATCTTCTAAATGTTGTTTGCACTAACACAGCGCTAACAATAACAATTAATCCAATAATAATTACAATTAATGATATAGCTGTTACCGCAATAAACACCTTGCTCAAAACCTCACTAACCTGAGATAGGATTCTATCAATCTTTATTGCTGAAACATTAGGAAACTTGTCAACGATTCTTTCCAAAACATCACTGGAAGGCAATTCTGACTTTAAAGTTCCAACATATTCATAAGGTAGTTTGTTTGCAAAAGCCTTATTGATGATGATGGCAAAATTAATTGAGATATCTCGATAGTCAACCTCTCTAAAGTTCTTAACAACTCCAGTTACGTCTCTACCCAATATATTTAAAGTTATCTTGTCATTGATTTTCATTCCAAGGTCATAGGCAGCTCTACTATCCATTGAGATAAACATCTCACTCTCATTTCCTGGCTCCCACCATTCTCCCTCAATAATGGGATTGTCTGGCTTTGGCTTCTCTGACCAAGATATCCTTCTGTCTCCTCTTACAACCCAAGCCGACCTATTATTCTCAGAAACGACTTCTTCTATAGGAATTCCATTTAATGAAATAAAGGATGCACTGGCCATTGGACTAAATTCAAGCTCGACATTTGGATCAATATCCTTAACGAAGGATTCAAGATTACTTTGAATGTCCCTATCTATGCCGACAAAAAATAGATCCGGAGCCATTGATGGAATACTGTCTGATATTTCTTTTTTTAAGTTGTTTGAAACAAAACTTAGTGTGAGCAACAAGGTTAAACCAATCCCCAAAGAGATTGTCATAATTGGTGCAAGTGACTTTTTAGCCACAATATTTCTGTAAGCAATCCTATAGCTATTGTTAGAAAACTTATAAAAGCGTTTAATAAATAGGATTAGTAATTTTGAGACTCCATAAAAAATAAACATTGTCACAAAAAAAGCCACAAAGTATAAAACTGTATAAAACTTCTGTTCAGTTTGATTCACAAAATAAGCTGTCAAGATAACTATCAAAACACTTAACAAAAGAATATTCTTTAACGAAAAATTCAAGCTTACAGGGTTAAATGTATTTCTAAATAAAGCGCCCGCTTTGATTTCACTAATTGAATATAGGGAGGGTATTGAAAAAATTAACACAACTAGAAGACCAATGAAAAAGATATTGAGAAAGCCTAGAAAACTAAACGTTGGCTGTAAGTCAATACCGAGCGCCTTTGGTAAAAGTTCATTCGCCAACAGCGGACTAAATACGCCTATCAAATAGGCGATAACTGAGGTCAAAACGAGAATCAAGAGGATCTCATAAAAATACATTGTTTGAATAAAGCTGGATGAGAATCCTATCGATTTTTTAACAGCTATGCTCGTATTATTTTGGTTAACAAAGGAGAGAAGTGTGTTGCTAATTCCAATACCAGCAATAACCATTGCGCTAACTGAAACCAAATTCAAAAAATTTGAAAAGTTATCTATGACTCTGCTCAGACTCTGGCCACTCTCTCCAGGAAGTCGCGTGGTAATTGAATCATCATAGGCAACAATAGACTTTACCAACTCTTCTTGTTTATCACTCTGAATTGAGTTTTTAAATTTAATTCTATACTCGTGGTCGAGAAAGCTACCTCCAGAGTTAAGTCCAAATTGCTCATAACTATCCATACTAATGATTGCAAATTCACCAAACACAGCGCTTTCAGCCAAGTCTGGAACAGAAGAAACAAGTCCGGCAACTTCAAACTGTTGGCCCATAATGACCACATCATCTCCAAAATTTAGCTTAAGTAGCTTCTGGATGCTCTCATTAATTAACACAGATGGTTTTTGTGAATTAACAAAAACTCTCTCCGCTGCACTTTGTGGAATTGTTTCAATTGCACCATAAAGCGGGTAGCTATTATCTACAGCTCTCAGCTCTGTAAATACTGGTGACTCGCCTTCTTTTGAGAGCATTGTTCCAAACTCAATAGCAGAGCTGACCTTTCCTAGTGCGTTAAACTGATCAATAATCTCTTCTGGAAGCGGATCTATTCCACTAGTAACCTGAATATCGCCCCCAAGAAGCTCTTTCGAGTTGTTTTCTATTTCACTATTCAAGGCTTCCTTGACAGAAAAGGTGAGTGATAGAAGCAACAAGCTAACGAAAAGAGTTGAGGTAACAACCCATAGTTTTTTATAACTTCTCGAGAAGTCTCTTAAAGCATATTTATTGATTAATTTGAATTGTTTTATATCAAACAATCTGCCCATCCCTTATCTCAATAATGCGGTCGCATCGTTCTGCAATTGAACTATCATGGGTTACCATCACAAGTGAGGTTTGGTTTTTCTTTGTATAATCAAAAAGCAAGTCAATCATGATTTCTGAGTTTGCACTGTCCAGATTTCCAGTAGGCTCATCAGCCAAAATAATTTTAGGTTTGTTGATTAAAGCCCTAGCTATTGCAACTCTTTGCTGTTCACCCCCAGACAACTCACTTGGAAGATGATGAAGCCTGTGAGAAAGGCCGAATTCATCAAGAAGGTTTTCGGCATCTTGTTCAAGGTTGAACTGTTGATTTGCCTCAAGAGATAATAAAACATTCTCAACCGCAGTGAGGTTAGGAATCAAGTAAAAAGATTGAAATACAATCCCAATGTTTTTTCTTCTGACCTCAGATAATTCATTCTCCTTTAGTCCAACAATTTCCTGATTATTGATTTTTACTGAGCCTGCTGAAGCAGTCTCAAGTCCAGACGCAAGCATAATAATGGAAGTTTTTCCTGAACCGCTTGGTCCAACAATAGAAACAACCTCTTTGCTGTCAATCGAGAAACTAATACTTTTTAATACTTCAACAGTATCTGATTTAGTACCGTACCTTAATGAAACATTATCGAATTGTATTGCTGCACTCATTTAAAAATATATTATAAAATTCAGCGCATGATTATCTCAAAAATACATGCTATTAAATCATTATTTATTTGCTTAACGCTGACATTATTATTCACTAATGTTCATGCGCAAAACCCTATAAAAATTATGCTTTATGGCGATAGTTTGATGGCGGGCTATGGGCTCCTGCAAAAAGACAATCTAGCCTCTGAACTATCAAGAGAAATTAAAGCTAACGGATCAATGATTAGCATTATTAATGCAAGCATTTCTGGAAATACTTCAAAAAATGGTCTATCAAGAGTCGACTGGTCGCTTGGTGATAAACCAAATATAGTTATTTTATGTCTCGGTGCAAATGATATGCTTAGAGGTCTTGACCCATCACTTACAAAAAACAATCTTGACCTAATAATTAACAAGTTTATCAATAATAATGCGCTAGTTATTTTGGCTGGAATGCAATCCCCTGAAAGCATGGGGCCTAAGTACAAGTCAGAATTTGACGAAATTTATCCTGGACTTTCTAAGCAATATAATTTAATTTTTATGCCATTCTTACTCGAAGGGATAGCGCTTGAAAAAGACTTACTACAGGCTGATTATCAACACCCAAACGCTGAAGGAATCAAGGTTATGGCTAAGAATCTTAGTCCGTATATTTTTCAGGCTATTGCAAAGCTGTAATTTAAAAATACATCATTTAATTACTAGCCGATTTACAATCTCGCCATTGTCCATGTGAGACTCCATAATCTCATCAATGTCTTCTTCATCTATATATTGATACCAAACATTATCTGGATAGACAACTGCTACTGGTCCATTTTCACAGCGCCCAAGACATCGAGATTCGCTTACTCCTAACCTGCCCTCTCCCAAAGTTCCGTTTGCCCGACACTTGTCTTTAGCATAACGGTACATCTCTTTTGCGCCATTCTCTGAACAGCACTGCTTTCCGTTGGTGCGAACGTTGTTACAGAAAAAAATATGACGTTTATAGAAGTGACTCATAGGTTGATAGCTTTCTTATAGCAGTGTTTTTTATCTATGCCAGTAATCTTAGCTGCTAATTTCGCAGCCTGTGAAGCCCCCATTTCAGCACAAAGTATAGGCAGTATCTTGTCTAGTTGAATCTGAGCCTCATCAAAATCTATTTTATCAGCAGGTGAGATTATAATCACAAATTCCCCTTTTTGATGGCTTGAATCGCTAGCAAGGTAATCGATTAAATTTATCAGATTGTCATTAAGGATTGTCTCAAAAGACTTTGTTAGTTCTTTCGCCAGACACACTTGGCGATTCTCGCCAAACACCTCAAGCATATCCTTCAATGTTGATAATATTCTATTGGGAGACTCGTAAAAAATAATCGTTTCATTGAGACTTTTTTTAGTTTTTAAAAGCTTTAATCTTGAGGGTTGCTTTGCAGGAAGAAAACCAAAAAAGGTAAAGTTGTTACTCTCAATTCCAGAAGAAGATAGTGCTGCAATGACAGCACTTGGTCCGGGTATGGGTACTACCTGAATCCCACTTTTTTTTGCCTCTAAAACTAAGTGATAGCCAGGATCACTTATAAGAGGTGTTCCTGCATCGCTTATCAGTGCAAACGATTTTCCAGAGCGAACCTCGGCAACAATGTCATCGACTTTGTCATTCTCATTGTGCTCATGAAAAGCCCTTAATGGAGAATTTATCTCATAGTGAGCGAGGAGTTTTTTGCTGTGCCTAGTATCTTCAGACAGAACTGTGTCGACCTTCTTAAGGACCTCAACTGCTCTAATAGTAATGTCACTTAAGTTCCCAATAGGTGTTGCAACAATGTAAAGCAATCCACTCATAAAACAGACTATAAGTTATGGTTAGTAATATTATGCTTTATTGTAAACGTTATCGAAATTTATATTTATGTTTGGGTTTTGAAAGAATCTGCTTTAAAATATGAGTTAAATTATTTTGTTTGTTTTTGACAAACTAGAAACAAGGAGACTTAATGAAAAAAGT
>CAZESR010000066.1:0-5838 GCA_964515065.1 uncultured Piscirickettsiaceae bacterium
GACGATCTGAATTAAATCATTGCAGGTTACCGATTGTGAGCTACCCTATCATCTCTTTGGTCGGTAGGCCTAACGTAGGTAAATCGACACTATTTAATCGTCTCAGTAATTCTAGACAGGCACTGGTTTCGGATTATGAGGGCCTAACGCGTGATCGTCAGTATGCAAATATCCAACTTGAGGAGGAGCGCTACTGCACTATTGTTGATACGGGTGGTCTAACGAATGAAGACTCAGTAATTGATTCTGGTATCCAAAACCAAGTTTTGAGTGCGCTCGATGAGTCTGATGTCATTTATTTTATTGTCAGTAATAGAGATGGTATTACAGCTCTCGACCTTGATATTTCAAGTCAACTCAGAAAGCTTAAAAAAAATATAATCTTGGTCTGTAACAAGGCTGAAGGATTGAATCCAAGCTCAGCATCTGAATTTTATGAACTTGGACTAGGAGAGCCTACGCTGATTTCTGCTGAACATAATCAAGGTATCCAAGATTTAATTGAAAAAACATTGCCTTTAATACCTAAATCTTCAGATTCATTAGAGCAAGACATTGATGGAATTGCTGTTGCGGTTTTGGGTAGGCCAAATGTGGGCAAATCAACTCTGATTAATCGCATTTTAGGGGAAGAGAGAGTTTTGTCAGTTGATCTCCCAGGAACAACGAGAGACACCATATTTATTCCTTTTGAGAGAGAGAATCAACAATACACTTTAATTGATACTGCCGGCATTCGAAGAAAACGAAGTGTTGATGAAAAAATAGAAAAATTCAGCATTATTAAAGCGATAAGCGCTCTGGAAGATTCTCACGTTGTCATTTTAGTTTTGGATGCTCACGAGGGAGTGACTGAGCAGGATGCAACTTTACTCGGAATGATAGCTGACAAGGGTCGCTCTCTATTAATAGTAGTTAATAAATGGGATGGCTTAGACGACTATCAAAAAAGTGAAGTAAAAAGAAAGCTAGATGTAAAACTCTCTTTTGTAGGTTATGCCTCTGTGCACTTCATCTCGGCACTTCATGGCTCCGGAGTTGGAAAATTATTTGAACCCATCAAGAGATCCTATGAGCATGCTGGAAAGCGATTCCCAACATCACTCCTAAACAAAATATTAGAGCAAGCTAACAATTCACATCAGCCACCTCCAGTGGCGGGCAGAAGACTTCGTTTGAAGTTTGTGAACCAAACTGATGTATTTCCACCAACACTCATGTTTCATGGAAATCATGTTCAAAACGTCCCAAAAAGCTATGAACGCTTTTTAATGAATTTCTTTACAACATCACTTAAACTTACAAACACCCCTATCAAAATAAACTTTAAGAGTGGTGATAACCCATTTAAAGACAAAAAAAATGTTCTTTCTGCACGCCAAATTCAAAAGAAAAGACGTCTTATGAAGTTTGTAAAAAAGAAGTAGTAAAGAAGAACTTATACTAAAACCTAATTGCTGAAAACTCAGATATGGATATAGGAGGCCTAGTCTTTGTCAATATTGAATCTACAATTTCCGCTGTAATAGGCGCCAAAGTTAGCCCTATATGTCCATGTCCAAAGGCATAAACAATATCATCTCCCTTACTTGACTCAGAGATCACTGGCCTGCTGTCAGGGGTTGAAGGCCTAAAACCAAGCCAAGCCCTGCTTGGATTGCCAAGTTTTGGAAAAAAAGTTGCAACACCCTTTTCTAAATACTTTATTCGTTGTTGAGAAATTTTAGGGCTTAATCCACCAAGCTCGACGGTTCCAACCACTCTCAGTCTGCCTGTCATTGGAGACATATAAAAACCACCCACAGCATGACAACAAGGTCTATTTAGTAGCGACTTATCCATGTCATATTCAACATGATATCCACGCTCTGTATCCAATGGAATTTTATCTCCCACTTGTGTAGCAAACTTTTTAGAAAATGCTCCTGCTGCAACAACAAGATGCTTTGTCAACATTGTTGACTGGTTATCAAAATGGACTTTGACACCTTCTCTAGTTCTCTCAATTCTTGTTGCAGCCTTCTTAATAATCTGACACCCTTTATTAATTGATGCATTTAGAATTAGATTAACCATTTTTCCTGGGTCACTCATATATGCACCATCAGGAAAGTAAGAAGCCCCGCCCCCAGATAAATTTAAGTTTGGCTCCAGCTTGTTAAGTTCATCAATATTCAAAATCTCAGCATTTAAGCCAAGCTTTCTTCTTTTAGCAATATCTTTAATTCCATAATCTAAATGCTCTTTAGAATTGTACAGGTAGAGATTGCCATTAGTTTTTAGAATAGACTCACCTCCAATTTGAGACGATAATTCCTCCCATCGAAGTCTTGAACCTTGCAATAAAGAGGCAATTGCTTGAGCATTTCTCGCAGCATTCTTAGGCATTGATTGAAATAAAAATCTTATAAGCCAAGGGCATAAAGAAAGGATTGCAGAGCGCTTGATTGCTATAGGACTATTTTTGCTAAATAAAAGTGAAGGTAACTGTTTAATAATTTCTGGTGAGCCAACCGGCAGGACAGCATATTCTGCGATAGTACCAGCGTTACCAAATGAAGTTCCAGTTCCAGGCTTCTCAGGATCAATCAGAACAACCTCTCTACCTGCATTTAGCATTCTTAATGCGATTGAAAGGCCTATGACACCCCCACCCAAAACAACAATGTCAGTTTTGTTCAAAGCCATAAATAAGCCTATTAAGTCAATAGATTTATTGCCTTAAGAAAGTATTAAATTATGTGCTTCCTTTGCGGCATTAATAAAACTCTCAAAGAGTGGATGACCGTCCCTTGGCGTTGAGGTAAATTCGGGATGGAACTGGCAGGCAACGAACCATGGATGATCAGTTATTTCAACCATCTCAACAAGGGAGCCATCATTAGATCTTCCAGATACTGTCAGTCCTGCAGCTTCAATTTGAGATATCAATTTATTGTTTACTTCATACCTGTGTCTGTGTCTTTCAGTCACTTTGTTTGAACCATAAATTTTTTGAGAGTGACTACCCTTGACTAACTGACATTCTTGACCACCAAGCCTCATAGTGCCTCCCAAACCAGAATCAGAATCCCTCATCTGTTTGTCACCGTTCTCATCCTGCCATTCCGTTATCAGACCAATCACTGGATATTTAGTGTTTTCATCAAACTCAGTACTATTAGCACCCTTCATATTTGCCATATGGCGAGCATACTCAATCACTGCAACCTGCAAACCTAAACATATCCCTAAAAATGGAATATTGTTCTCACGTGCAAATTGAACAGCCTTAATCTTTCCTTCTATACCTCTAATACCAAAACCTCCAGGCACTAAAACAGCACTCATATTGCTCAAGCTTTTAGCTCCATTTTTTTCAACTTCTTCTGAATCAAAATAATGGATATTCACTTTGGTTTGAGTATGAACACCAGCGTGAATAAGCGCCTCTGAAAGAGATTTATAGGATTCTGTTAAATCCATATATTTTCCAACCATGGCAATATCAACACTATGATTTGGCTTCTCCAAGCTAGAGACAACATTTTTCCACTCTGTAAGATCGGCTTTTTTGCACTTTAGACCCAATTTTGATACAACCACATCATCAAGTCCTTGTTTATGAAGATCTTCCGGAACTTTATATATGGTGTCTTTGTCAAGTGATATGAATACTGAGTCTTCGGCTACATTTGTAAATAAAGCAATTTTTTTGCGCTCAGAGTCTTCTAATTGATGTTCAGAACGGCAAATGAGTATATCTGGCTGAATTCCTATACCTCGTAACTCTTTAACCGAGTGTTGGGTAGGTTTCGTTTTTAATTCACCTGCCACCTTAATATACGGCAGGAGGGTTAGATGAATAAAAACGGCATTTTCTCGACCCAACTCTAGACTCATCTGCCTGATAGCCTCCATAAAAGGAAGAGACTCAATATCACCCGCAGTACCGCCGATTTCAATAAGGGCAATATCTGCCTCCTCGGCACCCTCTTTCATTAGTTTTTTTATCTCATCAGTGATATGCGGAATGATTTGAACTGTTGCACCGAGATAGTCCCCTCTTCTTTCTCTCTCAATAACATTCTCGTAAACCCTGCCAGCAGTAAAATTGTTCTTTTTTCCTAGCTTTGTTCGAACGAACCTTTCATAGTGACCTAAATCTAAATCAGTCTCCGCACCATCATTTGTGACAAAAACTTCACCATGCTGGAATGGACTCATCGTTCCAGGGTCAACATTTATGTATGGGTCAAGCTTTAAGAGTGTGACATTGAGGCCGCGAGTTTCTAGAATTGAAGCTAGGGAGGCGGAGGCTATTCCCTTGCCTAAAGAGGAAACAACACCACCAGTAATAAAGATGTATTTTGTCATCTAAAACTAACAAAGTTTGAAATAGCTATGATACACAAATTTGTGTAGAATATGGGCACATCAAAATAAACAAATCATAATGAGTTTTAAAGAATTCTTAAAGAGGCTTTTCCCGTATTTAAAAAATCACATTGGAAAGTTTATATTTGTTTCAGTGATGATGGCCTTTGCAACTGCTTTAGAAGCATCGATTCCCGAAATAACTGGTCAAATAGTTGATGGTTTATTTTCTGAGACACGTTCAAATTCAACAGCATTATCTTATTCTTTAATTTTATTTTCAGTTATTTTACTAAGCTCTTTATTTTCCTTGCTATCTATTAGTACAAGCTCATGGATATCTAATAAAGTTGTTATGAGCATAAGAGTCAATATGTTTTCAAAACTTCTTAAGCTTCCAAAGAGCTATTTTGATAAAAATACTACGGGTGAAACTTTATCAAAGCTAACTTTTGATGTAGAACAAATTTCAGCTGCGTCATCTTCTATTTGGCTAGATTTAATAAAATCATCATTAACCGTATTAATCCTAACTGGATATTTATTCTATAAAAACTTTTTACTTAGTACTTCTCTGCTAATCCTTATGCCTCTTGTATATGTAGCGGTAAAAATCTCTACAAGGAGAATGAGACAAAGTACAAAGAGAGTTCAAGAAAGCATGGGAAGCATGACTCACCTTCTAGATGAGAATATTTCAGGAAATGATTTGGTTAAGATTTACAATGCTAGTAAAAGTGAAAAAATTAAGTTCAGTAACCTTGTCAAAATTATTCGCCAACAAAGATTTAAACTGGATATGGCTAGTGCTTTAAATACTTCGATAGTAAATATTCTAATTGGATTATCATTAGCCTCTGTTGTTTTTTTCTCCTCTACTCATTTACAAATGAGTGCTGGTGATTTTTTGGCTTTTTTTACCGCAATGGCAATGTTAGTTAAACCTGCCAAAAGTTTAATTAATATCAATAAACCACTTCAAAGAGCAATTATTGCTTCACAAAGCGTTTTTGAACTTATTGATGAAAAACCTGAAAATAATCCAAACTCTCTGCCAATAAATACAATTTCTGGCGATATAAAATTCGAAAAAGTTAGTTTTTCATACAACCATGAAAAATCTTCTTTGAGTCAAATTGACTTAACAATTAAAAATGGTGAAACCATTGCTCTTGTTGGATCTACTGGAAGCGGTAAAACCACCTTAGTGAATTTATTGACTAGGTTTTATAATCCCACGAGTGGAAAAATATCAATCAATAATGAAGATATTAACTCTTTCGATTTAATCTCCTACAGATCAAATTTCTCATATGTAGATCAAAATGTTCGTCTATTTAATGACACAATCAGTGGCAATATTGCTTTTGGTCAGAAAGACACAATGTCTATGGACGCTATAACTAATGCTGCAAAAATTTCTAATGCAAACGAATTTATTGAAAAACTTGATGACAAGTATGATTCTGAAATTGGTGAAGA
>CAZESR010000067.1:0-5744 GCA_964515065.1 uncultured Piscirickettsiaceae bacterium
AAAAATTGTGGCGCCAACTGATCAGCCATGATCAATAAAATGTTGGGTTTATTCATTCTGCGTGTCATTCAACTCTCCTTATCTGAAATAGCCTCAATGTAGGCTTTATCTTGCGGTTATTTTTCGCGCTGCCTTGTCTGGTGGCTGAGTTTCTGCTGCGCTGACTTCTTGCATCGCTTTTAGCGCCGCCACAATTTTAGCATCCCTCTCAAGTGACAACTCATCAAAACTTCGACCCGCTTCTTCAGCGCGGACACCATCGGCTAATTTTTTAGCAATTTCATCGGTTAAACGTGGATCACCCATATCGTCCCACCAACGATGAAAAGAAGAGCCATAGCGCTCACAAAAAACCTCAAGCCCATGACCACATTGTAAATTAATTCATTAAATGGTGAAATTTTTTAAGAGTTGAATTTATTTCATAATGTAGAATGGCATTTTTCGTGTCATTAAATTTACCATGTTTATCAGTGTTTTAGACCTATTTAAAGTTGGCATTGGCCCCTCCAGTTCTCATACTATGGGTCCTATGGTTGCGGCTAACGCATTTCTGAGTGATGTTCGTCATTTTATTGATGAGAATCCTGGTACTGATGGTTACCATGTAAGATGTACTTTAAAAGACTCTCTGGCTTATACTGGAGTTGGGCATGCAACAGACAGAGCGGTCGTTCTTGGACTTCATGGCTATCTTCCTGACACCATAATCGATGAGAATATGGATGAGGTTATTGAAAGAACTTGGAACTCTAAAACCATAATCATTAGTGATGACAAGGAGGCATCATTCTTTTCGGAGGATGACATTATTTTTGATACCCGAAACTCATTAAAACAGCACCCAAATGGTATCGTTTTTGAGCTTCTGAATAGCTCCGATGGACTTCTATTTTCAAATACCTATTTTTCAATAGGGGGAGGTTTTATATCCACCTTAGCTGAAATTGATAATGTCGAAGCTCCTATTGCCGCAGAACCCAGTTCAGCCTATCCGTACCCATTTGACAATTCAGACCAGATGCTTGAAATGTCTAAACAACATAATAAATCGATTTGGGAAATGAAGCTAGCGAACGAGCTAGAGAACCTTCCAGAAAAGATACTCAATGAAGAACTAGACAAAATCTGGCATGCAATGAAAACCTGTGTTGAAAGAGGTCTAACAACAGAGGGAATTTTGCCTGGTGGTCTGAATACAAAAAGGCGAGCAAAACAATTACATGAGAGCCTTCAAAACGACAAAGAAAATGCTGGTTCTAGTGACTGGCTGTGCGCTTATGCTATGGCTGTTAATGAGGAAAATGCTGCTGGACATATGGTTGTTACAGCTCCTACTAATGGTGCTGCAGGTGTTGTTCCAGCGACTTTATACTATTACTACAAGCACAAAGCTGCTTCGCCAGAACAGATTAGACAATTCCTTTTATCTGCCTCTGCTATTGGCGGCCTAATCAAACATAATAGCTCAATTTCTGGAGCAGAAGTTGGATGTCAAGGAGAGGTTGGCTCAGCATCCTCAATGGCGGCTGCAGGCTTGTGCGCTGCAAGGGGCGGAACAAGTGAGCAAATTGAGAACGCTGCTGAGATGGCACTTGAACACCATATCGGAATGACTTGTGACCCTGTAAAGGGGCTTGTTCAGGTTCCCTGCATTGAGAGAAATGGCTTTGGGGCTGTTAAGGCTTATACCGCAAGCTCGCTCTCACTCAGAGAAAGTGGAGAACACTTAATATCACTAGATCAATGTATAGCTGCAATGAAGAGAACGGGTCTTGATATGTCTAATAAATACAAAGAAACCTCACTTGGAGGTCTAGCAGTAAGCTTTATTGAATGTTAAATTAATCACTATCGACTAAACCAGCGCCTGCACCTGAGGCTCTTGATTCAGCATTAGATTTAACTAGGCATCGAGAAAAATACTCATAGATTTGGGGCCATTTATCTCCCACCCTTACCCCATTATTGAGAGCTTTAAGTTTTTCATTAGCCAGATTGAATGTCTTTAACTTTCCATTCTTTATCCTAGTCTTTTCACCAGCATCTATAGTTGAAATATGAACATCAGCATAGCTACTATGTTCAATAGGAGTCTCTGAAGAGGAAATAATTTCCCATCTACTCTCATCGTTAAAATTTACCTCAAACTGATTCTTGTTTTCATCTATCCATGAGACCCTAATACCAGAGCAATTATTAGCACCAAGGGCTGAAACAATCAACAAAGGACAATCAACATTGGTAATTTTCAAATCTCCATTGAGATTATTAAATTCGAGCCAGTCAACACAGCTTACTGAAGCCTCTAGAGCAGACAGAACATTACCTTCAGGGCAATAAAGATGGCCGCCCTCATTTCTCTTTTCACATTTAATTGAGAGACTACTTTTATTACTATCTAAATTATCCAGTGCCAACAAACTACACTCTGAAGGGTCGAAACCGTTTTGTGCAATCCAGATATTGCTTCTTGCAAAATCCTCTGAAACGCCAATCGGCGCATCAACACCAAACCCTGCACGAGTGAAATAAAATAGAACCTCGTTCAAGGAAATTGTTAGATCAGTCATTGACATTTGCAATTTATACAAGCATAAGACTGGCCTCTTCCAACAATTGGAAATGACCAACAGTCATGATTTGGCTCACTAATCTGGTCAGGCATTGGAGCACCCTGATACATTGAAATTCGTGTCCAAAGTTCAGACTTTGGGTCAAACTTCGATGCGCCAAAGAACGCCAACTTAAATCTTAATAAATCTAATGGTCTCATAGACTCACTGAGTAAGTTATCTTGCACTTCCGAGTATGGTCTTTCAAAAGTATTTTGAATTCGACGTATGATGTGTCTAAACTGTGGGTACATCATTGCAAATTCACCAATAGGCATATCTTTCTCAATACCTAGAAGGACTTCATTTAAATCAAATACATCACGTCCGATAGCTAACGGCATTTCTTGCTCGACACCATCATCGACCCCTTTGGATCCAAATCTTGGCTCTAATTTATCTTCAGAATAATACCAAAAGTGGTGCTGAGACTCTTGTAGCGAAAAATCAATTGTTGTAGCCCAATTATAAGCATCAGCAACCACTTCTTTCAATTGATTCAAAGTCATATCAGCTTTGAATTTAGGTATTGAAGTCGTTGACATCGTATCTTCTAGGTCATCCACAATAGAGCCATGTGGCTCAATGATTAATGCAACAATTAATTCCTGACACTCTACAGAAAAGTTATCCTCAACATACTGATAAATTCCATTCCATGGATATGGTCTGTAGATATTTGACTCGTCTTCGCACCAAATTCTTAATGACTGTATTTCATCAGTTAAACGTGAAATTCTTTGTGTCTGGACGACGTCCTCAACATTCCATTCGTCGATATGTTGGCCTACTTGACGCAGAGAACCTATGAATACCTCAAGCGTACCTTCGATAGCAGTTTCAATCGACCTGACTCTGGCTAGAGCACTTTCCTTTGCGAAAACCCATTTATGAATGAGAGCTGGATGTTTAAGCAAAAAGGGAGCCATACCTAAACCTGTTGAATTTCCAACACCAACAAATCGACTTGTTTTTTCATCAAGTCTTACAGCCTTGTCACCACCCCTATATTTTGCAAGCTCTTCAGCTGAATCAATCGTAAACCAGCGAATCAAATAAACAGCTAATAACTCCATCTGAAAGGGGCCCTTACACTCATCTCTATCTGCAATTTTAGCCCTATCTGCACAACCAAACTTCCCACTACCATAAACAGCTGTAGTTCTCATAAGATAGCCTACTGACGATAATAACTCTAAGTCTGGTTGGACTCCCTTTGAGAGTGACTCGACAACATTATCAAATACCCTTAGGCTTTTATTTGCCCTTGCCAAAACTAGCTCACTTGGCCTGAACCGACCGCCCTCTTGTTTAGGTGTATTTTTGGCTAAGTAATCGATATCTTCTCGTGAAGGTACTCCATCATACAAACTAAATGTAGCGTCCCAGACTTCTGCAATGACTCGATCTGTTCTCATGTCGGGTGGTATTTCTTGAGTATAAGCAATCAACGAATATGTTCTACTTGGTGTTGAAGCTGAATAAATGCTTACTCCATAACCTTCATCATCTACCTCACGCAGAGTTCTTTCAAATTTCCAATTCTCTTTAGACATGCGTCTAATAAGGGTCCTCATAAAACTTAGACGTGTAGGGAATGATGAACCCATTCGATGAAGACGCATCACTTTTTCCGGAGGCCTAATGAAGTCTTCAGATGCATCAGAAATTATAAAATCGGAAGTCATAAGCCTATATTAATTATTTTTGATTAAACAAGTATTGATTTAAATCAATACTGTTAATTTTTTGGGCCAAATGATGATTCAAAAAAGTTTAACCAATTCTTGCCCATCACTAAATCTATATCATTATTTGAAAAACCAACACTCATTAAGCCTGTAGCAATATTAACAAAATCTCGATTGTCTTTGAACCAATCTGGCTGTTCAGGGAATCCTGCAAAATTTGCAGACCCTTCTCCGTAGTCTCGATCGTTAGTCCAAGTTCCATTCCTCATCCATTCAACTACGCTATCAGGCTGATTTTGACAAAGGTCGGTGCCAATCCCAATATGTTTAACGCCCATAATGTCAGCTGTATCAGCAATCATATTGCAAAAACTTTCTAATGTGCACTTAGATCCATCCTTGAGATGATGTGGATAGACAGAAAAACCCAGCATACTTCCACTCTCTCCAAGAGCCTTAAGAACTTCATTTGATTTATTTCTCAACGCAGGATGCCAAAAAGTTGGATTCGCATGCGTGATTGCAATCGGGCGTTCTGAGATTTCTATTGCCTCAAGAGTTGACCTTTCGGCAGAGTGACTCATATCAACCACTAAACCAACACGATTCATTTCTTTAATGACCTGTATACCCATTCTAGTAATTCCAGGATCATTTTCTTCGTAACAACCAGTTCCTAGTAGGCTTTGATTGTTATAGGTTAACTGCATGAATCTTGCGCCAAGCTGGTGGCAAACTTCGACTAGACCAATATTATCCTCAATCGGTGAGCAGTTCTGAAAACCAAAAAATATAGCTGTTCTTCCTTCTTTCTGGGCCTTAACTACATCGGCCGCTGTTCGACCCAGGAAAATCAAATTCGAGAAATCTTCAAAACGACGGTTCCAGTCAATCACATTTTGCACCATCTCTTGAAAGTCTTCGTGGTAACAAATTGTCACATGAATTGCGCTTAAACCACCCAAATTGATTTGCTGAAAAACCTCTTCACTCCAGTTATTGTATTGAAGAGCGTCAATAAATAGTGATTGGTGAGCCATTATGGAATTCCGCTTGAAATGTAAGAAGTTTTAACTTGAGTATACAGCTCTTTGGCATAACTGCCTTGCTCTCTGGGGCCAAAACTTGAATTTTTTCTACCACCAAACGGGACATGATAGTCTGTTCCAGCAGTTGGAAGATTAACCATAACGCATCCACTCTCTGCATTTCTTCTGAAGTGACTTGCTGTAGACAATGACTGAGTTATAATCCCTGAAACCAGTCCAAAGTCAGTATCATTTGCAACTGATAATGCCTCATCATAGTCCGCAACCTTAATGACACATGCCATAGGCGCAAAAAGCTCTTCCCGATTAACCCTCATTGAGTTATTTCCACCAATTAATAAGGCTGGCTGCATATAAAAACCAGGATTATCTAGCTCAAGTTTTTCACC
>CAZESR010000068.1:0-5740 GCA_964515065.1 uncultured Piscirickettsiaceae bacterium
AATATAAAATAAATTTATTCATTTAAATTGAGTAATGAATCTATATTATTTCATTAATAATTCTACATAAATAATGACAATAAAAACTGAAAGACTTTTATCTCGAGCTAAGAAACTATATACAAAAGGTAGTTTTGCTGAAGCAGAATCAATTTATTTTGAAGTACTTAAATTAGCACCAAATAATAAAGATGCAAAGAATGCTATTTTTGCTTTAAAGAATAAAAAAAATAAAATCCCAATTCCACAGTCAGAGCTTCAATCTGCTGTGTCATTTATATCAAGTGGAAAAATAACAGAAGCTTTACTGATAGTCGAGCCATTAATTGAAAAATATCCAAATGAATCCATACTCTTTAATATACGAGGGGTATGCAATAAGGCAAAAAATGAATTTAAGGATGCTGTTAATGATTTTAATCAAGCAGTGTTAATTAAGCCAGATTATGCTGAAGCATATTACAATCTTGGAGTAACTCTTCGTGAAATAGGAGATTCTCTTAATGCAATAAATGCGTATGAAAATGCACTGAAATGTAATAACCACTATCCAAATGCTCATAATAACTTGGGAGAGATTTTTCTCGTCAATGGAGATTTAGACTCTGCAATTGATCATCTAGAGTGGGCAGTTGCACTAAAACCAGAGTTTGCATCAGCTCATAATAATTTAGGCAGGTCATATCTTGAACTGAATAAAATTCATGATGCCATTAAATCTTTCGATAAAGCTTTAGAAATAAACCCAAATTTTGCCATTGCCTCAAATAATCTTGGAATTAGCCACCAGAGACTGGGTGAGTTTGACCTGGCCATTCAAAACTATGAAAATGCGATTTTAATTAATCCTGATTACGCAACTGCTCATCACAATTTAAGTGGAGTTAAGGTCTATGATTCAAGTGATTTACAGATTATTCAAATGGAGTCAATGTTATCTAAAAAAGAATTGAGTCAACAAGACCGAATTTTTTTGAGTTTTGCTTTGGCAAAAGCTAATGAAGACTTAGGAAACGACAAAGAATTCTTTAAGCAACTCCATGAAGGTAATCGTTTAAGAAAAGAATCATCCAATTACTCAATAGATCAATCTGAAAATCATAATGATGTAGTAAAGAAATTTTTCACCAAAAATACTACAAAAAAAGAAAAAAAGATTTCGTTTAAGTCTTCCGAGATTCAACCCATTTTCATTGTTGGTATGCCTCGCTCAGGGACATCACTCATAGAGCAAATCATTTCTTCCCACTCAGAGGTATATGGCGGTGGAGAATTAAGAAATTTAACAAATTCAATCATTCCAATTATGCGAGATCATATTGCTAATGAAGAATTTAAGCTGTCAAGTAATGAGCTCTTAACGATACGTCATCAGTATCATGAATCATTGTCTAAAATTAATGCATCTGAAAAAGTTATAACAGATAAATGGCCATTAAATTTTAGAAACATTGGCTTTATATTATCTGCATTACCCGAAGCAAAAGTTATTCACGTTAAAAGAGACGCTAGGGCAACTTGTTGGTCAATTTACAAGAATTTTTTCAGTGGCCAGGGAAATGGATGGGCTTACAGCTTTGATGATCTAGCAAAGTTCTATAGTCTTTATGTGGAGTTAATGGATTACTGGCATAAAATTTATCCAAACAAAATTTATGATATTTCCTATGAAGAGCTTACTATCAATCAAGAAAAAGAAACGATTGATTTGCTAGATTACTGTAATTTAAAGTGGGATAAAAATTGCCTAAACTTTCATGAAAATAGGCGTGATGTAAATACTGCAAGCGCCATTCAAGTGAGAAAGAAAATGTACCAGGGAAGTTCAGAGGTTTGGAAAAAATATGAAGAATATTTAAAGCCTCTTGTTGAATCACTCAAGGAATATTAGCACATATAAATAGTTGCTATTGTAATTTAGTAATTTTGACTAATTTAACTCCCTGCTTACCTACTTGAATAGTTTCAATTATCAATGAATCAATTTTTAAAGATACATTGTTTTGAGGAAAGCTTTGAAGCTGTTCCAAAATTAATCCGTTAAGTGTTTTTGCATTATCAAAAGGTAATTTAATTTTTAGCTCACTATTAATTTCTCTGATACTTATTCTCGGATCTACTATGTAGCTGCCATCATCCTGCAAATGAATTTCCGCTATAGTTTCACCTTGAGACGATGTAAATTGTCCTACAATTTCCTCAAGGATATCATCCAATACAACCATGCCTTGAACTTCACCATACTCATCAACAACAATTCCCAGTCTTCTTTTCTGGTTTTTAAAGTGCTCAAGCTGTTGAGATAAAGGGGTTCCTTCTGGAATAAAGTAAGGCTCTCTAATCAATTCTTTAATTCTTGAAATACTTACCTCATCTTTAGCATAACTATTGACAATATCTCTCATATGAATTGTTCCAATAATATTATTCTCAGAGCCTTTGAATATGAGTAAGCGGTTATGTTGGATTCGTTTAAAGTGGTCAAATAATTCCTCTTCATTATCAATATCAGCGATAACTAATTCACTATGCGGAATCATAATATCTTCAACTTTAACTTTTTCTAGGTCAATGATGTTCAGAAGCATTCTTTGATAGTTTCTAGACATCATAGACTTAGAATCTTTGACTGCCATACGAAGCTCTTCAGAATTTAAGTTATTTATACTCTCACTTTTTAGTCCAAAAATTTTAAGAATAAATTTTGATATTAATGAAATTAAATAAATAACAGGCTTAAATAGTTTGATTATCAATTCTAAAAGCCATGACGCAGGGAGAGCGATTCTTTCAGGGTTCTTTGCTGCAAATGTTTTAGGTGTGTTCTCAGCGAAAATTAAAATGACTACTGTTAGAATCATAGACGCTATAATGACTGACCCCTCACCATAAAGCTTTATAGACAAGAGAGTGGCTATACTCGCAGCTAGAATATTGACAAAGTTATTTCCAAGGAGAATCCCACCGATTAGATAATCAATTTTATCGAGTAGTTTTTCTACTCTTTTCGCTTGGGAGTTGTTTTTTGAGCTGAGTGTTTTTAGGCGATAGCGATTAAGAGCCATCATCGAAGTTTCCGATGCAGAGAAAAAAGCGGAAGCTAAAATTAAGAGGAAAAGTAAAACACTTAGCCAAAAAGTGGACAGTGATTCCAATCAGTTACCCAAAATAGTCATTGAGATACTATTTTAACCTTAAATTAACTTAAAGTTATAAAACTAGATAGTAGTCAAACTTTTGATTGATTCTTAAATGCCTCTATGCCAGGGTATATAGCTTTGTCACCTAACTCTTCTTCGATTCTTAGTAGTTGATTATATTTTGCTAACCTATCTGAGCGTGATAGTGAACCAGTTTTAATTTGACCACAACTTGTTGCTACTGCAAGATCTGCAATTGTAGTATCCTCAGTTTCGCCACTTCTATGGGACATAACACAAGTATAGTTGGCATTGTACGCTAGTCTCATCGCAGCAAAAGTTTCACTCAGAGTTCCAATTTGGTTAACTTTAATTAGTATTGAGTTTGCTATATTCTTTTCAATACCTTTAGATAAAATTTTACTATTAGTAACAAAAAGATCATCACCAACCAGTTGAACTGATTCAGATAATTTTTGTGATAACATTTTCCAACCTTCCCAATCGTTTTCATCCATTCCATCTTCAATTGAAATAATTGGGTACTTTTCAGTCCAGTTAGCAAGGTAATCAGTAAACTCAGAATTAGTAAGCTTTAGGCCCTCTGATGTCAAATTATAGGTTCCATCACTATAAAATTCTGAGCTAGCAGCATCGATTCCAATAAAGATATCTTTACCTGGAAGGTATCCAGCATTATTGATTGCTTCAATAATAACTTCGAGAGCTTCTTCGTTCGATTTAAGATTAGGTGCAAAACCGCCTTCGTCACCTACAGCTGTATTGAGGCCTTTTTTGTCTAAAACAGCTTTTAGGTGATGAAAAACCTCAGTTCCATATCTGAGTGCCTCCTTAAAGCTTGGTGCTCCTGCAGGAATAACCATAAACTCCTGAATATCAACGCTATTATTGGCATGTTCGCCGCCATTAATAATATTCATCATGGGGACTGGCAAATGGAAAGAGTTCGAAAAGTTAAACGAGCGGAATAATGGAACGCCCATAGTATTTGCGTTTGCTTTAGCGCAAGCTAAAGAGACTGCAAGTATTGAATTTGCTCCTAGGCGAGATTTTGATTCTGTTCCATCTAAATCTATCATTGCTTGATCAATCTTCTCTTGTTGAGAAACATCCATACCATCCAGGGCGTCATTAATCTCAGTGTTAATATAATTAACTGCATTAAGCACACCTTTACCTAGATATCTATCTTTGTCACCATCTCTCAGCTCTAGAGCCTCTCTTTGTCCTGTTGATGCGCCAGATGGCACTATAGCACTTCCAATAATTCCATTAGTTAAAATGACATCCGCTTCAATAGTTGGATTTCCTCTTGAGTCAAGAACTTCGCGCGCTTTGATGGTCTGAATGATCATAAAAAGATTAAATTAGATAAAAGATGAGATTTTAAAGACAACCCATTAATTCTTTGTGTCAAATTGTTTCAAGTTTACTCAAAGAATGACTTCATTTTACCAAAGAATGAGTCAGACTCAGGATGATGCTTGGCTTCACAGGAGCTTGAAAACTCTTTCAATAGTTTCTTTTGCTTAGAATTAAGATTAACTGGCGTTTCAACCTTAACCTGACAGAGTAGATCGCCAGAACCATTATGTCTCATTGCTGGCATACCTTTGCCTCGAAGTCTAAACAATTTTGAGGTTTGAGTGCCTGCGGGAACATTGATTTTAAGCTTACCTTTCAAGGTTGGAACTTCGATAGAGCCGCCGAGAGCTGATGTTGCAATGTCAATAGGGACCTCACAATAAAGATCGTTACCTTCGCGCTGAAAAATTGGGTGATCTTTAATATGGATTTGTACATACAGATCACCATGTGGACCACCTCGCATCCCAGCTTCACCTTCACCACTCAGTCTAATCCTATTTCCAGTATCAACGCCTGCAGGGATTTTTACAGAAAGTGTTTTTTGATTGCGAACTACACCTTGACCACGACAAGTACCACAGGGGGATTCAATTTTTTCCCCGGTCCCATTACACTGGTTGCATGGTCGCTGAACAGCAAAGAATCCTTGTTGCATGGTAGTTTGACCAGTACCACGACAATTCCCACAAGTTTTAACAGAGGTGCCAGGTTTTGCTCCACTTCCTGAGCAGGTATCACAAGTATCATTTTTAGGAACTCTGATTTTTACAGTATCACTTTCAGCGGCTTGCTTTAGGTCTATCTCTAGATCATAACGAAGGTCTGATCCTCGATTATCTGGCTTAGTATTTCCGCCACCAAAAATGTCACCAAATATATCTCCGAACCCGCCAGCTCCACCAAATGGATTTCCGCCACCAAAGCCCTGACCACCTTGCTCTACACCTGCATGACCAAATTGATCATAAGCAGATCTTTTTTGAGGGTCTGAGATGACGTCGTATGCTTTACGAACTTCCTTGAATTTTTTTTCAGCACCCACTTTATCACCAGAGTTTCTGTCTGGATGATACTTCATAGCAAGTCGCTTATAGGCCTTCTTTATCTTGGCTTCATCTGCATTTTTATCGACACCTAAAACTTCGTAATAATCTCTTTCTGACATATTTCCCTTAAAATATTAAACCTCTCATGTATAGGACAAGAGAGGT
>CAZESR010000069.1:0-5560 GCA_964515065.1 uncultured Piscirickettsiaceae bacterium
TAGAACATGTAATGGTTGTCAAGCTTTTCAATAGTTGATTTAAACGCTTTTTTAATACTCTCTAGGATTTCATTGTTATTCATTCATATATCCTCAAATTCATCTTTCTAGTACTATTATAGTATTAATACAAATAAAATTCTAAATTCCTTATTTGAATTTTTTCATAGACAAAAAAAAGCCCATCAATTAGATGGGCTTTTAATAGATATTTGAAGCTTATTATTTGTGGATCTTTACATCAGTAAATGCACCACCAATAACTTCACGTTCAGCGTATGAACCATTAGCTGTACCACCTGCATCTAACTCTACGCCAGTAGCACCAACATAGTCAACAACTAAACCGCCTGAAATATATTTAAGGCATTCACCTAACTTACCAGCTTGGCACTGAATACCTGGAGCATTAGCAACATTCATTACTTGCGCCTGAATTGCAGCTCTGTCTGTTGATCCAGCAGCTTGTGAAGCTAAGATAATTAAAGCCATAGCATCATAAGATTCAGCTGAAAATACACCTGATCCATCAACGCCTCCAGCTTCTGCTACTGCTTTCCAGTTAGCACCAAGAGCTGCATCTGGAGAAGGCAATGTGCCCCATGATCCATCTGCAACAGCACCTGAAGTTAATTCACTGATCATACCGTCACCAAAGACGTAATCAGAAAAAGCGCCTGTATCTTCTGAAGCAGCAATAATTCCTCTACCACCAGTGTCAGCATAGCCTAAAACAGCTAAAGTAGCTGAACCACCTGCAGATAATGCTGCAACGTCAGCAGAGTAGTCTGCTTTGTCATCGTCGTGTCCCGCTAATACTGTAACAGTTCCACCCATACCTTCATATGCTGTTACAAAAGCATCGGCCAGACCTTTACCGTAGTCACTGTTTGAGTGAGTTACAGCCATATCAGTTTGACCTCTAGAAATTGCAATGCTTGCAAGTACTGGACCTTGTCTAGCGTCTGAAGGCGCAGTTCTAAAGAACCAACCACCGTCTTCTAGAGTTGTTAGTGCTGGTGAAGTAGCTGATGGTGAAATTGAAACGATACCATTAGGTACTAATACATTAGTAATTACCGCACCAGTATTACCTGAACAGTTAGGACCCATAATAGCCATAACATTATCATCATTAACCATTTTTTCAGCCTGTGCAATCGCAACCGCTGGGTCAATACATACTGAGTCACCTTGAACTACATTGATAGTTCCCTGAAGATAAGCACCAGAAGCATTTGCTTCAGTTACTGCAAGATTTGCACCACCTGACATTGGACCAATCATTGATTCAAGAGGGCCTGTAAATCCTTGAAGCTCTCCTACATTGACCGTTGCACCATAAGATGCAGTTGCCATAGTTGCTGACAATACTACGCCAGCTGTTGTCTTTAAATAACTTTTCATTTTGTCTCCTATTATAAAAAAAGATTCCCTACGCTCAATAAACGATTAAGACGTATTTCCAAAGGGATTCATGGGTAATGATAAACAGTTTCCTGCAGTTTGTGTTAAAAATATTTGAAAATATACTTAACTAATGGCCAATCTAATGATTTTAAAAACAAAATTAAAGCTCTTTATTTTTCTCAGGAAGTATGCCGCCAGGTGAAAATCTCATTATTAAAAGTAATATAGCCCCCATAAAGACCAGTCTTAGGTAGTGAACTCTATCCTCAATAAATTCTAGCAATGCGCTTCCTTCCTGCATATTATTTCCTAGCATTTCTACAACCCAAAGTCCCATTGGGCCAGCCTGAATCCATATAAACCAGATTATAAAAGCGCCCAAAACAGAGCCCAAATTGTTACCAGATCCTCCAAGAATAACCATGACCCATATCAAGAAAGTAAATCTTAGAGGCTGATAGGCTGTAGGAATAAAGATTCCATCATAAGTCACCAATAAAGCACCGGCTACACCAACTATTGCTGAACCAATAACAAAAATTTGAAGATGTTGACGCTTAATATTTTTACCCATTGCCGAAGCAGCTACTTCATTATCCCGAATCGCCCTTACTTTTCTACCCCAAGGCGAATTTAAGGCAAGATTTGAAAGAATAATAAAAGCACCTAAAATGGCAATGAATAGACCCGAATAGCATAGTTTAACAAAAACGACAGCGGCCTCTCGAACGTAATCACCTAACTGGTCAATTTGTTCTGATTGAGCAAGCAACTGAAGTTCTGATTTGTGAAGCCAGGCGATTATATTTTGAAACCATTCAGATTGTTGCATATCAACTTCGTATGGAACAGGCCTAGGAAGGCCATAAACATTTTTCAGGCCACGAACAAACCAGTCTTCATTTTTAATTACGTAGAGAATAATTTCTGAAATACCCAGAGTTGCAATGGCAAGATAATCCGTCCTTAAACCCAGAGTTATCTTACCAATCCACCATGCTGCACCAGCTGCAGCCAATCCACCGACTATCCATGAAAAGGCTACGGGAAGTCCAAAACCACCCAGATAGCCCGTAATTGCAGGATCAACCTTTTCAATTAATTCAGCGGCTTCAGAGAAGTAATATCTGCTTATTAGGTAGCCGATTATTACTACTAGTATAGTAAGCCATTTATTAACCCCTCTCCTATTAAGCAATACTCCAGTAATAACAGTAACAGCACCAATGATCAATGAAAGAAACATCTTCATACCGCCAGCATCTATTGCTTCAGTCACAGGCTGCTGTGCTATTAACACGACGCTGACACCACCCAGAGCAGCAAACCCCATAATTCCAACATTAAATAAGCCCGCATAGCCCCATTGAATATTGACACCTAGAGCCATAATGGCTGATATTAATGACATATTAAAAATACCAAGTGCAAGCGCCCATGATTGATTCATGCCCACAAATAAAAGAATGAGACCCATTATTGTAAAGCTAGCAATGGCTTTATTGGTCTCCCAAATAGCTTTAATATTACTCATCAACGATCACCTTGCCCTTAAACAACCCTGTAGGCCTTATCAAAAGAACAATAATCAAAATAACAAAGGATATTGCATATTTATATTCTGTACCAATGAGTTGAACCAATGAATTAGGATGCATCGATAAAGGTAACAAATAAATTAAAAACTTTTTGTATGCATAAGTAAGAAATATCTCAGAAAATGCGACCAAAAAGGCTCCCGCAATTGCGCCAATAGGTGAGCCAATACCGCCCACAATAACTGAAGCAAAAATTGGCAGGAGTAGCAGATGGTATTGCTGAGGTGCAAACCCTTTATCTAGTCCATACAGTGTTCCAGCAATCGTTGTAAAAAGAGCGACTAATAACCAAGTTATTCGCACAACTTTATCTGGATCAATTCCAGATAGAAGAGCTAACTCTTTGTTGTCTGAATAAGCACGCATAGCTTTACCAGTCTTAGTTTTTTGTAAAAAGTAAAATAGAAAAGCAACAAGCAATATAGCCAAAGTGATGGTTAAAAATTGAGATGTTTTAAGTGCAATACCCTGCTGAAGTCCTGTAAATGCCTTAAACTCTCTGACTGAAAATATAAATCTCTCCCCATCTCCAAAGCGTTGCGCAGAAGCCCCTAGAAAAAACCTGACGATACCTCCTGTAATAAACATAACACCTATTGATGCTGTAATACCCACAATACTCTGCTTAATCTTTATTCCGCGATAGTGTCTGTAAACCAATCTATCCATTAAGAGTAAATAAATTGACATTCCAATTATGGCTATTGGAATAGCTAAAAGAGCAGTGGGCACCCCAGTTATTGTCCAGCCCTTACTAATCATATAACCACTCAAAAATATAACAAGCATCGTCCCAAAAGCCATACTATCACCCTGGGCAAAATTGGAAAACCTTAGGATTGAATAGACTAAAGTGACTGCCAAAGCCCCTAAGGCCAGTTGAGAGCCATAAGACAAAGCAGGAAGAATGACAAAGTTTGTCAGTAAAGCGAGTGCGTTAATTATATCAATTGAGTCTGACATCTAACCTCCCAGAAACTTCTTACGAACTTCACGATCTTTAATAAGCTCTTTTCCAGTTCCTGTATGCTCATTACGACCTGAAACTAAAACGAATCCCTTGTCTGCAATATTTAACGCTTGCTGCGCATTTTGCTCAACCATAAGAACTGCCATTCCAGCATTTCTTACATCTAATATATTTGAGAAAATTTCATCCATCACAATTGGTGAAACTCCGGCTGTAGGCTCATCTAGAAGCATCACTGAGGGTCTTGTCATCATTGCTCTTCCAAAAGCAACCTGCTGCCTTTGGCCACCAGATAATTCCTCGGCTAATTGTTTACGCTTTTCATAAAGTATAGGAAACAGTTCATAAACCTCATCAATGGTTTTACTAATATCATCTTCCCTAATAAAACCACCCATTTGAAGATTTTCTTCCACTGTCATTGATGGAAAAACATTTTTAGTTTGAGGAACAAATGCCAAACCTTGGGCTATTCTGTCTTGTGTTGAAAGCATTGAAATATCATTTCCATCTAATGTTACTGAGCCCGAAGTAGCCTCTAGCATCCCAAGTAGAACTCTCATTACTGTAGATTTACCTGCACCATTTGGGCCAACTATCACAGCAAGCTCTCCTTTTTCAACTTCAACCGAGCACTCATGCAGAATTGGAACAACTCCATAAGAAGCCACAAGATTTTTTCCTTCAAGATATGCCATTAATTTGTTGCCTCAGTTTTAATTCCCTTACCTAGATATGCCTCAATAACAGCATCACTACTTTTAATTTCCTCTGGAGTACCACTAGTCAAAATCTGGCCTTCAGCGAGAACAACAACTGGATCACAAAGTCTCGAAATAAAGTCCATGTCATGCTCAATCATACAAAATGTATAGCCCCTCTCTTCGTTAAGTCTTAGAATTGCATCACCGATTTGTTTAAGAAGTGTTCTATTTACTCCTGCACCAACTTCATCGAGGAGAACAACTTTGGCATCAACCATCATTGTTCTTGCTAGTTCTAATAATTTTTTTTGACCGCCTGATAGATTTGCTGCCCTCTCATTTTTGAGATGACTTATGCTCAAAAAATCTACAACCTCCTCAGCTTTGGACTGAAGAGCCTTCTCTTCTTCCTTGATTTGAGTTCGCTTAAGCCAAGTATTCATAAGATTTTCACCCAGCTGATCAGCTGGAACCATCATCAAATTTTCAAGGACGCTGAGTGTCGGAAACTCATGCGCAATTTGAAACGTTCTAAGCAAGCCTTTATGGAATAGCTGGTGAGAGGTAAGCTCTGTCACATCCTCACCATCAAGCATAATTTCACCCTCGGTAGGCTGATAGAGCCCAGCGATGAGGTTAAACATAGTCGTTTTGCCAGCACCATTAGGGCCAACCAAACCCGTGATTGAGCCTCTATCAATATGCAAATCAACGCCATCTACAGCCTTGATTCCGCCAAAATGTTTTGATAAGTTTTTTACTGTAATCATGAGTATTAAGACTGTGAGTTGTCTTTTTCTCCTTGAGGGCTATATGATTTTATAAAAGTGCCAAATTATCCTTGAAAAACAAAAGCAATGGGAAACTTTAAGGCAAAA
>CAZESR010000070.1:0-5520 GCA_964515065.1 uncultured Piscirickettsiaceae bacterium
ATAAACTCACACCTGAGCTATTCGTAAGAGCCGCCCAAAGGGTAGGTCTTGTTGTCAAGCTGGTAAGGCGCAAGCTCGATAAAATCTCCCCACTAGTACTCCCTGTTGTTATTAATTTACAGAACAATCGATCTGCTGTGTTACTCTCTATTAAAGGGAAAAATGCAACGCTCTATTTACAAGAAGCCGAGGGCAAGGTTAAAGTTCCACTTAAGGATCTGGAAGATAAATATACAGGAAATTTATTTTTGATCTCTAAAGAGCATGACTTTGATGAGCGTAGCCCTGAACTATTAAATATTCGTTCGAGGCATTGGTTTTGGGGAACTTTGATACGTTCTTGGAGAATTTATCGAGACGTTCTTTTAGCCTCTTTTATGGTGAACATGTTTGCTCTGGCTGGGCCATTATTCATCATGAATGTTTATGATCGTGTCGTTCCTAATAAAGCTATAGAAACCTTATGGGTTTTATCAACAGGGCTCATCGTTATTTATCTTTTTGATTTTGTTATTAAAATGTTGAGGGCTTATTTTGTCGATATAGCTGGCAAAAAGTCCGACCTTTTGCTTTCCTCAACAATCTTCGAGAAAGTTATGGGGATGCGCATGGCTGATCAACCTAAATCGGTAGGCGGGTTCGCTAACAACTTGAAGGATTTTGATACGATTCGAGACTTTATTGCCTCAGCCACTATAACAACTTTGATCGATATTCCTTTTGCCATTCTCTTTATTTTTGTCATCTATTATTTTGCAGGAAGTCTGGCCTATATTCCTATAATCAGTGTTGGTCTGGTTATCTTCTATTCACTAATTATTCAGCCTTTATTAAGAGGCTCTGTGGACAAGACAATGAGAGCCACGTCGCAGAAGCATGCCAATCTGATTGAAGGATTAAGCTCATTGGAGACAGTCAAAACATTGGGTCTACAGGGGAGTATGCAGCGCAAATGGGAAAGTATCACAGGCTATATCGCCGAATGGAATATAAAGTCAAGACTGATCGCTAACTCCAGCATGATCTTTTCACAACTCGTTCAACAGGGCACAACTATTGCCATCGTGGTTGCAGGAGTTTACGCCATATCAGAGGGTACACTCAGTTTGGGCGGACTCATTGCAGCGGTTATGATTACAAATAGGATAGCAGGTCCAATGACCCAAGCCTCAAGTATTTTTACCAAGTACTATCATGCTAAAGCTGCACTTAGAACCTTAGATGGAATTATGCAGCAAGACGATGAGCGCAAAGCGAGTACAAAATATATTCAGCCTAAACATTTTGATGGAAGCGTGTCGTTTGATAAAGTCAATTTTACTTACCCTGGCGAGAAGAAAAGCGCGCTAACAGACTTATCATTTGAAATAAATCCAGGAGACCACCTTGCCATATTAGGACCTGTCGGATCAGGTAAATCGAGCATCTTGAAATTATTACTAAAATTGTATGATGCAGATTCTGGGGAGATAAGAATTGATGACTTAGATATCAATCAGATTGATCCTTTTGAGCTAAGAAAAAATATCAGCTATGTCAATCAATCACCCATCCTTTTTTATGGAACCCTGAGAGAAAACATTATCTGTTCAAAACCCCTGGCAACAGACGAGGAGATTCTCTCAGTTGCAAAAATGTCGGGTTTATCAGGATTCGTTAAAAGCCATCCCCTAGGTTTTGATATGAACGTTGGCGAGGGTGGGGAAAGATTATCAAATGGACAGCGTCAGAGCGTTGCAATTGCTAGAGCTCTGTTATCTGATTCGCGATTCGTTTTGCTAGATGAACCAACAAGTGCAATAGATAATGCAATAGAAAAAGTGTTAAAAGAGAGTCTTTCCTCTTTCACTCAAGGAAAAACCTTAATACTCGTGACGCATCGAAAATCGCTATTGGATTTAGTTGAAAAGATTCTTGTTGTTAGTAATGGCAATCTTGTCAATTTTGGCTCAAAAGAGCAAATCATGAAAGCTGGCCAGGAGGGAGGCAGTGATGCCTAAACAAGCAAAAAAAGATGATTTAGAACTGATAGATCAGCAAGACTTTGCTTTTATTTCGCAAAAAAGCACTGCACTTTTGTTGTCATCCCCCAAGGGAGCCAGGAAATTAATATTAATTATCTTCGTGTTTTTTATTTTTGCTATTTACTGGGCTGCGAATGCACAGGTTGACGAAATCACCAAGGGTGATGGGAAGGTCATTTCATCAAAACAGCTACAGAAATTGCAAAGCCTTGAGGGAGGAATCGTTTCCGAGGTTTTGATAAGTTCTGGAGACAGGATATCAAAAGATGACGTCCTGTTGGTTATTGACGATACGAAATTTAAATCGAATTTAGAGGAAATTAGAAAAAAATTGTTGATACTGGAAGCCCAAAAAGAAAGCTTTTCAAGTGAACTCAAAGACGAGCCATTGGTATTTTCGGCTGATCTGATCAATGAGATTCCAGTTATTACACAGCAAGAAATGGATTTTTTCGCCACTAGAGAGAAGGAAAAGGAGTCGATAGAGCTGACTTACAAAAACCGCATCGAGAAACTTGATAATAATTTTGCTGAATTCAGCGGAAAAGCCGACAACCTCAGAAAAAAATTAGAACTGGCCGAAAAAGAGCTTGAGGAAATTAGAAAAAAATTGTTGATACTGGAAGCCCAAAAAGAAAGCTTTTCAAGTGAACTCAAAGACGAGCCATTGGTATTTTCGGCTGATCTGATCAATGAGATTCCAGTTATTACACAGCAAGAAATGGATTTTTTCGCCACTAGAGAGAAGGAAAAGGAGTCGATAGAGCTGACTTACAAAAACCGCATCGAGAAACTTGATAATAATTTTGCTGAATTCAGCGGAAAAGCCGACAACCTGAGGAAAAATTTAAAGCTGGCCGAAGAAGAGCTCGAAATATATAGATCTTTGCAAAATAAGGATTTGGTGTCTAAAGTCGAATTGATCGCTCTAGAGAAAGAGTTAAATAATATTGAAGGACAATTGTTTGAGGCTGAAATCAAAGCACAGCAAATTGAAACCCTCAAGACTGAAGCGCTCAATGAGCGTGACAGCTCAAATCTGTCGATTAGAAAAGAAATATATAAATATTTGCAAAATAAGGATTTGGTGTCTAAAGTCGAATTGATCGCTCTAGAGAAAGAGTTAAATAATATTGAAGGACAATTGTTTGAGGCTGAAATCAAAGCACAGCAAATTGAAACCCTCAAGACTGAAGCGCTCAATGAGCGTGACAGCTCAAATCTGTCGATGAGAAACAAAGCACAGGAAAAACTAAACTCTACTTTGGCTGAGATTGAAATACTTGAGCAGTCTGAAGTTGTTGCCCTAGACAGGGTCGACAGAACCCTAATTCGCTCCCCTGTCAACGGCATTGTGCAACGTGTTTTGGCGAACACTATATCCTCAGTAATTCAGCCGGGAGAAGATTTGATCGAAATTGTTCCTATCGATGACGCGCTCTTGATTGAGGCGAAAATAAGGCCGGTAGATATTGGTTTTCTTAGTCCTGGTCAGGACGTCATTGTTAAGTTTTCTGCCTACGACTATGCGATCTATGGAGGACTCAAAGGCAACCTAGAATACATTAGCGCAGATACGGTAGTGGATAGAGATGAAAGCTATTATCTGATTAAGGTTAGGACCGATGTAAACTACATAGAGCTGGAAAAAGAGCGCTTAGAAATCATTCCTGGAATGACCGCAAGTGTGAATATAATCACCGGTAAAAAAACGGTGCTAGACTACTTATTAAAGCCAGTTCTAAGGGCAAAACATAATTCAATGCATGAAAGGTAACCGGATGTCGAGAATTAAAACAGCATTATTTGTATTATTATTCATGCAGGTCGGCTTAACCCAGGCAATAGAGCTCAAAGAGGTGGTTGCGCATGTGGTTGAAAACAACCCCGAAATAAAGAAGATTCAATATGAATTAGAGTCTGAGATTCAAGATTTATTCTCTTCACAAAAATTCCCTAATACATCCTTGGACCTATACGGAGGTGCTGGAGGTCAAAGAAATTTTGATTACACATCAATTAACATCAAGGATATGGATAAATATAATGCCGGAATAAAATTAAAGCATAAACTCTTTGACGGTTATTACGCCGAGTCTGAAATCGAGAGGCACAGGGCTTCTTATAAGGCTAAGAGATTTATGCTCTCATCAGCAAAACAAAATATCGCCCTAGAAACAATCGAGCTATTCTTGGAAATATTAAAGTTGGATGAAATTGCAGCTTTATCAAATAAAGCTCTTAGCGACCTTTTGATTAATATCGAGATGTCATCCCAAAAGCTGGAATCAGGAGTTTTGAATTCCACAGACCACTCCTTAGTCTTGTTGGCTTATGAAATGGCCAATAATAACAATATCAATGCACTCAACAACTTAAAAGACAAAATTAGCTTATATGAAGAGACTGTAGGAGGTTTTCCACCTTTATCGAGGATGAAATATAGTGATATTGAAAAAGATCAAATGCCTCAAAGCAGGGAAGGTGCACTGAAACTTGCCACTCAAAATCACCCGGTCATTTTTGCCTGCAAAGAGCACATCAAAGAGGCTGAAGCTCAGTACAAAGGCTCTTTTTCAAGGGACCATCCTGAGGTTGAATTTGAACTCTCAGCTGACTGGCAGAAGAACATGAAAAATACAGAAAAACGTGAACGTGTATTGTCAGCTATGGTTAATGTTACATATAACTTATTCGGCAACAATAACAATATTCATTACAACAAAAAATACAAAAGTCAGGTGTCTCAGGCGGAAGCCCTTTGTGACATCAAAGAGCGCGAGGTAAAGTCCAGCATGAAGCTTTCATATGCCGCCTACAAAGCTTTAAGCCAGGCTCAAAAATATATCGAAGAAGCTAAAAAGAAGACTACATCTATCGCTAGCTCATACAAAGAACGTGTTGAAGTAGAAACAATATCATTCGAAAAATTAATTCACCGCAACAATCAAAAGCTTGATGCAGAAATCAAGGAAATCGAAAACCGATACGACTTGATATTGGCAAAATACAGAGTCCTTCATGGTATGGGATTATTACTTCAACACTTTGATATGAGCCAACACGCTTCTCAAAGATAAATATAATGTAAACCTATAATGGCTGAGAAAATAAAACTGAGTGTAAATAAAGTCGTCATCGAAGACGGTAACACTAACTTGTCTTTTGTTATCTCAGAGCCATCAGAGCAAGCTTTCTCGGTTGAGGTTGCGATCTCGGATCACCCCAATAGTTTTACCCATAATTTAGTCTTTCTTCCCGGTGAAACAACCAAGAAGGTGGCCCTTCCAATTGCCTCTGAAGTGCCATTAACAACCACACTCAATGTAGACAATTCTGATTTAATTGAAATAGACCAGGCTGAATTTAGGATTGAGTATGATAAAGAGCGTGACACCGTCGAATATTATGTCGATGATGAGATAGTTGAGGGAATCTCAACCATCGAACGAAGCGCCGAAGAGCTGATCCCTACAACCTCTTTCGAAACAATCTC
>CAZESR010000071.1:0-5492 GCA_964515065.1 uncultured Piscirickettsiaceae bacterium
TCACGTTGCCAACGTGAATGTCGCGAGTTCGAATCTCGTTTCCCGCTCCAAATTCAAACTGCATGTTTTAGCCTGTATTAAAACAGGCTTTTTTTAGTTGAAACTAAAATGGCTGGGTAGCAAAGCGGTTATGCAGGGGCCTGCAAAGCCTTTTAGACCGGTTCGACTCCGGTCCCAGCCTCCATTAATTCTGTATTCGTTCTTAGAGTGTTATTAATGACACTCATCAAAAACGAGTGCCTGACATTTTTCGCACTTAGCTTTATCAAGTCGATCATATACCACATGAATAGCTTCAGATTTAGTATCAAAGAAATTCTCTCGGCCTATTTCATCTACAAAGTTAACTTTCTCCATAAATTCCATAGTTTGAGTTTTAACTGCTACAAAATAAAGACTTCCATTTTTTGCCTTAAGACGTTTATTTTCAATCAAGAGAGCTTCAATTCCTGCAAGGTCAATAAAGTTAACACCACTGGCAACAATCAAAATGTGATAAATCCTTTGGTTATCCACAATCCTACTAATTTGTTTTTGGATATGATTTATGGATCCAAAATAAATAGACATATCGATTCGTATTATTTTAAGCTGAGGACACTGGACTAATGGAGCCTTCCTTATACTTTGTAGGCGCCTGTCCCCCTCTCCTGGAGGAGTTGCAAATGCCAATGTATGAACATCAGGAGTTGACGTTTTGGCGATAAAAAGCATCAATGACAATAGTACGCCTAAATAAATCGCAAACTCTAATTCAAATAATAAGGTAGCAAGGAATGTAGCAGTAAATATGACGCTTTCAGACTTACTGTATTTAAAAGTTTTTTTAATGTTTTTAAAATCAACCAAGTTGTAAGCAACAAGAAGAATAATTCCAGCCATTGCTGCAAGTGGCAAATATGCAATCAAAGGTGCGACCAATAGCACAATAGCAATCAAAAAAACTGCAGCAAGAATCGCTGACAAAGGCGTTCTTGCCCCAGCCTCAAAATTTACACCAGATCTTGTAAACGATCCAGAGGAAGCATAACTTGATAGGAAGCTTCCAACAATATTAGAGGCACCTTGACCAATAAACTCCTGATTAGCATCAATTCTTTGATTAGATTTTGTCGCAATGGACCTGCCAATTGAAGAGGCCTCTATCAGACCTAAGAGAGCAATAGCGAATGCTTCTGGTGCAAGCGATTTCAATGAACTTAGAGAAAAGTCAGGCGTTGATAACGGCGGAAAATAAGCTGGCATTGCCCCAACAGTCTTTATACTTTCAGTAAAATTTCCTAAATAAAAAGCTAGGACTCCCCCAACAAGCATTCCTATTAAAAGATTAGGGTACTTTGGCCTAATAAGTTTTACAAGAATGGCACTAATTAACGTGCCCAAACCCACAATCAAAAGAAAAATATCAAACTCTGCTACCCCCCAATATAAATCAAACCAGGTATGAATAAAGTCCTCACCTCTTGGAATGTCAATACCAACAATATAGGGAATTTGGCTACTTGCAATTAACAGAGCTGCACCTGCAGTAAAACCAATAACGACATTGTGCGAGACAAAATTAATTAATAGTCCAAATTTTGCAAGACCGAACACCAGTTGATAGACTCCAGCCAAAAAAGTTAAGGTTAACGCTAAAGAAACAAACTCTGCACTACCCGGGGCGGCATATTTACTAACAGCTGCAAATACGACAATTGAAATTGCTGTTGTTGGGCCAGAGACGAGATGAAAGGAAGAGCCAAAAAGTGCAGCAATGATAGGAACAACCATTGCAGTATAAAGCCCATACTCTGGGGGCATTCCTGCTATGGTAGCAAACGCAACACTCTGCGGAAGTACAATTATTGCACCCGTCAACCCCGCGAAAAAATCAGCCTTAATTGTTTCCAGGGTAGTCAGCCTAAACCAGACTAAAAAAGGAAAAATTTTTGCTAATTGATTCATAATATATAAAGTCTATAAAGTGGGTGATTCTAGTGGGACGTAAATTATATAGTAATTACAATCTACAATTAGCACAGCGAAAAATATTAATTCATTTTGAAACACATTACATCTGCACAAAACACATATAAACTGTTGTGCCAACAACAATACTTAATAGAGCATTTCTTTTATACACGTGAAGACCAATCGTTATAGCGAGTGAAAGAAAAGTGTAAATGAGCTCAAAGGAATAATAATTCACATCTTTCAACATATAGACAACAAGAATCATCATTACCATGGGTGGGGTGCTTTTGGCAACATAGTTGAGTAACGAACTCTCTCTACCTGGGCTAAATAGCACGAAAGGAATGAGTCTTGTAAAGTAGGTTGATAGTCCCATCACGATTATGACAGCTATCAAATAATGTAATTCATTCATGATGATCTACCTTTGTTAAACGCATGAAAACAATTGAAATAATTGAGAGCATAATGGCAACAAGTAACATGTGATCTGTAAAAATTACTAGAGCAATTATGGATGAGATGAAGCCGACAATAAATGGCAGTAATCTCCTAACCATTATCCATTGTTCAATCAAGAGAACTATAAACAAAGCGGTTGCAGCAAACTCCATCCCATTTGTATTAAAAGTTAGAATATCTGCTAGTAGAGCACCAATCGTACATCCCAAAACCCAATAAAATTGAGCAAAAAGAGTAATGTAAAGATAGTATCGCTCTTTTACATAACTATCCGGAACTTGGATTGTAGTAAGCAAAGCATATGTTTCATCTGTCATTCCAAAAATTAAATAAAGTTTTCTTAAATTCCAATTTCCAAATCTTTCCAAAAATGAAAGGCCATAAAACATGTGTCTTGAATTTAAAAAAAAAGTTGACATCGCAATTTCAACTACCCCCAAACCAGCAGATAAAAAACCGATAGCCATAAACTGTGCTGCTCCTGCATAAACAATGATCCCCATAATAGATGCAAAGTACCATGGATACCCAAGATCCTGAAATAACAAACCAAATGCTATCCCTAAAGGAACAAAGCCAAACATAATTGGCAACGAAATTTTAATTGCTGTTCGAACCATACTAAGGGTTAATAATTTAAATAAACCAAAAAGAACTATTAAAAAAATATAACAAAAAAAACTAAAGATATATATTAATTCATGTATACTTTTCTTGCTAGAAAATAAGTATAGATTAGATTCAAGTTTTAATTGTTATATTTTAATAATTAAACCTATGATAACATATCACTAACTCATGTATATGAGTTTGATAATGCTGCAAAAATTAATAATGAAATTACTATAAACCTATGTCTAAGCTTGTTCCTCCTCATGGTAGCAAAGTACTGAAGCCACTTGCCCTAAGTGCAGATAAAGTATTGCTGGAGAAAGAGAAATCTGAAACGCTTACTAAGGTAATTTGTACATCAAGAGAATTTGGTGATGTCATCATGCTTGGTATCGGTGGGTTTACTCCTCTCGAAGGCTTTATGAATAAAGCTGACTGGCTAAATGTCTGCAAAAATATGGCTTTAGAAAATGGTACTTTTTGGCCAATCCCAATAACTCTCTCGACTAATGATGAAGAAATTAAAGAAGGTCAAGAGGTTGCGATTGTTTATGAGAAAACTAACGAAACCATTGCCACAATGCTTGTTTCTGAAAAATACACAATTGACAAAGAACTTGAATGCAAAGAAGTATTTAAAACCACAGATACTGATCACCCAGGAGTCGCAATAGTCATGTCTCAGGGGAAATATAACATTGCTGGCAAAGTAAAAGTCATTTCTGATGGACGATTTCCTGAGCAATACGGTGAGCTTTATATGACACCTTCGGAAACTCGCTCATATTTCGAAGAAAAAGGCTGGTCTACCATAGCAGCATTTCAAACCAGAAACCCAATGCATAGATCCCATGAATATCTAGCAAAAATTGCTATAGAAATATGTGATGGTGTGATGATTCATTCGACTTTGGGAGAGCTTAAACCGGGAGATATTCCAGCTGACGTTCGTTCAGAAGCTATTTCTACATTGATTGAAAATTATTTTGTTAATAACACTGTTATTCAATCTGGCTACCCTTTAGATATGAGGTATGCTGGCCCAAGAGAAGCATTATTACATGCGCTGTTTAGGCAGAATTATGGCTGCTCTCATTTGATTGTTGGACGAGATCATGCAGGAGTTGGTGATTATTATGGCCCTTTCGATGCACATAATATCTTTGATGAAATTGATGGTGATTTAGTAACAAAACCACTCAAAATTGACTGGACATTTTGGTGTAATAAGTGTGCAGGTATGTCGAGCATGAAAACATGCCCACATAGTCATGAAGATAGGCTATTACTATCCGGATCAAAGTTGAGACATCTACTCAGTGAAAACGAAGAAGTTCCAGAAAACTTTTCAAGACCAGAGATATTAATAATTCTTCAAAATTATTACTCAGGAATAAAGGATAGTGACAAAGTAAAAGTTGAACTTAGAGGGCATTCTGCGAAATAGATTAATATGACAAGTTATGAAAAAATCTGGTCCATTAGTTTTGAGTTTTCTGGTTCTATAAAATTCATACTTCTAGAGCTGGTTTCTTCTACAATTGCTCGCTCGGAAATGTAGTGCATTTAATTTGAAATAAATATATTTGTAAGACAATTTAACAAAGGAATAAAAATGATCTCAATAAACCCATTTTCTGAAATAGGAACTCTTATACCATCTTTTGTGATGCAAACATACGTAGTAGTTATGTTTCTTCTCGTCATCGGCGCAACCATCTTTGATGTCATTCACAAAAAAAGTGCAAAGTACTTTTTTAACAACTCAGTAAAAGCTAAAAAATCCGCTACTAGAAATGTAGGTTCTGGTGAGAAAGCATCTTTGGCCTTTAAAACAGCAACCAATGAAGTACTCACTTCTTCTGAATTTTGCAGCACCAGAAGAAGACTGGCTCATCTTCTAACTATGTATGGCTTTGTTCTGTTTGTCATAGCAACTACTGTAATGATTTTTTCATACTCAAATCCAAATTCAATTACGCCCTCTTTATGGCCATTAATGTGGCATTTAGGCGCAGCAATGCTCTGTCTGGGCGGATACTGGTTCTGGTTCTTTATTAGAGTTGATGTAGCTGCTGAAGGCAATAAATGGTACAGGGTTATGAGAGCAGACTTGTTTGTCCTATCTCTAATTGCTATGGCAACCTTTGCCCTGATTTGGTCTTATCTTCAATCAAGCCAGATTGCTATTTGGCAAACTTTATTCTTTGGGCTTTTTATCATTTCAAGTACTGTTCTTTTTGGTGGTGTGCTTTGGTCTAAATTTGCTCACATGTTTTACAAGCCCGCTGCTGCTTTTCAAAAAAGAGTTACTAAGGCAGATGGTTCAAGAGAGAATCTTCCTGAGCCAGCCGACTTGCCAGAGAAATTTGGTTTAGGGATAAAACGTGAAGCACCACGTCACTATTAATTAATTTTTCGGAGAAAATATTATGCCAACATTTGTATACATGACTCGATGC
>CAZESR010000072.1:0-5125 GCA_964515065.1 uncultured Piscirickettsiaceae bacterium
ATGAATACTTGGCTAAAGCGCAAGCTAATTCGTGAAGATGAGATAGCACTTCAATCTAAGGCTGAAGAAGTTGTAGATTTTTTGAGTATCAGTCACTTAAAGAATGAGAGAGCAGGTAATTTATCTGGTGGTCAAAAAAAATTATTGGAGTTGGCAAGAACCATGATGGTTGATGCCAAAGTTGTTCTTTTGGATGAAGTCGGAGCAGGCGTTAATAGGACTCTACTGAAACAAATTGGTGATGCTATCCTAAGGCTGAATCAAGAGAGAGGCTATACGTTTTGCATGATTGAGCATGATATGGATTTTATTTCAAGACTTTGTGATCCTGTAGTAGTTCTTGCAGAAGGCCAGATATTAACTATTGGAACTCCTGAAGAAATCAAAAGCAGTGACGCAGTAATTGATGCCTATTTAGGAAAAGGCATAAAGAAAGAGGCAGCTAACTAATGGCATATCTTGAAGGTAATAATTTAGTTGCTTCCTATGGGGTAGTTCCAATACTTCATGAGTGCTCGGTGGCAGTTGAAAAGGGAGAATTAGCAGTCATAGTTGGACCAAATGGTGCAGGTAAATCAACTGTTATGAGAGTTCTCTTAGGAATGTTGGAGGCTACATCAGGTTCAGTTACATTAGATGGCAACGATATTTCAATGCTTTCAACTCAAGATAGAATTGCTCAAGGATTAGCTTTTGTTCCTCAAACAAAAAATGTTTTTCCGTCAATGACAGTTGAGGAAAATCTTCAAATGGGCGGTTTTATTAGAAAAGATGATATTACTAATACTATTCAAGAAGTTTACGAATTATTTCCTATACTTTATGACAAGAGAAAACAATTAGCAGAGCAATTGTCAGGTGGTCAAAGACAACAAGTTGCTTTTGGAAGAGCAATGATGACTAAGCCCTCAGTCATGCTCCTTGATGAGCCTACTGCTGGCGTTTCGCCTATTGTAATGGATGAAATCTTTTCAAATATTTTGGACGTCAAAAATGCTGGAATGGCAGTTCTCATGGTCGAGCAAAATGCCCAGCAAGCGCTAAATATTGCAGACAAGGGTTTTGTTTTAGTATCTGGTCGCAATGAGCATACAGGTTCTGGAAAAGAGCTGATTAATAATCGCGAAGTAAGAAAGAAGTTTTTAGGGGGGTAATATGTCAGATTCGATAGATATTATAAACGCACTTGCCCTAATGACAAACTTTGTCATTCTTCCAGCATTGTCTTATGGTTCACAGCTAGCGCTTGGTGCTTTGGCAGTAACTTTAGTATATTCGATTTTAAGGTTTTCAAATTTTGCCCAAGGTGATAGTATGGCGTTTGGAACTATGCTTGTTATATTAATTAGTGGATTTATGATTAGCAGAGGGTGGACGATAACTGGTTTACCAACTGCCCTATTAGCTATACCATTTGCTATAGTTGGTATGTCAATTTATTTGCTTATAGTTGATAGATTAGTTTATAGACATTATCGCAAAATCAATGCTAGACAGAATATTGTTGGCATTACGGCATCAATTGGCGTTATGTTTATTACAGGTGGTTTAGTTAGATTTATCATAACTGCAAAATCTCAGATTTTTGCTGATGGTGAGAGATTTATTTTCTCAGTAAGGGAATTTAAAGCATTTACAGGATTACAACAAGGAATTGCTCTAAAAACATCTCAGTTTTTGACTATATCACTTGCTATTATTCTAGTTGCCTTTCTATTCTATTTTTTACAAAAAACTAAAACTGGAAAAGCAATGCGTGCTTATTCAGATAATAAAGAGTTGGCTCTTCTTTCAGGAATTAATCCAGATCGAATTGTACAAATCACTTGGTTGCTCGTTGCTGTTCTGACAACTATTGCTGGCACACTTTATGGTTTAGATAAAGGTTTTGCACCACAACAATATCATTTGCTTCTTTTGCCTATATTTGCTTCAGTTATTGTAGGAGGAATTGGATCCCCTTTGGGTGCTATTGCAGGAGCGTTTTTGGTTTCGTTTTCTGAAGTACTTCTTACATATGCATATAAGAAATTTCTAATTTATCTGTTACCTTTATCCATGCACCCAAACTCACTGGTTCAGCTTATCGGGACAGAGTATAAATATGCAATTTCCTTTGTAATTCTAGTGATTGTTTTATTAATAAGACCTACAGGTCTTCTCAAGGGTAAGGTGATTAATGATTAGCAATAATAATTTTTGGGAATCCTATAAAACTATTATTTGTTTTTCAATAATGGGATTAATACTTCTTTCTGTTGGCTTTAATCAGTCCTGGACGTTAGTCCTTGGAATTGTTAATTTATCTTTAATATCGGCAATTATGGCACTAGGAGTTAATATTCAATGGGGTTATGCCGGACTTTTTAATGTTGGAATTATGGGCTTTGCGGCTTTAGGAGGAGTCAGTGTTGTTTTGATATCGCAGCAACCTGTTGCTGCAGCTATCGAAGCAGGTGGTCTAAAAATGCTTATCGCCCTATTGATGGGAGTAATTACAATTGTAACAGGCGTTGTACTTAATCGGAAAGGTCTAAATAAGTGGATTGTTGCTTCAATCGTAATCATCGGCTACCTAATTACGCGTTATTTCTTTTCAGAAGCATCAGGTCTTATTGAGGATGTGAATCCAGGTCTAGAAGGTTATATGGGCGGGCTTGGGCTTCCAATTTGGCTTTCATGGATTGTAGGCGGTCTTGCAGCAGCAGGAGCAGCCTGGTGGATTGGCAAAATTACCCTGAGTTTGAGATCTGACTATCTTGCTATTGCAACTTTGGGAATATCAGAAATTATTCTTTATGTCATTAAGAATGAAGATTGGTTTGTAAGAGGTGTCAAGAACGTAGCAGGACTTCCAAGACCTGCTCCTTATGAGATTGATATGCAAAAATCTGAGTGGCTCCAAAATATTGTTATTTGGTTTAATAGCTCAGATTTAGAGTCTTTATCTCAATCTGAAAGGCTTGCTCAATTGAGCGAGCTCATGAAACCAGCCTCGGTCGTATTAGTCAAGCTCTGTTATTCAGGGATTATTCTAGCTGTTTTAATTGCTTTGATTGTGCTTTCTAATCTTGCATTAAACTCGCCTTGGGGTAGGAAGGTTAGGGCGATAAGAGATAATGAAATTGCTGCATCAGCAATGGGGAAAAATATTAAACGTCAGCATCTTCAAATTTTTGTTATTGGGTCGGCAATAGTTGGAATTGCCGGTGCTCTTTTAGTGACTTATGATGGTATCTTTATTCCTACTGCTTACCAACCTCTGAGGTTTACCTTTTTAATATGGGTGATGGTTATAGTTGGTGGATCAGGTAATAACCTAGGTTCTGTTTTGGGCGCATTTATCATTTGGTTTATGTGGATTCAATCTGGCCCCATTGGACTCTGGTTCGTTGAAATGATTGGAAATTTTGCTCAAGAGGGCAGTGCATTGCTTGAATTCCTAGAGGAAAGAGTTCATTATCTTAGGTTGGTATTCATGGGCTCTATACTGCTTTTAATAATGAGATATTCACCAAGTGGTATCCTTCCAGAAAAAAATAAAAAGTTATAATCAGTTTTAAGTTTAAAAAGCTTTGTTTTACTGGGATTTTCTTCATTTTTTTTAAATTAAATTTACACAAAACTCAAAAAACTGTTTATCATTGTTTTTGAATCCCACTGGAAAATAGCCAAATTGTGTTATTAGACGCCGGGAATTCTGTTTTTAATTAAGGAGATAAAATGAAAAATTATGTAAGAAATATTGCTGGTATGGTGCTGGCTTCTTCAATGGCAACTGTATCGCATGCCGATGTTACTATTGGAGAGCTTCAGGGCTTTACTGGTCCGCTTGAATCAATGATTCCAGCGATGACAGGCGGTGCAAATCTAGCTGTAAGTGAAGCTAATGCATCAGGTAAATACCTTCAGGGTACAATTAATGTTGTCCAAGGTGACTCTGTTTGTGTAGATGCCGCTGTTGCTATTGCTCAAGCTGAAAAAATGGTCAATGAAGACAACGTGATAGCTATTATGGGGCCAAACTGTTCTGGAAATACAATGGCTGTTATAGAGGGCGTATATGTTCCAAATGGTATTCTTGGAATTTCACCTTCTGCTACTTCGCCTGCAGTTGATAGTGTAGTCGATAATGATTTATTCTTTAGAACTGCTCCACCAGATACTAAACAAGGCCCAATGCTTGCAAAGGTTGCTATGTCTAGAGGTATAACTGATATGGCAGTTACTTACTCAAATAGTGACTATGGTAAGGCTCTTGCTGATGCATTTGTAACTGCTTATGAAGCTGCTGGTGGAACTGTAACTGCTTATGCATCTCATGAAGATGATAAGGCAGACTATTCTGCTGATGTTGCAGCATTATCTGCAGGTGGCTCCGCTACTTTGGCTGTTTTAGGCTATGCAGATACTGGTGGTAGAGGTATTCTTGCTGCTTCTGAAGATACTGGTGCCTTTACTGACTATGTATTTGGTGATGGTATGATCAGTGAAAAAACAGCAGCTGCGATTCCAGATGGATCTTGGGGTGCAAAGCCATCTCCTAGTGAAGATCTTCAAGCTGCTTGGGAAGTTGTTGCCACTGCTGGTGGTGTAGATGGAACAGGCATATTCTCTGGCGAGTCTTATGATGCTATGGCGCTAATCATTTTAGCTTCACAGGCTGCAGGCTCTACTGACAGAGCTGCAATTGCTGCAGAAGTAATGGGCATTGCTAATGGGCCTGGTATTCAATGTGCTGCAGGCGAGCTAGGTACTTGCTTAAAGTATATCTCTGGTGGTTTAGTAGTTGATTATGTTGGAGCTACTGGAGTTGAATTTGATACTGCAGGAACTCCTAATGGATCATATGCGGAGTTAGAACTTATAGATGGTGTATTTACTAGCATAGCTGTTCATAACTAATTAACTGAAAAGTTAAATTAAGAGCCCATCTTCGGATGGGCTTTTTTTTGAGCAATAGAAATTCAAATAAGGAATTTAGAATTTTATTTGTATTAATACTATAATAGGATTAATACATGAATTTTGAGGATATATAAATGAATAATAATGAAATCCTGGAGAGTGTTAAAAAAGCGTTTAAATCAACTATTGAAAAGCTTGACAACCATTACATGTTCTA
>CAZESR010000073.1:0-5080 GCA_964515065.1 uncultured Piscirickettsiaceae bacterium
TTGATAATTGCTCTAATTGATCGGGCTGAGTTCCATCCTTAAGTTTGCAATTTCGAGATACTTCCTGAAGGCATATTACATCCGGAGTTGACATATTAAAAATAGTATCTGCAATTCTCTCTAGAGAGATAGCCCCATCAACACCTTCCCCATTTTGTATATTCCAGCTTAGAAGTTGAATCATTTGATTCCAGCCTGCATGAATGACTGAACAAACTGTTTTTGGAATATTAAGAAAGCGATGAGTAGAGGGGCGACTGACATTAGAGTGGCGGCTGATAAAATCGACCATTCAACTCCGGACTCTGGAGCGGCAAAAATACCTAGGCCCACAGTTAATGGCCTAGTCTCAACTGAATTTGAAATGATGAGTGGCCATAAGAAGTTATTCCAGTGATGGCTGACAGACACTAAGGAGAATGCAATGTATGTTGGCGTTGCAAGAGGAACATAAACCTTCCATAATATACTCATAGTTCCGCATCCTTCAAGTTCTGCTGCATCCTCTAATTCTTTAGGAATCGATTTAAATGCTTGACGCAATAGAAAGATACAAAACGCGCTTGCAATGTAAGGCAGCCCCATGCCAGAAATTGTATCTACTAAGCTTAATTTTGAGAGTGTAACATAGTTTTGAACGATTAATATTTCGGGCGTAATCATTAACTGAACTAGGACTAACGCAAATGCAACATTGGCACCAGTGAACTTAAAGCGAACAAAAGCATACGCTGCTAATGTTGAAATTAAGAGTTGTCCGGGCAATATGAATGAAACCAACATAAAGGTATTTAGGCTGAATCTAGCAAAAGGAGCTTGGCTCCATGCCTCACGAAAATTATCAAGCGTTAGTGGCGAGAATATATCGAAATGCATCGCATCACTGCTTGAGTGAAAAGCAGCCCAAAAAGCATACAACAATGGAAGGATCCAAAATCCAGCTAGGATGTATGCACCTATAAGCTCAACACTTGTTTGTATTCTGTTTCTATATGTCATCGGTAATGAGTACGTCTATCTAAAAAGAAAAATTGTGCTAATGCAGTTAATGCAAGTAGGGCCAATAAAAATATGGTTAAAGCGGATGCATAAGAGATGTCTAAAAATGAGAAAGCTGTTTCATAAATATAATAAAGAATTAAATTACTGGCATTGTCTGGGCCACCTTTCGTTAGCACAAATAAATGATCAACTAGTTTAAATGAATTAAGAAAGGCATTAATCAAAACGAATAGTGTTGTTGGAAGGAGTAAAGGGAACTGGATGCGCCAAAAATAATTCCAACGCGAAGAGCCTTCTAGTTTTGATGCTTCTTCGAGCTCAGGAGAAATGGTTTGCAGTCCTGCTAAATAAAAGACCATAAATAAGCCAGCCTCCTTCCAGACAGTCATCACAATGATGGATGGAAGAACGGTTGATGGGTCGCCTAACCAATTATTACCTTCAAAACCAAATATTTCGAGTACTTTATCTATTAATCCAATATCTGGTGCGTAGAAAAACAACCAAATGTTAGCGACTGCAATCATCGGAAGCATGGTTGGTGTAAAGTAAGCCATTCTAAGAAACCCTCTTCCAGGAATGGCCTTATTAACAATTAAAGCCATCAGGATTGCAATACCTATAGAAGTTGGAATAGTTCCTAGTGCAAGCCACATATTGTTTACAAAAACTTTCCAAAATATGGGGTCACTAAACATGCTTTCGTAGGCCTCAACTCCTGAGAATCGTCTAGGTCTTAAAATTGATTTGTTGGTATATAAACTTTGAAAAAAAGTTGTTACGGTAGGGTAATGGGTAAACGCCAAAAGTAATATTGCTGCAGGAGTAAATAACAGCCAGCCTTGAATATTACGAGTACTATCTTTCATTATTATTACTTTTGAAGTCTAATAAAAATAATTGGCGGATGTAATTAAACATCCGCCAATTTACCGAATTAACGATAAGGTTTTAAAATACGCTCAGCAGTGGCTTGCGCCTCTGAAAGAGCTTCTTTTGGAGTTTTACTTCCAACAAGTGCAGCTTGGATTGCATCATTCAATCCTTTTTTAACACGACTTGTTTGGTAAGTTGAAAACTCAGCTGTAGCATACGCTAATTGATCACGAGCAACTGCCGCTGGTGGGAACTCTGCTACATAAGACGATAAAGCATCAGTCTCATATGCATCAGCACTAACACCCATATAGCCAGTAGCTACTGACCAAGCTGCTGATTGCTCCGGTGAAGTCATAAACTTAATGAGTTTCATAGATGCTTCACGCTCTTCTGCAGTAGTATCCTTGAACATGTAGAAGTTACCACCACCTGTAGGCGTTCCACGACGCTTTCCAGCTGGAAGCATTGCTACTCCAAAATCAAAGCTAGCATTGTTCTTAACAGTAGTTAAGTTTCCAGTAGAGTGCCACATCATTGCAGTTTTGCCCTCTAGGAAGTTTTGACGAAGCGTACCCCACTCGATTGTGCCTTCAGGCATAATCTTGTGCTCAGAACCCATTGCTTTCCATACTTCTAAAGCTTCAACTACATCAGGATGATCAAAGTTAGTCTTATCACCACTCGTCATAAGAGTCTGACCATTTTGCATAGCAAGTGCACCAAACATCCAGTATGGGTAACCTGTTGATGGAATCATAAGACCCCACTGCGAGCCGTCATCTTTAGTTAACGCTTTAGCTGCAGCAATAAGACCACCCCATGTTGCTGGTGGTGTTTCTGGGTCTAGGCCCGCTTCACGATAGGCATCTTTGTTATAGTACATAACAATAGTTGAACGTTGGAAAGGAATACCCCAAGTTTTGCCTGCTGCAATTCCATTTTCCATTAGTGATGGATAAAAAGAATTCAACCATGCTCTTTCTTCAGCAGTTGAAACAACATCATCAAAAGGGATAATTGCATCAAGCTCACGAAGTTCATGAACGTCAATTGAGAACATTACTGATAACTGAGCAGGCTTTCCACTCTCAAGAGCTGCAAGAGCTTTAATTCTTGTATCGTCATAGTTACCAGAATAAATTGCATTAACTTCAATGTCAGGGTTTTCTGCCATAAAGTCTGCAACTATCGAATCAACGGCTTGTGTTAGTTTGCCGCCAACAGCGATAGGGTAGTACATTGTTAATTCCGTTTTTGCAATAGCTGCACTTGAAATCATTGATATACCAAGTGCAACAGTTAAGCAATAGGAAATTTTGGTAAACATTTTTTTCATTTCTTTCTCCTATTTAGTCGTAGTATTCAACATTTGTTATTAATAAGCGTTCCTACAACTTTAAACGCTGATTATTTTTATCAAACAAATACATATCATCTAAGTTCCAGCTAACGCATAGCTTGTCTCCTAGTTGAATTTTTGGCTGCCTAGGCTCACGAAGAAAAAAGTCTTTTTCCTGATGAGTCAGCTTAAATACAGTTTCACCTCCGAAGTAGTCAATACTTTTAACAGTAGCTGGTAGGCCTTTTTTTGAAAACATTAGATGTTCAGGCCTTACACCAATATTTTTAATACTGCTTGACTCAAGAGCAGATTTTATTTTTGAGTCTAAAGTTGAGGTATCGATATCATTTAAATTAAGGACATTCATTGGAGGTAGTCCAATGAATTGAGCACTAAAGACACTATTGGGTGAATTGTAAATTTCTTCTGGAGCTCCTACTTGGACAATTTCACCCAATCTTAGAAGAATAATTTGGTCTGCCATAGACATGGCTTCAACCTGGTCGTGAGTTACATAAACCACAGTTAATCCTAGTCTCTTTTGGAGGTCACGTATTTCATCACGCATCTCTGCGCGTAGTTTTGAGTCTAGGTTTGATAAGGGTTCATCCATCAGGCAGACTGTTTGGTCAGAGACAATCGAGCGAGCTAAAGCTACCCTTTGTCGCTGGCCACCAGAGAGGTTGGCAGGTTTTCGGTCTAGTAGTTCAGTAAGGCCAACAACTCTAGCTGCTTCTGCTACCTTTTTTTCCCTTTCTTCAGCTGGGATTTTGCGAACTTTGAGACCAAATTGAATATTTTCTTTTACATTTAAATGAGGAAATAAAGCATATGACTGAAATACCATTGATACGCCTCTTTTAGACGCCTCTATTTCAGTTACATCTGCCCCTCCAATAATGATAGTGCCCTGACTCACCTGTTCAAGGCCCGATAACATTTTAAGAATTGTCGATTTGCCACATCCAGATGGACCTAGGAGAACTGTGAATGATTTTTCAGGGACAGTGAAAGAAACATCTTTCACAGCATCAATATCACCATAACTTCTAGATAGATTTTTTACTTCAATTGCGCTCACGATAACTCCTTATCACAAACTACAATTTCTGCTTCTGAATCAGAAATAATTTGAGAGATATCAGAAGGAGGGTTTTGGTCACAAAAGACTTTGCTTACTTCTTGTATTTGACCTCCACGAACATGAGCTACTCGACCAAATTTTTCATGGTCTAAAACTAGAAGACTCTCACGACAATTATCTAGAATGACTCTTCTAATTTGAACCTCCTCATCAGAGAAGTCAAGTAGTGCTCCATCCATATCAACCCCAGCAACACCAAAAATCCCAAAGTCGGTTTTGTATGAATTAAAGAAGTTTTCAACTGGGCTTCCAACCATATCAAAGTCACCACTTCGAATTCTTCCTCCAGAAGAGTAAACTTCAAAACTTGGGTTCATGCTTGCAGTTTGAGCAATGATTAAGTTATTGGTATAAATTTTTAAATTTTGGTGCTTCATTAATGATCTAACAACCATTTCCGGGGTAGTACCAATACCCAGAGATATTGAACTACCATTTGGAATCTGACTGGCAACCTCTTTTGCAATTGATCTTTTAGCTACTCGATTAAGAACTTGTCTTGTTCCATAAGCCAAATTTCCGTTGGTAGACAATGGCTCTACTCCACCATGCCTTCTCCTGGCTTGCCCGTAATCACAAAGTACATTAATATCTCTTCTGACAGTTTGAGTAGTTACATTAAACTTATCCGCAAGGCTTTCAACGGTAATAAATTCTTCTTGACGTAACAGGTCAGAAATCTCTGCTTGTCTAGCAGTTAAATCCATTCAAAA
>CAZESR010000074.1:0-4892 GCA_964515065.1 uncultured Piscirickettsiaceae bacterium
TGTGGGCTCTTTAATAACTGAAGGTTATAAAATACACAACCTTAAAGATCGAGATCTAAAAATGGAGGCAGATCGATTACTAAAACTGGTTGGATTGCCCACAAATATTAAAGAGCGTTATGCCCATGAACTTAGTGGTGGCCAGGCTCGACGTGTTGGCGTTGCAAGAGCTATAGCGCTTGATCCTAAGCTAATTATTGCTGATGAGCCAACAGCAGGTCTTGATGTTTCAGTGCAAGGTGAGATATTGAACTTACTTAACAAGCTGAGGGATGACTTAGGAGTCAGTTTGTTTGTCATTACTCATAATTTAAATATTGTAAGACATATCTCTGACAGAACTGCGGTAATGTATCTAGGTCGATTTGTCGAACAAGGTAAAACAGACGATATCTTCGCAAAGCCAAGACATCCATATACCCTAGCATTATTATCTGCAAATCTAACACCTTATCAAGAAACAAGTTTAGAAAATAGAATCGAGCTTACAGGGGAGGTTCCTAGCCTAATGGATCGTCCGAATGGATGTGAGTTTCATACACGCTGTCCATTTTCTAGCAAACATTGTGATGATGAGTTTCCACCAATACATACTTTTAATGGTCAGCAAATTTTGACCTGTCACTACCCTCTAAAATAGGAATTTATTATGGGAGTTATTCATTTAAATCATTTTTGGATACCGATGCCAGATGGTGCTAGACTTGGTGCTAAACTTTGGATGCCAGATGATCAAGAATCTTACCCAGCAATCCTTGAGTATATTCCATATCGAAAAGACGATTACACAGTTAAACGGGATTCGAATACAATTGCTCATTTTGCTAAACATGGGTATGCCTGTATCCGTGTTGATATGCGCGGCTCAGGGAGCTCAGATGGTTTTAAGGACGATGAGTACACTGATCAGGAAATAGATGATGGTGTAGCTGTAATTGATTGGATTGCTAGTAAGTCCTGGTGTAATGGTAAGGTTGGTACTATTGGTATCTCATGGGGTGGAATTACAGGATTACAACTTGCTCAGCGATCGCCTAAGGCACTTAAAACAATTATCACATTAGGATCAACTGACCAACGTTATTATGATGACGCGGGATATTACATGGGTTGTATGGTAGGTCAAACCCTTGGCTGGGGTTCGATTATGTTCGGATTTAATTCACGACCACCAGATCCCGAACTAGTTGGTGATAATTGGCAAATACTTTGGCATGAGCGACTTGAAAAAACACCACACTATCTTGAGCGTTGGCTTACTCATCAACATAATGATGAGTATTGGTTGAACAACTCGGTAGATATTAATTATTCTAAGATCAAAATACCAGTTTATGTTATCAGTGGACATGCGGATTGCTGGCCAAATACTGTGCCTCGGTTGTTACAGAATCTTAATGTGCCAACTCTCGGTTTACAGGGTGCATGGTGTCATCGATATCCTCACCTTGGTATTCCTGGACCGACTGTGGATTTTCTTTCTGATGCGGTTCGCTGGTTTGATCACTGGTTAAAAGAAAAAGAAACTGGAATGATGGATGAGGCTAAGTACCAAATATTTTTACAAGATAGTGTTAAACCAAAAACTTATTATGATAATCGACCTGGCCGTTGGATTGGTCTATCGAGCTGGCCATCAGAACAAGTTGAAACTAAGTACTTCTATTTAAACCAAGAGAGTTTATCTATTAATAAAATATCCAATCAAGCAATGAAAATTTTATCGCCACAAACGGTAGGTCAGTTTTCAGGAGAATACATGCCTTGGTTTGCATTTGGAGTGGCTGAAGAATTGCCTGGAAATCAAAATATTGAGGATTCTGGTTCACTAGTTTTTGATACTGAAACACTTGAACTTCCACTGGAAATTATTGGCAATGCTGCTCTTACATTGCATTTGAGTAGTGATCAGCCGCAGGGGCTTGTTGCAGTAAGGCTGTGTGATCTTTGGCCTGACGGTTCAAGCACACTAATTACTCGTGGTATTTTGAACTTGTCTCAACGAAATGGAAAATCAAATCCTAAGGCAATGATTCCAGGAGAAGTTGAAGAAGTTACAGTAGAGTTGAACCATGTCGGTTACATTGTGCCGAAGGGACATAAGCTTCGACTAGCTGTCTCAACAAGTTACTGGCCCATTGCTTGGCCTGCTCCAACTAATACTTCCTTAACAATTTATTCAGACTTAAGCTTATTAAAACTGCCAGTTCTTGGAAAAAATGTGTCTACTGAGGTGCTGAAAGAATTCACTAAAAATAATTTACCTGAAGAGGGCTCCACAATAACCATTCGAGAATTTAATGAAAATCGTCAATCTAGCTTTGATGAAAAGCGGAATTTGAATGTAATGGAAATAAAAGCTGATAATGGAAAAATTAGAATTAAAGAGAGTGGAATGGAAATGGGATCAAAGTCTCTACATCGTTTTAGTATTAGTGAGTCCAACCCACTGTCTGCTTGTGCTGAATATGAATGGGAATGGGAGTATGGACGCGGTAATTGGCAAACAAAAACGCATACCTATACTAAAATCACTTCAGACTTAAATCATTTTTACCTGCATGCAGTTTTGATTGCGTGGGAGGATAATAAGCAGGTATTTAAAAAGGTTTGGGATGAGCAATTTAAAAGAGATCATTTTTAGTTTTATAGATTTTGAATTTCTTTTTGATGATTTTTAAACCATACCTAATCTAATTTGAATTCTTGATTGTATGGTGTTATTCTATGATTTTTAATCAGCAGACAAGTAAGTCATGGCAAATGAAAATTTTTCTACAAATTTACGTACAGTTTGTAATGATCAAATTTCCGTAGCTCATGTTTGTCGAAAGATGGAGATTAATCGACAGCAATTCAATAAGTATTTAAGTGGTCAAATATATCCTTCAAAGTATAACTTAAATAAAATTTGCCAATATTTCCAATTCTCGGAAGAAGAGTTGAATCTAGAATCAGGTCAATTCTGTCAGATTACTCCTAAAAATCTTCAGTCAGAGCCACATTCTGAGAGGAGTGAGTTAGAAAAAATCATTAGTTCAATGCCCAGTCAAAATAAGGATTTGTCTCGATATGAAGGATATTATTTCAGCCATTTTCATTCATCTGGATATCCCGGTTATATAATTCGGAGTCTGATTCATATCTATAATTATAAGAATAAGTTTTACTCAACAAGTATTGAGCATCTATGGGATAAAGAAAATGGTGACACTCAACGAAAGCGATTTAAATATGAAGGAGCTGTATTTTATCTCCGTGATCGAATCTTTATTACTGAAGTTGAAACACTTACTAATAATGTTATTCATCACACCATCTTATGTCCAAGTTATAAGAATATTGTAGATTCGCTATCAGGAATATCAATGGGCGTAGGAAGTAGAAGCTCACATATGCCCGCTGCAACTAGAGTTGAATTTTTGTATTTAGGCAAGCAGATCAGTATCAGAGAAGCACTGGGAAATTGTGGTTTATTTAAAATTAATACCAAATTGATTGATTCTAATATTATAGCGCGAATCAATAATGAAATTAATGATTCCGAATTTATGTTAAGGGCTTACGATACCTAGAACTCTATTAATATAGCTTGATTAGTTGATAAGCATTATTAAAGTCTTTAATTGAAACTACATTTTTGCCAGCAAGCTGAACTCTTTTTAAGCTTAGTATTCCACCACCAGTTGCAATGATACAAGCCTCTTTATTTTGTTCAATGACTCTCCCTGGAGTCTCAGAAGTTTCACTTGATATCACTTCAGCTTCAATGATTCTTAAGACTTTGTCTTTAAACTCTTTAGCTTCTGCATTGCTTTGAGCAATAGGACGCGGATTGAAGGCTCTAATCATTTGATTAATATTTTCTGCACTTTGATTCCAGTCAATTCGAGCTTCAGCTTTTAAAATCTTTTTTGCATAAGTAGCTTTATAATGCTCTTGTAGTTTGGAGTTTAATTTTGGAAGCTTTTCTATTGCATCAATTAAAAGTTCAGCGCCCAGTATCGATAAAGACTCTGTTAAAGAGCCAGATGTCTCAAAATTTGATATGGAATGTTTTTTTGTTAAAAGAATATCACCTGTATCAAGTCCTTCATTCATCTGCATTATCGAAACCCCAGTCTCTTTATCTCCTGCATGAATAGCTCTTTCGATGGGTGCTGCCCCTCTCCAGCGAGGAAGTAGTGAAGCATGAATATTTAAACATCCAAATTGTGGTAGTTTTAAAACTTGCTTTGATAATATCTGACCATAAGCAGCAACAACGATTAAGTCTGGCTTAAGTGAGGTAAGCTTCTTCAGGTTTTGATCATTACTAAAATTTTCAGGTTGAATCACTTCTAAGTTGTTTTCAAGGGCAAAGTCCTTGACAGCACAAGAGGTCAGGATTTTCCCTCTGCCCTTGGGTCTATCTGGTTGACAATAGACTGCTACAACTTGGTGATTGGAGCTATGGATTTTAGATAATGCAGTGACTGCAAAGTCAGGAGTGCCTGCAAAAATAATACGCATTATTTTATTGAATTTCGACCCACTTTAATAGCATTCAAAACTTGCTTTGGAGAGGTGCCGCCAAGGTGATTTCTAGAGTTGATGGATCCTTCTAAAGAAATTGCATCAAAGACATCAGACTTAATACCAGGATTGAACTCATGAAGCTCCTCAAGAGTAAATTCACTCAAATCTTTATTGCTTTTTATTCCAAATGCAACCGCTTTTCCAACAACGTCATGAGCATCTCTGAATGGTAAGCCTTTATTGACTAGATAGTCCGCTAAATCAGTTGCAGTTGTATAGCCTTTGATTGCAGAATTAAGCATATTCTCTTTATTGGCTTTAATTTTTGGCACCATGTCAGCAAAAATTCGAAGACAAGAGTAGATTGTTTCGAC
>CAZESR010000075.1:0-4790 GCA_964515065.1 uncultured Piscirickettsiaceae bacterium
GACCAGAATACATACAATCTTTTTAAGATAAGCTAATGGCTGGAAGTTGTGCTCGAACTGAAATACTAGTTGGACAGCTAGGGTTGGCGCAATTAGCAGAGTCTCATGTTGTCATTGCGGGTCTTGGGGGTGTAGGTGGCGCTTGTGCAGAGTCCTTGTGCAGGGCTGGAATAGGTGAACTCACTCTCATTGATTTTGATTTAGTAGCCAAGACTGATCTGAATCGCCAAATCATTGCCCTTCATTCGACTCTGGGTAAATCAAAAGTTGAAGTTTTGTCAAAAAGACTCAGAGATATTAATCCTGATACAGTGATTAATGAAAAAAATCTATTTATTGATAGCAATAAAGCTGAAGAGATTGCAAATGAAGAGGATTACAACTTTGTGGCCGATTGTATTGATGCAATTGCCTGCAAAACAAATTTAATTGACGCTTGTAATCGCTTTAATAAACCCATAATTTCAAGTATGGGAGCTGGGGGAAGACTAGACCCTACAAAAGTTACAATCTCAAGAATGGATAAAACAGAATACTGTGGACTAGCTCGTGAACTCAGAAGGCAGCTCAGAATTAAGCGTGCGTCATTAAAATTTCCAGTGGTTCACTCAACAGAAGCTCAAATAAAGGCCCTTCCACATGAAGCAGTGACTGAAACCGAGTTTTCACCACCTGGAAGACCAAGGGCAGTCAATGGTGCGATATCATATATGCCTAATATATTTGGATTAATGATGGCAGGACACATCATTCAAGCTATACTAAAATCATGAAAAATATAACAATAGCTCAAAAATGGTAAGAACAGAGACCCCAATTTGTGAGTTCAATCTTCCTGCAATTGATTTCAAACTCAAAGGGGTTGATGAACAATACTATGACCTAAATTCACTCAAAGGACCAAAAGGATTGCTAATCATGTTTATTTGCAACCATTGCCCTTATGTCAAGTCAATCATTAGTAGAATCATTAGAGATACTAAAGAATTAAAATATCTCGGGATAAACAGTGTAGGAATTATGTCGAATGACCCAAACGAATATGAAGAAGACTCGTTTAAAAATATGAAAAAAATGGCTCTCGATCATGACTTTCCATTCCCTTATCTTATCGACGAAACGCAAGAGGTGGCGAAGGCTTATGGAGCTGTATGTACTCCTGATTTTTTTGGATATAACAATAAGCTAGGCCTTCAGTACAGAGGCAGGTTAGACGAGTCTCGAAAAGAATCAGTTGATGGCGCCAAACGAGAATTGTATGAAGCAATGAAAGAAATTTCAATAACTGGTAAAGGTCCAATAAACCAAATACCCTCAATGGGATGCTCAATCAAATGGTTTAAATAAAGTTATTTCTTGCCGCAATACAAATGAACTGCTGTCGTTTAAATGTGGATTACAAATTCAAGGTATAATCCTCCCTTTTTCTCACATCCCCAACTAAATCATGACTGATCATGCATCAAGCATAACATTTAATAGCTTTGGTCTGTCCAAAGAAATAATTCAGGCACTAGATGATGTTGGCTATGAAACACCGTCCGCCATCCAAGAGCAATGCATTTCCTACTTACTGAAAGGTCATGATGTCATTGGTCAGGCTCAAACTGGAACTGGAAAAACAGCTGCATTTTCGCTTCCTTTGATTGACAGAATAGATTTAAACAATAACCAAGTTCAGCTTTTAGTTTTAACACCTACTCGTGAACTTGCAATTCAAGTATCCGAAGCTATCCAGACTTACTCAAGGCATCTGAAAGGTTTTCATGTACTGCCGATTTATGGTGGTCAATCATATGATGTTCAATTAAGACCGCTTAAGAGGGGTGTTCATGCTGTAGTAGGAACACCTGGTAGAGTAATGGACCACCTTAAAAGGGGTACTCTCAAATTAAAATCACTTAAGGCTTTGGTTCTAGATGAGGCAGATGAAATGCTCAGAATGGGTTTTATTGATGATGTTAAGTGGGTTATGGAAAAGCTTCCAGAAGAACGTCAAATTGCCCTCTTCTCCGCAACAATGCCTGATGTCATTAGGCGAGTGGCAGAAAAATTTTTGGACGAACCTAAAATAGTCAAGGTTAAAACAAAAACTGCTACAGCTAAAACCATCTCACAAAGGTATTGGCTAGTTGGTGGCGTTCATAAGCTCGATGCATTAACGCGAATTCTTGAAGTTGAGGCCTTCGATGCTCTTCTAATCTTTGTTAGAACAAAAACTGCAACTATCGACTTAGCAGAAAAACTCTCAGCCAGAGGTTTTACGGCAGAGGCAATTAATGGTGATATTGCTCAAAATCAAAGAGAGCGAATAATTCAGCATCTAAAAAATGGAAAAATTGATATTCTTATTGCTACTGATGTTGCAGCTAGAGGCCTTGATGTAGATCGAATCTCTCATGTTGTCAATTATGATATACCCCAGGATCCAGAGTCCTATGTTCATAGAATTGGGAGAACAGGTCGCGCAGGAAGAGATGGAAAAGCAATTTTATTTGTTGCTCCTCGTGAAAGAAGAATGCTGAAGACGATTGAAAGGATTACACGACAACCAATTGAGCCAATGATGCTCCCGTCAGCAAAAATCATTAATGAGCAAAGGATTCTAAACTTTAAGCAAAGGATTACACAAACACTTGAAAATCAAGATCTTTCAATTTTTTCAGATCTTGTCCTGAGTTATCAGAAAGAAAATGAAGTAGATCTATTTAAAATTGCATCCGCACTTGCCTTAATGGCCCAAGGTACAGAACCTCTATTGCTAAGCGAAAAAGAGATTATTCAACCTAAGATAGACTCTAAAAATAACAAAACCATTTCAATCTCAATTCAAGCTGACCCCTTAAAAGATAACCCATCCATCCAAATGAGAAGATACAAAATATCATTGGGGCGCAGGGACAACATCAAACCAGGCAATATTCTGGGGGCTATTGCAAATGAGGCCGAAATAAGCAGTGCATTCATTGGCGCCATTCAAATCTATCAAGACTTCACTACAGTTGATTTGCCTGATGAAATGCCAAAAGAAACTCTTCAAATCCTCAAGAATACAAGAGTATTTGACAAAAAGCTAAATATGGAAGAGTTGACTGAGAAAAATAATAAAACATCTCCAAGAGAATCATCAAGTCATTTTAAAAGGGAGCCTTCTAGAAAACGAAGAAGAGGTAAGCCAAAAACAAATAGAAACAAGAAATTTTCAAGAAGTCGATCAAGAAGCTAGCCACTCTCTAGGCCATTATAAATAAATATATCTTATTAGATTTTTAGGTTAAAATTGATTCTGCTGGTTAATATACAGCTGATTTTGATGTTGTGTTGTTGCTTCATAGTATGACGGTTTCACAGTGATTTGGGTTGGTTGCATCTTTTCCATGTTTTATTTTTTTTTAGGAGACTGCATGTCTACAACTACAGGTCGCGTTAAATGGTTTGACGCAAAAAAAGGTTTTGGTTTTATTGAGCAAGAAAGTGGTGATGATGTATTCGTTCACTTTAGAGCAATCCAAGGCGATGGTTACAAAACTCTTGAAGAAGGTCAAGAGGTTGAGTTTGAGCTAGAAGATGGCGCTAAAGGCCCTCAAGCAGCAAACGTAGTAGCAAAATAGTTTAATAATTATTTAATTTAAACCCAGTATATAGCTGGGTTTTTACATTTTTCTTCCTCCACTACACTGGCTAATAAGCCTCAGGCTTTAAAATAATGCAGTTAGTGAATATTTTCTTATTTTTTATAAGACGTGAGACTGTGCATGTCTCATTACATATATGTGATTTCAATTCAATCACCTCTGTTTTGCATAAGTCAATCGATATATAATTGTCAGAAACTAAAGGCTCCATGAAAACTTTCTATTGGTACGATTATGAAACTTTTGGTCTTTCACCAAAAGTGCAAAGAATTGCTCAATTTGCCGGAATTAGAACAGATGAAAATCTTAATATTCTAGATGAGCATATGTTTTATTGTCAGCCAACTCATGACTGTCTTCCTGCGCCTGAAGCTTGTGCCGTAACTGGAATCACTCCTCAACTATGTGAAAAAAATGGCCTTATTGAACACGAATTTATTAAAAAGATAAATAAGGAATTTACAACACCTGAAACCTGTATTGTTGGTTACAACTCTATAGAATTTGATGATGAATATACTCGCCATACTTTATTTAGAAATTTTTTAGACCCTTATGCTTGGCATTGGCAAAATGGTAATTCAAGATGGGACATTCTCAACGTTGCAAGATTCTGCTATGCTCACAAAGAGGATGAGAGTCTCAACTGGGTAAAAAATGAAAAAAATAGGCCTATTTTTAAGCTTGATAATCTTGCACCGGCAAACAATATTGAACACAGTAATGCTCATGATGCTATGGCTGATGTTCGAGCAACAATTGGCATTGCTGCTATTATTAAAAAAAGTCAACCAAAGTTATTTGATTACGCTCTTAGCTTAAAAGATAAAAAAGAAGTTAGCAAGCAAGTTCACATACTTCATCCAATGCTTATAACAGACTCACCCTGGCTATTTAAGTCTTCTTTTACTCGCTTAGTAACCGCAATATGCTATCACCCTGAGTATAAAGACCGCGCAATAACCTTTAACCTTAATCAAGACCCTGAAGTACTATTAGAACTAGAAGTTGATGAATTAAAAACACTTACATTTTCAAAAAAGGTTGATTTACCTAAAGGTGTTAACAAGCTTGAACTAAAAGAATTAGTCTTTAACAAAAGCCCAATGTTTGTATGCAGTCCAAATAAAGATAGCTTCAAGTTTTCTCCACACC
>CAZESR010000076.1:0-4786 GCA_964515065.1 uncultured Piscirickettsiaceae bacterium
AAAGTTTGGATCTGTCATTAGTATTAGATTGTTAAAAAAATGTAGTTTTTACCAAAAATTGCCTAAAATAGCAATGATTTTTTGTCTTTTTAACCCAAATAATTTTAATTTCTATGGCCCTCGAAGCAATAATATTTGATGTAGACGGAACTCTTGCAAATACAGAGCATGATGGTCATCTCAAGGCATTCAATGAGGCTTTTGATTTTTATGGATTAGATTGGTACTGGGATAACGAGTTATATGCAGAATTATTAAGTGTTAGTGGAGGTAAAGAGAGGCTTGCTTACTACATTAAGAAATATAATCCTGATTTAAAAATGCCATTAAGTAGTCTTAAAATTGCAGAAATTCATAGAAAAAAAACAGATATTTTTATCAGTAAAATAGCCGATGGAGAAATATCTCTGCGTACAGGTGTTGAGAGATTAATTAATGAAGCGATGGATGAAAATTTAAGACTGGGGATTGCTACTACAACTTCTTTTGAAAATGTGAGTGCGATTTTGAAATCTTCTTTAGGTAAAGACGGTTTGAAAAACTTCGAAATAATTGGTGCGGGGGACGTTGTCAAAAACAAAAAACCATCACCAGAGATTTATAATTATGTTCTTGAAAAAATGAATCTTAGTCCAAGGGATTGTATTGCCATTGAGGATTCCGAGATCGGCTTTAACTCATCAACAGCTTCAGGACTTAAGACAGTGGTAACTCTTAGCGAGTATACTATGAGTAAAAACTTTACAGGTGCGTTAGTTGTTCTTGATCATTTAGGTGAAGAAGATGAGCCTTTTCAGATCGTTAACGGCATACCAACGAATCATACAATGGTAAGTGTGAATTATTTAAAGGAGCTCTATGAGTGCACTAATTAACTTAGCCGATAACAGCGCTGTATATGACGTAGCCAAAGTTTCAGCACTCTCGATTGCCTCACAGCTGTCTAAGAGATTTCATAATCAAATCTATCTGAAGCGAGAAGATGACCAGGTTATACACTCCTTTAAGCTTCGTGGAGCTTATCAAAAAATGAGCTCATTGAGTGATAAGCAAAAAAGTAAAGGAGTTATTGCATCTTCTGCCGGCAATCATGCTCAGGGTGTCGCTCTCGGTGCAAGTAAACTGAATATCAAGGCAATCATTGTCATGCCAACAAGTACCCCTGAAATCAAAGTTCAAGCTGTTGAGCAGTTGGGCGCGGAGGTTATTTTGCATGGCGATGTTTATGATGATGCCTATCATCATGCCAAGAAGTTAGAGTCTGAGCAAGATCTCTGTTTTATCAGTCCTTACGATGATTTTGAGGTAATTGCTGGGCAGGCAACGGTCGCTAAAGAGATATTATCTCAGCTCGACAATATTGACTATGTGTTCGCTCCAGTTGGTGGAGGAGGGCTGATTTCTGGTGTGGCTAGTTACATCAAGCATTATGCACCTCACATCAAAGTTATTGGCGTTGAGCCAGTAGATTCACCAACGCTATACAAAGCCTTAGAGGCTAACGAGAGAGTCGTATTGGATGACGTTGGAAGGTTTGCTGATGGCGTAGCGGTTAAACAAATTGGAGAGCTTCCTTTTGATATTGCTAAGGAGTCAGTAGATGAGGTTGTATTGGTGAGTAATGATGAAATGTGTGCAGCGATTAAAGATATTTATGAAGATGTTCGTTCTGTCTCCGAACCTGCTGGCGCACTATCAACTGCAGGCGTAAAAAAATACATTCTAGAAAATAAACTTCAAGGCAAAAACATTGTCTCTGTAGTTTCAGGCGCAAACGTCAACTTTGATAGGCTCAGATATATTGCCGAAAGGGCTGATTTAGGAGAACTGAACGAGGCCATTGTTGCAGTGACAATTCCAGAAGAGCCAGGGAGCTTTCTCAAGTTTTGTGAATTGCTTGATAACTCCTCAATCACTGAGTTTAACTATCGCTACGCTTCGATGAAGGATGCACATATTTTTGTAGGCATCAAGCTCACTAAAGGTGAGAGTGAAAAGCAGACACTTATAACTAGACTCAGAAAGTCCTTTGAGGTAATCGATATGAGTGACAATTCGATGGCTAAAACTCACATAAGGTATATGGTTGGCGGGCATGCCAACGCAGAAAATGAAGTCATCTACCGGTTTGAATTTCCAGAGAGGCCAGGAGCTCTTTTGAACTTTCTAAAAAAAGTAAAAACAAAATGGAATATATCGCTCTTCCACTATAGAAATCATGGTGCAGACTTTGGTAGAGTTTTAATTGGCCTGCAAGTTGATGATGTAGCTGAACTAGAGTCTAGGTTTGATGAGATTGGCTATTATTATCAAAACGAAACTGACAACAAAGCCTATCAGTACTTCCTTTAATAAACTTAGTTTAAAAGAGATTGATGCAATTCTCTCAATTGAAAAAGATAGCTCCGAGCACCCTTGGACAAAAAAACAGCTTTCTGACAGTATTTCAAACCCAAACAATCTGAGCTATGCTTTAGCTGTTAAATCCAAGATTATTGGCTTCATTATTGCAATGCCTTTAGTTGATAGTGCAGATATTTTATATGTTGCTATCCGCAAAGATTTTAAGCGAAAAGGTTACGGATCGAGCTTGATAATTTATTTATCGAAAGAGTTAAATAAGAGGAATATCAAAACAATTTTTTTAGAGGTAAGAAAGAGCAACTTGTCAGCGATTTCATTTTATTTAAGTCTTGGATTTGAAGAGATTTCTGTGAGAAAAAATTACTATACGAAAAACTCAAATCAACTTTCAATAAAAGAAGACGGTATAATAATGCGTCTTAAAACATCAACTTAATTAAAAAAATAATGACCTATAAAAATATTACTGTTCCCATTGCAGGTGAAACAATTACAATTGAGAATAATGCACTAAAAGTTCCTAATAATCCAATCGTTACCTATATTGAAGGTGATGGTATTGGAATCGATATTACTCCAGTTATGCTCAATGTTGTTAATACTGCAGTTGAAAAAGCTTATGGCGGTGAGAGAGAAATACATTGGATGGAGATTTATGCTGGAGAAAAGGCAGATGGTATTTATGGAGAATATTTGCCGGAAGAAACCGTTGAGGCAATTAAAGAGTTTTCAGTTTCAATTAAGGGTCCGTTAACTACGCCAGTGGGCGGTGGTATGAGGTCTCTTAATGTCGCTATCAGGCAGATTCTTGATTTGTATGTTTGCCAAAGACCTGTTCAATATTTTGATGGAACGCCTTCCCCAGTTAGACATCCTGAGAAGGTAGATATGGTTATTTTTAGAGAAAACTCAGAGGACATCTATGCGGGTATTGAATTTCCAGTAGGGTCAAAAGAGGTTAATAAGGTAATCGATTTTCTTCAGGACGAGATGGGAGCTACAAAGATACGCTTTCCTGGCACTTCCGGTATCGGAATCAAGCCAGTGTCTACAGAAGGCACAACAAGACTTGTAAGGGCTGCAATTCAATACGCAATTGATAATGATAAACCCTCAGTAACTCTTGTTCATAAAGGAAATATTATGAAGTTTACTGAAGGCCTTTTTCGTGACACAGGCTATCAGTTAGCCAAAGATGAGTTTGGAGCTAAAGAGATTGATGGTGGTCCATGGTGCAGCTTTACTAATCCAAATACTGGAAAAGAAATAATCATCAATGACTCAATTGCTGACGCCTTTTTACAACAAATTTTACTGCGTCCATCAGAGTACTCAGTTATTGCTACTTTGAATCTTAATGGTGACTATATTTCAGATGCTTTGGCTGCTCAAGTAGGTGGTATTGGTATTGCCCCTGGAGCTAACCTTTCTGATAGTGTTGGCGTTTTTGAGGCGACTCATGGTACTGCTCCAGGTTACGCTGGGAAAGACAAGGTCAACCCATCCTCACTGATACTATCTGCTGAAATGATGCTGAGACATATGGGTTGGACAGAGGCCGCTGACCTCATCATTAATGCTATGTCAAAAACTATCAAAAATAAGACAGTTACTTATGACCTAGAGAGGCTAATTGATGACGCAACTTTACTGTCTTGCAGTGAGTTTGGTAAGGCATTGGAAGATTCAATAAATTGAGTCGATAACTATATAGATATTTAGAGGCTATAAAAGCAAAGATTTGATTGACTCAAAATTCATAGCTCGTTATAATCTCTCGCTATTCCCTGATAGCTCAGTTGGTAGAGCAACGGACTGTTAATCCGTTTGTCCCTGGTTCGAGCCCAGGTCAGGGAGCCAAATTTAAGAATCAAGACATCTTCGGATGTCTTTTTTTGTAACCATAGATTTCAATTATGATTACTTATCAAACACTTGCAAAGTTCGCCTCTAGATTCATGTCCAAATCTAGAGTGATGAAGTTTGGGTTAAATTTATCTCCGATGTATAGAAGAACTTCTGCAAAAGTTACCTATATTTCAGAAGATTTTCTAAAGATTAAAATAAAACTGCCTTATAGTTACAAAAATGCGAACTACGTAAATACTATTTTTGGTGGCAGCATGTTCTCATCAGTCGACCCATTTCCAATGATTCAGCTAATAAATCTGATTGGAGATGATTATATTATCTGGGATAAGGCTGCTGAAATATTCTATAAAAGGCCTGCAAGGGAAGATCTTTATGCTGAATTTACCTATACTTCTGAAGAGCTAGAGGAGATAAAACAAAAAGCAATAGATAGCAATGAATTTGAAATTACTAAGACAACTCATTTAACGAATAAAGACAAAAGTATCGTCTATTGCGAGGTTCGTAAAAAAGTCTACATTGCTAATAAAGCCTTTTTTAAAGAAAAGCG
>CAZESR010000077.1:0-4774 GCA_964515065.1 uncultured Piscirickettsiaceae bacterium
TTAGCAAAAATTAAATATCTTTGCAACTATAAACAGACAAGACCCCTCCAGCCCAATCCTCGACATCAATAAACTGCTCAGATTGAACTCTATCCATGCTTAGGTCAATCGGCGTTGACCTTTTATGCTTTTTTAAGACAGGATAGAGTGGGTTTCTAGGAGCCTCTCCATCTTTAACAGTATGAGTGAAATAAGCCATTTTTCCAACAAGATGACCATCCTCGGTTAGTTTAAGGTTGACCTCATCTTCAAGGTAGCTAGGGTCGCCTGAGATGCCACCCATCGTCCAATTTCCATTGAAACTAACTTTAGACCCATTAACAATAATTTTGCCTCTTGCCATATTCCATCCTTCAATGACTCCTTCAGCGCTTCTATCATAAATAATTCTTCGCAATGTAAACCTACAACTAACGTTTTTATTATTACTACTTAAGCGATACTGGCTAAAGTCATAATCAGTTTTTGAAATGACAAGGTTAAGAAGTTCGTCTAAGACTCCTGGTGAGAATTCAACATCATATATCTTAATCTTTGAATCTTTTCCAGATGAATTACTCTTTGTTGATACGGTTTTTTTCTCTGTGTTGGTATTAGATGTGCTTTTAGATTTACTGTTGGAAGTGGCTACGACTTTTCCGCCGTCACAGCCGATACCTCTTCTCTCAACCTCTTTTACAATATGATCAGGAGGTGATGGATTGTCCATCCAAGAGCATAGAGCATCATCTGGCCAGTCAGCAAGGTAGTTTGCGTATGAGGTCCCAATAAAACCAAGTATAAAGATAACGATTAGTAGAGTTCTAATGAAATTCAGATAAGGTTTGATTTGATTCATGGGGTACTTGGTTGTTGTTTGGATTAAGAAAAAATATAGTCGTACACTCGAGGTAATCCCGGCGTAAAGAATACTTTTTCAGCAATTAAATCATGATCAAGACCAAGTGCATTTTCAACACAGGCTGCACAAACTGAACGGTAATCGATTGTGGACATCAGGTCTCTTTTTTCAAAGAGGTCTCTCTCTGCAAGCCCAGGCCACTGAGAGATGACTCTACTTTTTTTAATAGCGCCGCCTGCAAGAAGGCCAGCTGATCCCCATCCGTGGTCAGTTCCCCAGGTTCCATTCTCTTTGACAGTTCTGCCAAACTCAGTCAAGGTCAAAATGATGCTTCTGTCCCAGGCATCCCCTAAGCCTTCTTTATAGCCAGCCATAATGTCATCAATAACTTTCATTCGCTCACCATGACGACCAAATTCGTCTGCACCTTGTGATGCATGGGTATCGAACTGATCAACTTTGATGACAGAAGACAATGGCCCTCCATCATTAGCCATGGCTTTGCCTGCATACTTTGCAAGGCTAGCTGGATCTCTTGGTACTACTGAATCTTTCTGGGTGCTTTTTTTACTTACCTTATTAAAAATTTTTGATCCTTCCTGGTCATGAGCCATTGAAATCATATTAATAAGATCTGTATTCAAGGAGCCAGATTTTCTAATACTTGCTGGAAAAAAGTTATCATTCTCTGACGCCCCCCTTAAAATGAGTGGCATATCAAGTGACATTGACCTGCCAGGTGTTTTGGCAAGGTCGAGTGCTCGTCCAAGCCATCCTGTTGTCTCAGAGAACGGGGTCAGGCCGCCACCTTCCATTAAGTTTTGCCCTTCGAAGTGAGACCTCTTGTTGTACGGAAAGTTCGTGGCATGAACGACTGAGGCATTGTTCTTTGCCATGAGGCCACTAAAATATTGAAAAGAAGGATGCAATCCGAAAAAAGAGTTGAGTTTGAGAAAGTTATCTGGCGTGAGGCCTCGACGCATTTTTGAGAGATTGGGGTCACCAAACGGTGGAACCGCAGTCAGCCCATCCATTCCTCCTTCAAGCAGAATAACTGAGATAGTGCCCGGTGGCTTATCTTTTGTAAATCCTGGAAGAGGGAGGCCTGCTAAAAATAAGGATGCTCCAGACGCTTTTAAAAACTGTCTTCTTGTTAAATTAATTTTAGGCATTTTCTAACCCCATGATTTCTGGACTACACATCAAAGCAACAAACTTGTTTTTAGTTCCTTTAACGCTTGCAACTAGATTTTTAGTTGCGTCATTGGCACCAATTCTATTCATAATATCTTCGGTGGATTGTGTTGGAAAGCCACCTTTATAAAGCGCAGAAGCAAAACGAATTCGTCTCTCAAACATTTCCCCAGAGAGCCACTCGTTTTTATCAGATGAATAGCCGTTGGGTTGACCTGGCAACCAGAAGCCCTGTCCAAGCTCAAAGAAAATATTTCTTACCCTCATTATTTCATCGTTATAAATATCATCTTTTTCTTCCTGCCAGCCCTTAAAACCTTGAGCACCGCTTAAACGAATCACCTGAAATAACCAATTCATTGGCCACTGAAATTTTGGCTCTTTTGAAGCAACAGCGCGCTCAATAACTGCGGTATGGATTTGATCCAAATCTCCACCACTAGTCTTCCAGACGTTTTTAATATGTTTAAGGTCAGACTGGCTCGGGTTGTCACTGACAAAATGCTGGGCCAACTTAAAAGAGATATAGTTAATGGTGTGCTCGTGGCTCGCTAAAAAGTCGGTTAACTGTCTGAGGCCCCCTTTGCCACCAGAAATGACTTTACCCATCACAGTCTTTGATCCAGGCTCAGCATATCTCTGCTTGAAATAATCCCAAGAGTTCAGTGTGCCGCCCATTTTCATAACTTCTTTATGTGTATCTGCGAGCGTTCCAGGGTTGTCAAGAACTCTACCTGGCTCAGCTCCCCAGCCCGCTAAAACTTTGGCTGCACCCTTAATATCTGCTTCGGTATAGTTTGCTGAAGGGGAGACAGTGTGGAGCTCTAACAGCTCTCTTCCAAGATTGTCATTAAGTCCAGCCTGCCTGCCGTTCCTTTTCATATCTATGGCGTGCCCAGAGTTGGGGCCTGAGCTGATATGGTTGTCTAGATAGACTAGCATTGCTGGGTGAGAGGTAGCCTTGTATAGCAGATTAGCGAAGTCGCCATTTAGGTTCCCTAGAATTCCCTCTTCGATGAGATGACCAATATGATTACTGTTGTCATGAATATTTGCAGTTCTAAAATGATTGGCCCAAAAAGTTGTAAATCTAAGTCTTAGCTGGTCCTGACCGTATGAATTTCTATGCGCAAACTTAAGCTGATCAATATCTTTTATTAAATTGTCTCTTTCATTTTTTTCTATATCAGCCTGAGTGTTATGACCTTGTAATTTTTGTCGTTGCCTCTCTCTATTGTCTTTATAGGTGTGATACATATTATCACGCGTTAAAAGGTCTGGCTGAAGCTCTTTAGGCCATTCCTTAACTTTAGGTTTAGGGTAAGCTTTCGCTGTTTTGATGCCAAGAGCAGGTGATTTGGCATGAAGTTGGCTTACCGCCCAAGACTTATAATCTTCAGGAATAGGTGAGTCAGGCAGAAACATCAAACCTAGTTTTTGGGCGACTCTAAATTGCTCATTCATATAGAAAATCCTTATTACTAATTTAAAGTATATCACTTTGAACTGTAATTTCAAACTCTTAACAAACAATTTAAGTATTAAATAATGACTCTACATATTTATCTATAACAAATATATTTATTAAGAGAACTTGCCCAATAAAACCTCATTTCCGAGTGTTGGTTTTGCAGGCATATTAAGAGCTAAAATAAGGGAAACAATTGCCATGCCTGAGCCAGCCAAAAAGACTAGCGATGGTGAGTACAGCCAAATCAGTCCAAAGGCGACTGGGATAAAGACTGCAGCGATATGATTGATAGTAAATGAAACGCCTGAACTTGATGCAATATCAGCTGGGTCTGCAATCTTTTGAAAGTAAGTTTTAAGTGCAATAGCAATCGAGAAAAAGAGGTGATCTGCAATATACAAAAAGACCGCAAAATAACTACTCTCTACGAAGGCATAACCGACAAAGATAAGGCTCAGTCCAATGTACTCAAAGATGAGAGATTTTCTCTCTCCAAATCTTTGAATAAGCATACCAATTTTGGGGGCAAAGACGACATTAATGGCGGCATTTGCAATCAGGAGCATTGAAATCTCAGCCACCGTAAACTCAAACTTCTCAACCATTAAAAAGCCTGCAAATACGACAAATATCTGTCTTCTTGCACCGCTCATAAACTGAAGCGCATAGTAAAGCCAGTAGCGCTTTCTTAAGATAATTTTTTTGGTTTGGGTTACCTTTTCTGGGAATAGTGGAAAGCTTTGCCAGCAATAAAAAACGATAACAACTGCTACGCCGCCGCCCAGAGTATAGAGCCACATATAGCTGAGTTCAAACTGCTGAAAGAGAACCCAAACAAAACTAAAGGCGATGATTGAGGCAGCAGACCTTGTGGCAATAACCCGTCCTAAAAACTCAGCAGTTTTATCTTTATCAATCCACTGAAGGGTAAGCGAGCCATTAATCGTCTCAAAATAATGAAACCCTATCGACATAACAATTGTTGCTAGGTAGAAGGTTAGATTGGTTTCAACAAACCCTGTCAAAACGATTCCAGTACCTAGCATTGCTAAAGAAATATAGGCTAGCTTTTGTTCTTTGACGAATACTAAGACAAAGATGACAGTGAACGCTAGAAAGCCAGGGATCTCTCTGAGAGTCTGGAGAATACCCATTTCAGCGCCAGTAAAGTTAATCTCCTCGATAGCAAAGTTATTCAGTAGGTTAAGCCAAACAGCCCAGCTGATGGCAGAGCCAATAGTCATTAAGAGGATTAAAAATTCGGGTGA
>CAZESR010000078.1:0-4723 GCA_964515065.1 uncultured Piscirickettsiaceae bacterium
AAAGTCCAAATTTCGTTTGATGTGTGAGGGAGGGTGTATGTATCTATCTCCGAGGTCGAGAGGGGCTCCCCCACTACCACTTCAAAGTGTCAATATATATGCGAAGGATACAAAAGCATTTAACCAAATTCTAATTTAACCAAGTTGGTATTATCCCTTTTTGGTTTTTTCGATATTTGCTTGATCAGAATGGCGTAAAAGGTATTCACCGCTGCCATCTGAATGTTTGATATAAACAATCCACCCTGCTTGCCTCAATTCTTTTAGTCCAGTTCTAATCGAATCCTCGCCATCTCTCAACCTTTTAGCCAAAGAGCGGATAGTAAATTTACCTGACTTGTGAATCTGGGTATGATAAGACATATAAGAATATAAACCAATAGCTTTAATTGATATAGATTGATCATTAAAAATTAAAGATGTTTTTGTAAAGCTAAAGATAGATTCATTATTATCTTTGTCTTGTAGATCTTCATCAAAATCCTCTTTTGAAGTATAATAAGCACCCCCATGAGTTCGTGATAAGAAACGTTCATTGCATAAAATATTCATATCACGCCTTATAGTTTGAGAGGTAACTTTAAATCTGTTGGCTAAATCTTCAACACGTATATAACCAACTTCTTTTGCAAGGCTAAGAATGTCAGCTTGACGTTTATTTAATAACCACCTAGGGTTAACTACATCCATTAATTTATTTATTAGAATTAATATTATTTAAATTTTAATTTAAATATTGATGTAATTTAATTTTTTTTCATTTAATGTTGACATTCGAACATTTTATGTTATATTTTACTTGAAGTTCGATATAGAACATTTGTATAACGAACTTTTTTTACAATTCTACTAACTTTAGTAGGAAATTATAATTAGGAGTATAAGAATGAAATACAAAAACTTTTCTATAAAAAACACGTTAAGTGTTTTAGTATCAGCATTTTTTTTGCTAAATGCTAGTTCATCTATTGCTGCAAACACTAGTGTTTGTTTAATTACAAAAGATGCAACTAATCCTTTCTTTGTTAAGATGGCACAGGGTGCTTTCGCTAAATCTGCTGAACTTGGTGTAGAGCTTCGATCCTTCGCAGGTAAGTATGATGGTGATCATGAAACTCAAGTTGCAGCAATCGAAACATGTGTTGCAGCAGGTGCAGGTGGAATTCTTTTGGTGGCATCTGACACTAAAGCAATCACTTCTTCTGTAAAGCAAGCAAGGGACTCTGGTCTTGTAGTACTAGCTCTTGATACACCTTTAGATCCTATTGACTCAGCCGATATGACTTTTGCAACTGACAACTTTCTGGCTGGTGAATTGATTGGACAGTGGGCAGCAAAAACAATGGGGGATACTTCGAATGCTAAAATTGGTCTACTGAACATCAATGTTTCACAACCCACTGTTGGAGTATTACGCAACCAAGGCTTTCTCAAAGGTTTTGGAATTGATATTGGCGACCCATCAAAATGGGGCGATGAGACAGATTCAAGGATCGTTGGTCATGAACTTTCAAATGGAAATGCTGAAGGCGGCCTTAAAGGTATGGAGAATCTGTTAGCAATTGATCCAAATATCAATGTTGTTTATACAATCAATGAGCCTGCTGCTGCTGGAGCTTATCAAGCTCTAAAGGCACTAGGAAAAGAAGATCAAGCAATCATTGTTTCTGTTGACGGTGGATGTCCAGGCGTTGACAATGTGGCCAATGGTGTAATTGGTGCGACTGCTCAACAATATCCTCTTCTAATGGCTGCTTTAGGTGTTGAAGCAATCTCGAACGCCGTTGAAACTGGCCAGATGCCTTCAGCAACAAAAGGGAAGGCATTCTTTGATACTGGCGTTGGCCTTGTGACTGGCTCACCAGTTTCTGGTCTAGATCAACTAACAGTAGAAGAAGGTAAAAATCTATGCTGGGGTGGTTAGTTCTCCTGAGAAACATAAAAATCTAGTAACTCCAGTATAGATTTATTTTATGTTTCTAAATGCAGGGCGCGCTTTTCTTGCGCGCCTTGTCTTATTTGAACCAAATTTACTAATCGAGAAAATATTAAGATAAAATGAATGTTAACAATCAACTCAGCAACGTTTTCAATTATCGTGAAACTCTAATGTCCAAAGCCAAGAATTATCTACAGGAAATTCCTGTTTTAATTCCATTGTTTATTTTAATATTAAGCATTCTGGTATTTGGACTTTTAATCGGTGATCGTTTCTTTTCAGCTTTCGCCTTGACTCTTATCCTTCAACAAGTTGCAATTGTTGGAATTATAGGAGTAGCTCAATCAATTGTTATTCTTACAGCTGGAATTGATCTTTCAGTTGGTGCTATAGCAGTTCTTTCCTCTGTGGTTATGGGGAAATTCACTATTGATTTAGGTTTGCCACCAGAGATTGCTATTTTGTGTGGTTTGCTTTGTGGTGCGTTTTTTGGAGCTATCAATGGAGTCTTGGTAGCAAAAGTTAAGGTACCGCCATTTATTGCAACACTTGGTCTTTGGATGATAGTTCTTGCTACTAATTTTCTCTACTCAGGTAGCGAGGTAATTAGTGCTCAAACACTCAGCACGGAAGCACCACTTCTTCAATTTTTTGGAAATAAAATCGAATTTGGAGGTGCAATATTTACTTATGGTGTGATATTCATGCTTTTGTTGGTTGGACTGATGAGTTATGTGCTCAGTCAAACAGCATGGGGTCGACACGTTTATGCGGTAGGTGATGACCCTTCAGCTTTAATGCTTTCTGGAGTAGATGTTGACCGTACGATAATATCTGTCTATGCAATTGCAGGATTAATTTGTGCTTTTGCAGGCTGGGCTCTTATTGGACGTCTTGGCTCAATATCACCACAGGCTGGACAGATGGCAAATATAGAATCAATAACAGCTGTAGTGATAGGAGGTATTTCACTCTTTGGAGGAAGAGGTTCGGTTGTTGGAACCCTATTTGGTGCGCTCATCGTCGGTGTATTTTCTCTTGGCCTGCGTCTTCTTGGTGCAGACGTTCAGTGGACCTACCTTTTAATCGGAGTTCTAATAATTGCTGCTGTTACAATTGATCAATATATTCGAAAGGAGGTATCTTCATGATTAATCCAATATTGACTGCTCATGGCCTGACTAAACGTTATGGAAAGGTCACAGCAATTGAAGATAGCGATCTTAATCTATTTCCAGGAGAAGTGCTTGCCATCATAGGCGATAATGGAGCAGGAAAGTCTACTCTAATTAAAGCTCTCTCAGGCGCAATTCAAGCTGATCAAGGCAAAATTATGCTCGAAGGAAATGAGGTTGTATTTAGCTCTCCTATTGAGGCTCGAAAATATGGAATTGAAACAGTTCATCAAACACTTGCCTTATCTCCGGCACTATCAATTGCTGAAAATATGTTTATGGGTCGGGAAATACTCAAAACTGGTTTAATTGGTAAGGTATTTAGAAAATTAGACAAAAATAAAATGCGCAAAATTGCTCGAGAAAAGCTGTCCGAATTAGGTCTAATGACAATTCAGAATATCGACCAAAAGGTCGAGACATTATCTGGTGGACAGAGACAAGGGATAGCAGTAGCCCGAGCGGCAACATTTGGAACAAAAATTGTAATTCTAGATGAGCCTACTGCAGCTTTGGGAGTTAAAGAAAGTCGACGCGTTCTTGAGCTTATTCAAGAGATAAAGTCACGTGGCATTTCAATTATTATTATTTCTCACAATATGCCTCATGTTTTTGAAATTGCCGATAGAATTCATGTACATAGGCTAGGAAAAAGGCTTTGCGAAATTAATCCCAAAGACATATCAATGTCTGAAGCAGTGGCTCTAATGACTGGAGCGATGAAACCAGAAAAAGTAAAAGAAAACAACAGATGAAACTGATAGGGATTGACCGTGATGTTGAACTAGTTTGCGAACTAATTCATAATAAGCTGAGAGACGGGAGCCGAACAATTATTGGAATTGCAGGGCCACCAGCGTCTGGAAAATCAACCTTAGCTCGTGAGGTCGTAAAAAGCCTTAATAGAAAGAATAGTTTATCTGGTCTGTTTGCTGAACTTTTGCCAATGGATGGTTATCATTTGGATAATCGTTTACTCAAGTCTCTTAAATTGCTTTCAAAGAAAGGATCTCCTGAAACATTTGATGCATATGGTTTTTGCGAAGCTGTTAAAAGCTTATCATGTGCAAATCGAGAGTCTTTTCACCCCGCGTTCGATCGGAAGATGGATCTAGCAGTTGCCAATTCAATCTTGATTAAGCCAGAAACACCAGTCGTAGTTATTGAAGGTAACTACTTACTCATGGAGACAAAGCCTTGGTCGTCTTTATTGAAAGTATTTTCTTCAACTGTATTTGTCTGCCCCACTATGACAACTATTCAAGATAGATTGATGCAAAGATGGTTATCTCTTGGACTAAATCCTGATGATGCAATGTTGAAAATTACTAGCAATGACCTAGTTAATGCTAAGCTGATAATTGAGAAAAGCCAACCTCCCGACCTTTATTTGAACCAAAACTATACTAAAGAGGTTTATTTAGAATAATCTTCAAATAAGCTAAGAAATCTAACTTTATAAACAAACAATAAGATTGAAGTCAAATTTTTAAAGTTTCTGGAGTTAGTCAAATCGTCATAACAAATTAATAAACTAAAAATAAAACTTATATCATGAAAATCAATAATATTGAAGGTGAAGTCGTTAAAGATAATGATGTTTACATTC
>CAZESR010000079.1:0-4664 GCA_964515065.1 uncultured Piscirickettsiaceae bacterium
GCCAAACCGTCCAAACCATCAGTGAGGTTTACAGCATTTGAGCTACCAACAATAACGAAATAGCACAATATTAAAAAACCTACAATTCCTAATTCAATAACACTATCTTTAAAAAACGGTATTAGAAGTTGAGTTGTTATGGTAGAAGACTCCAGACCAATCAACCAACTTCCGATTAAGATTGCCCCGATCGATTGAGCAACAAGTTTTTGCCTACCACTCAATCCATTTGAGCTATCTCTTTTAAGTTTTAGATAGTCATCAAAAAAACCGATTGCACCAAAAATAAAAGCTGTAGTTAGCACTATCCATAAATATGGGTTTCTCCAATCGCCCCAGATAATCATACTGGCGATAAACGCAAATAGTATCAGTAAACCTCCCATTGTTGGTGTTCCAGCTTTTTCTTGATGTGATTCTGGTCCATCTCTACGTATCACTTGACCAATTTGATAGTGCTGTAGTTTAGAGATAATCCATTTTCCAAGGAAAAGGGTAATAAGAAGTGCAGTCATCATTGAAAACACGGCTCTTACCGTTAAATAGCTAAGTACATTAAATCCAGTATCTAGTGAAGAAAGGAAGCTAATTAATTCAAGAAACATGCTTAGTTATCCTTGGCAGAAAGAAGTTCTAGTTCAAAAATAAGAATTGATATTGTTGGTGAATCAACTCGATCTGGAGGGTTATCTCCAAATACAGCCTCATAAGTAACAATTATTGTTCGATCTTCACCAATTGACATATCTCTGATGTTATTGTCAATAAAGCTGATTATTTGCCCGCTTCCGAGAATGAATTCGATTGGACTTCCAGCTTCACGTAAGATTTGACCATTATCAGTTTTAAATGAAACATCTACAGAAACAAGTTGCCCATCATTAGGTTGCTTATCGTTACCCGATTTATTAATCGTTGTGAAGTAACCTAAGCTGCTCTTTTTAATCCCAGGATAAGAAGTAGTGACATAATTTTCAAATTCTTTTTGACGTAACTCTTGTTTTGCTTTGAAGTCCGCATTAATTTTTTCAATTTGTTCACGAAATGATGTTTCATCAGCAACAAATTGATTGGCTTGGTCGCCAATACGCTCAATCGATATACTCTCGATAATATCACCTTGCTCAATGGAGTTAACAACATCCATACCTTCAACTACAAGACCAAAAACACTATGCTTTCCATCAAGCCAAGGTGTTGGAACATGGGTAATAAAAAATTGTGAACCATTTGTATTAGGTCCTGAGTTAGCCATAGACAGGACACCAGGCTGGTCATGTTTTAAGTCACTAAACTCGTCAACAAACTGATAACCTGGGCCACCTCTACCATCTCCCTGAGGATCTCCACCTTGAATCATAAAGTTATCGATAACTCGGTGAAATGTTATGCCATCATAAAAAGGTGAGCCGGGCTCTTTATTGCTCTTTTTGCTACCCTCTGAGAGGGCTATAAAATTAATGACAGTTAGGGGAGCCTTTTCATAGGCTAATTCAACAATAATCTCACCTTTATTGGTTTTTATGTGGGCATAGATACCATCATCAAGAGAGGCAAATGAAAGCGAAGAAAATAATAAAGAAAAAATAATTAAAAGTGCTCTCATGATAACCCTAAAAAGAAAATCAGTAATGATACCCAAAATCATTATTATAGTAGCATTGATAAGTTAAAATAGGTTCGCTGTGATATGGGATTAAGACTACTATTATAAAGTTTTTTTAATATGATTATTTAGGTTGAGGATATTATGTCTTTGTTAATTACTGATGAATGTATTAATTGCGATGTTTGTGTGCCAGAGTGTCCGAATGAGGCAATATATATGGGTGAGGAAATCTATGAGATTGACGGCGACCTGTGTACAGAATGTGTTGGTCATTTTGATACTCCGCAATGTGTTGAAGTATGTCCAGTAGACTGCTGTCTTCCTGACCCTGATAGGGTTGAGACTGAAGAAGAGTTGTTGGCAAAAATTAAAGACTAGTTAGAATTTCTTTTAAAAAAAAGCGGCTTTGAAGCCGCTTTTTTTATAGTGTATCCTTAAGTGCAGATAATAAAAGCTCAACATTATCCTTTCTTGAAGTGTGTCCCATTAATCCAATTCTCCATATCTTGCCTTCAAGTGGACCCAGACCAGCTCCAATATCAATGTTGTAGTTTTCCAGCAATGAAGAGCGAACTCCTAAATCATCTTGATCTTGAGGAATAAGTACACTGTTCAGTTGAGGTAATCTGCTAGATTCGTTGACCAAATATTCAATTCCTAGTTTGTTAAGGCCATCCCTAAGAAGTATGTGGTTTTGTTGATGGCGACTCCAAGAATTTTCGATTCCTTCCTCGCTTAACATTACCAAGGATTCATGCAGACCATATAAGGTATTGACTGGTGCGGTGTGATGATATGCCCGTTTTGCGCCTTTGCCCCAATAGCCCATCACCAAGTTGAGATCTAGAAACCAACTTGTTACTGGTGTCTTACGATTGGTTAACTTTTCAATTGCTCTTTCACTAAAACTAATAGGCGACAACCCAGGCATTGCTGATAAGCACTTCTGAGAGCCCGAATAAATAGCATCTATTCCCCAATCATCAACTCTTAATTCAGAACCTGCCAATGAAGTTACCGCGTCTACGATGTTGATGCATCCATATTGATTAGCAATCTGACAGAGAGTTTTAGCATCAGAAAGTGCTCCAGTTGACGTTTCAGCATGAACAAAGGCAACAATTTTAGAATCAGGATTATCAACTAACGCTTGTTCAACTTTTTCAGGACTAACGGGAGTACCCCATTCATCCTCAACGACAACCGCTTCACCACCAAGACGAGTGACATTTTCTTTCATTCGCAGACCAAAGACTCCATTAATACAAACGATAACCTTGTCGCCAGGTTCCACAAGATTCACAAAGCATGTTTCCATGCCAGCTGAGCCAGGAGCAGAGACCGGCATAGTCAATGCATTTTCAGTCTTAAATGCATATTTCAGCATTTCTTTAACTTCATCCATCATGTCAACAAAGGCAGGGTCTAAATGTCCTATAGTAGACCGAGCCATGGCTTCTAAAATTCTAGGGTGAACAATTGAGGGGCCTGGACCCATAAGTGTTCTGGTTGGTGGAGTAAATGATTTCATATTGTAATTTTATTTGTAATTAATATTTGTTGGTAAGACCAATTTGCCACTTTAAAGCAAATTAGAACACTTTATAATGTGTCTAGCTGCAAACATTATCTTAGATATTTAATCGGTTGTAACTAATTAAATTCATAACTGCTTGAATTCAACTAACCGGCGTATTTTAACCATTTAATATTGCAAGTTTATGTCAATCTTAAATAAATTAAAACGAGCTTTACCAAAAAATGCCGTTATCTCTGGCTCAGAAAATACTCGCCCATTTGAATGTGATGGTTTGGGTGTTTACAAGCAAGAACCACTTGCGGTGGTTTTGCCAAACAATATTGATGAAATCAAGAAGGCATTAGAGATTTGTCGAAAAAACAATACACCCATTGTCAGTAGAGGCGCGGGAACAGGTCTTTCAGGAGGTGCAACGCCACTCGAAGGCTCAGTAGTTTTAGGACTTTCGAAACTCACCCAAATTATTTCAATTGATGAGGAAAAAAAAATAGCAGTTGTGGAGCCAGGGGTTCGTAATTTGGCAATTAGCGAAGCGGCTGAAGAGTTTGATCTTTATTATGCGCCCGATCCATCTTCTCAAATCGCTTGCACTATTGGAGGCAATGTTGCTGAGAATTCTGGGGGCGTCCATTGTCTAAAATATGGTCTCACAGTTCAAAACGTAGAGGCAATCAAAATGCTGACCATTGATGGTGAAGAGTTGGTGTTAACTCGACAAGATGAGGGTATTGGTTTATTGGCATTGATGAACGGCTCAGAAGGTTTACTTGGTGTAATAACAGAAATTACTGTGAAGCTAACTCCAAAACCTGAACTTGCTAGACTCGTTATGGCTGGCTTTAGTAGTGTTAGAGATTGTGCTGATACAGTGGCTGAAATTATAAAGAACGGCATCATACCTTCTGGTCTTGAGATGATGGATAAATTTGCAATAGAGGCTTCCGAAGCTTTTGCACATCCAGGCTACCCATTAGATGCTCAAGCGCTACTCCTTTGTGAACTTGATGGAGACATAGATTCAGTCAATGAGGACTTGGATAAGGTTCTCGGTTTGCTTTCGAATGCGACCACTACAAGGGTCTCAGAAAATGAAGATGAGCGTTTACTTTTTTGGAAAGGACGCAAGGCAGCTTTCCCTTCTGTAGGAAGGCTATCTCCAGATTATTATTGTATGGATGGAACCATACCTAAACGCCATTTAGCTACAGTACTTGAAAAAATAAGTGAGTTTTCAACGCACTACAAATTGCGTGTAGCCAATGTTTTTCATGCAGGTGATGGTAATCTTCATCCTCTCATAATGTATAACTTAGGACGACCTGGAGAGCTTGAGAAGGCAGAAGCTTTCGGTATGGATATATTGAAGCTCTGTGTTGAAAAGGGCGGTTCGATTACAGGAGAGCATGGCGTTGGTATTGAAAAATTAGATGCTATGTGTCATCAGTATAGCAGTGCTGAACTGGATGTTTTTCATCAAATCAAGAACGCCTTTGACCCGAACTCATTGCTTAATCC
>CAZESR010000080.1:0-4587 GCA_964515065.1 uncultured Piscirickettsiaceae bacterium
GGTAATGCTCATGCGCAACATAAGCCAGAGCTTGGAATCACTTGGCGTGAGGCAGTTGATAAAACGAGTAAATCAAAAATTGTAAAAGAATTTTTTGGTGAGCAATTTCAAAAATCTTACCAAGTCGTTAAAGAACATGAAATTAACAGGTTTGAAAGCACTGTTACAGATTTTGAATACAATTCATATTTGAGACATCTATAGTAAAAACTGGATTGTAATTAAAAAAGGTGATTATTAAATACAAAAATTTAATATAATCCAATAAGTTAAAAGTAAAAATATAAAAGGAGAGTAATAATGAAATATAAAGTAAATAATCTTCTGATTGCTTCAGCATTGGCTTTTTCAATGCAAACAGCTTTTGCAGAAGAAAATGTTGTTCATGTCTATAACTGGTCAGATTATATTGATGAGCAGGTGAACATCGACTTTGAGGCTGCAACTGGCATCAAGGTAGTATACGACGTGTTTGACTCTAATGAAGTTTTGGAAGCTAAATTACTTGCAGGCGGCTCTGGTTACGATGTTGTTGTACCTTCCGCAGGCTTCTTGGCAAGACAAATTCAAGCCGGTGTGTTTCAAAAGCTTGACAAGTCTAAACTTTCTAACATAGGAAACATGTGGGATGTTGTTGAAGATCGCGTTGAACAGTATGGTCCTCTCAATGAATATTCAGTTAACTGGATGTGGGGTACTACTGGTATCGGATACAACGAAGGTATGATTAATGAGAGGATGGAGAACGCTCCAACAACTTCTCTTGCGATGGTATTTGATCCAGATGTTGTATCTAAGTTTGCAGATTGCGGAGTTCATCTATTGAATGCTCCAACTGAAATTATTCCTGCGGCTTTAGCCTATATTGGTGAAGACCCATCTACTGATGATCCGGAAGTCTTAAAGAAAGCTGAACCAGTTTTAGAAGCAATTCGTCCATATATTCAGAAGTTTCATTCGTCGCAATATATTGATTCACTTGCCAATGGTGATATTTGCTTAGTTGTTGGCTGGTCAGGTGATATCTTTATGGCTCAATATGCTGCTTGGGATGCCGACAATGGTGTTGAAATAGTTTATGCAATCCCTGATGAAGGTGCACTAATGTGGTTTGATCAGTTGGCTATTCCTAAAGATGCGCCACACCCTGATAATGCCCACAAATACATCAACTGGACAATGAATCCTGAGCAAATCGCCACAGCGACTAACTATGTTTGGTATGCAAATGGTAATCTTGCGTCACAGCCGCTTCTAGATGAAGAGCTGTTCAATGATCCTGCGGTTTATCCGACTCAAGAAGTTCTTTCAGGCTTGTACACTGTTCCAACATACAACGCCTCAACAAACCGTGTTGTGACCCGTATGTGGACTAAGATCACAACAGGAAACTAAAACTGCACTATCTTTAACCTCCATGGTCTTTACCATGGAGGTATTTTTTTTATGTTATAGGTTATGACAGAGACTACTACAACTGAACCTTGGCTGGATTCAAGCCAGAAACCCTACATTCAAATAGAAAACGTTACAAAAAAATTTGGCGACTTTACAGCCATAGACAATTTATCCCTCGATATATATAAAAATGAATTTTTCTCGTTGTTAGGGCCTTCGGGATGTGGAAAAACAACATTGCTCAGAATGCTTGCTGGTTTCGAAAATGTTACTGATGGAAGAATTCTTGTTGACGGAGAAGATATGTCAAATATTCCTCCACATCTTAGACCAATCAACATGATGTTTCAGTCTTACGCACTTTTTCCTCATATGACTGTTGAAAAAAATATTGCTTTTGGTCTAAAACAGGATAAGTTGCCTGATGATGTTATTAATCAGAGGGTTGAAGAAATGCTGGAACTTGTTGAGCTAACAAAATTTGCCAAACGTAAACCTAATCAGCTGTCTGGTGGTCAAAGTCAACGAGTTGCCCTTGCAAGAAGTCTTGCTAAAAGTCCAAAACTATTACTTCTAGATGAGCCCCTTGGCGCCCTTGATAAAAGGCTGAGAGAACAAACTCAGTTCGAATTAATGGACATCCAAGAAAAACTGGAGGTAACGTTTGTAATCGTAACTCATGATCAAGAAGAAGCGATGACTGTCTCGAGTAGAATTGGAGTTATGGAGTCCGGTAATTTAATTCAAGTAGCAACGCCCACTGAGATTTATGAGGCTCCAGTTAATAAAGATGTGGCTGACTTTATTGGAGATGTTAATCTATTAAAAGGAATATACAAAGGCAAAAATAAAGAAGGCACTCAGTTGCTCTCTGAGGATTCAAATTCAATTGTTTTTGCAACTCAAGAGGTTGAAGCAGAACTTGAGGATACAATTTGGTTCGCAATCAGACCTGAGAAACTTGAAATCTCAAAAAAGAAACCCCCAAACGACAATAATGTTTTACAAGGAGTAATTGAAGATATTGCTTATGGCGGGAGCTTTTCAACTTATCATGTCAGGCTCGATAACGGTAGAATTCTAAAAGCAATTCGTGCAAATCGCGTCAGAACAGAGGAACATCATTTGACATGGGAAGATGCAGTTTACCTTCACTGGTCAGCAAATTCCGCGGTTGTTCTGCTCTCTTAGTTTTTTTAATAGTTATGGATACTAAACAAAAAAAACATAACTTTCTCAAACGAATATTTAATGGCAGAAACGCTGTTATTTCAATACCCTATCTTTGGCTACTCTTATTATTTCTGTTTCCGTTTGTTATTGTCCTTAAGATTAGCCTAGCTCAGCCCATTATCGCCATGCCTCCCTATACTCCCCTATTTAACTGGGGTGACTCGTTGTGGCCAAAAATACAAGCGGGCTTAGATAGCTACCTTTTTCTTTTTAGTGACTCTCTCTACATTAAAGCCTATCTTTCGAGCATTAAAATTGCAACAATCTCAACAATATTAACTCTGATTGTTGGTTACGCAATAGCCTACAGTATTGCTAGAGCTCCAAAGCGATGGAGGGGTATCTTATTAATGTTGGTTATTCTTCCCTTTTGGACCTCATTCCTAATACGTGTCTACGCTTGGATTGGTATTTTAAAGACGGAAGGTTTATTAAATTTAGCCCTAATGACGATTGGCATAATCGACAAACCGCTCATCATTATGAATACTGATCTGGCTGTTTACATTGGCATCGTCTACTCCTACTTACCATTTATGATCTTGCCTTTGTATGCAAATTTAGAAAAAATGGATATGAGTCTTTTGGAAGCTGCAGCAGATCTTGGCTGTCGACCAATTAAAACATTCTGGTCAGTAACGATTCCTTTGTCAATGCCTGGAATCATGGCTGGATGCTTTTTAGTCTTTATTCCAGTTGTTGGAGAGTTTGTAATCCCAGACCTTTTGGGTGGAACTAAAACCTTGATGATTGGTAAAGTACTTTGGGGTGAGTTCTTCTACAATAGAGACTGGCCTGTTGCCTCTGCTGTCGCTATTATCATGCTTTTACTTCTGGTGGTTCCTATCATTCTCTACCAAAAATCTCAAGAAAAGGCTATGAAATGAAAAAGTACGGTAACTTTAATATCTTCGCCTTAATCGTTGGATTTTCATTTTTATATATTCCAATTATTCTTTTGATTTTGTTCAGCTTTAATGAATCCAGATTAGTTACCGTTTGGGGCGGATTTTCAACTAAATGGTATGGCGAGCTAATGAACAATCAAGGCATCAAAGATGCCGCCTGGGTTACCTTCAAGGTTGCATTTATCTCTTCAACTGTAGCAACATTTTTAGGAACAATCGCAGGGCTCGTAATGACCCGTTTTGGTAAATTTGGGGGAAGAACACTCTTCTCAGGAATGATTTATGCCCCTATGGTTATGCCAGAGGTAATACTAGGCTTGTCCATCCTGCTCACGTTCATAACTTTGTCTATTGATAGAGGAGTATTAACTGTTACGCTTGCGCATATAACTTTTTCTATGTGCTATGTTTCAGTCATTATCCAGTCTAGAATGTCTAGTTATGATGAGAGTATTAATGAGGCTGCACTTGACTTAGGTTGTACTCCATTTCGAACGTTTCTTCTGATTACATTCCCAATCATTCTGCCTGCAATTTTGTCCGGCTGGTTATTGTCATTTACCATGTCACTTGACGACCTCGTTATAGCAAGCTTTACTTCAGGCCCAGGCTCCACAACCCTACCTATGAAGATTTACTCGATGGTGAGACTAGGAGTTACTCCTGAAATCAATGCAGTTTCAACAATACTGGTCGGACTGGTCGCTCTTGGCGTTGTATCAGCATCAATTATTGGTAAAAGACAAAAACAACAAACTGTTTAATTCTGATTAGTTTCAGGAACACTTTTTTCTCCAGGCTATTATAATTAGCGTCTTTAAATAAAACATGAACAAGGATTACATATGTTAACTAACTCCAGTCTTCTTAAAGAGCACGGCTATGTCAACGGCAAATGGGTTGGCGATGATGCAAAATCACGCTTTGATGTTACAAACGCCTATTCGAATGAGGTTATTAGCACCTTGCCAGATATGGGTAAAAAAGAGACTGACCAAGCCATTGATGCAGCGAATAATGCCTGGCCTGAATGGAGAGCTAGAACAGC
>CAZESR010000081.1:0-4581 GCA_964515065.1 uncultured Piscirickettsiaceae bacterium
AGCATTGCTATATACATCCAACTGATTGGAAGGATACTTCCTGAACCCCATGGAGCCCCTGAAATACTTCCTACCTGTGTATTGTTTAGTGGTGTCCTTGGTAAAAAATCGATGAGGTGTTCTTTTACCCCAATTGGGCCAACACCTGGACCACCGCCACCGTGCGGTATGGCAAATGTCTTATGAAGATTAAGGTGAGAAACATCCCCGCCAAACTCACCTGGAGCAGAGAGTCCAACCATTGCGTTCATATTCGCACCGTCAATATATACTTGCCCACCTGCATCATGAACAATATCACAAACCTCTCTAACATCTTTTTCAAAAACACCATGAGTAGAAGGGTATGTAATCATTATTGCTGCAAGATTCTCTTCGTGCTCTTTAGTTTTTGCTCGTAAATCAGCTAAATCAATATTACCGTTGTCTGCATTATTGACAACAACAACCTTCATACCTGCCATTTGAGCTGATGCTGGATTTGTGCCATGAGCTGATGATGGAATCAAGCAAATATTTCGATTTTCATCACCCCTGCTTCGATGATATCCTCTTATTGCAATTAAACCAGCGTACTCTCCTTGTGCCCCGGAATTGGGCTGAAGAGAGATTGCAGAGTATCCAGTTGCCTCACACAGCATCTCCTCAAGTTCACTAATCATCTGCTGGTAACCAATCACCTGATTCATAGGAACCGCAGGATGAATTTGAGAAAATTCTGGCCAACTCACAGGAATCAGTTCTGCTGCTGCGTTAAGTTTCATTGTGCACGAACCCAGTGGAATCATAGACCGGTCTAGTGCAATATCTTTATCTCCAAGATAACGAATATATCTCATCATATTGGTTTCAGAACGATAAGTATTAAACACTTCATGCGTCAGAAAATCAGATTCTCTCTTTAAACTCTTCTTGATTTTTGATTTATTTTTTTCAAATAATGACTGTGCACTCAATTCTGACTCAGTATTGAAGATTCTCCATAAATACTCGATATCTTCGGGCGTACTTAGTTCATCAAACGAGACTGAGACAAGCGTTTTACTGAATACATTAATATTGTATCCATTTTTTTCAGCTTGCATCACTATTGCATCTGAATTTTTGACTTCAATAGTCAAAGTATCGAAATAAGAGTCATTGACGATATGAAATCCCATATCCTTCATACCATCAGCAAATACACCAGCATATTTAAAAATACGTCGAGCAATGTTTCTAAGTCCCTCTGGGCCATGGTAAACCGCATACATACTGGCCATAATTGCTAAGAGAGCTTGCGCAGTACAAATGTTACTGGTTGCTTTCTCTCGGCGTATATGTTGCTCTCGTGTTTGTAATGACAATCGATATGCAAGCCTTCCTTTCGTATCAACAGAAGCGCCAATAATACGGCCTGGCATTGATCGCTTGTACTTATCTCTAGTAGACATATATGCAGCATGTGGTCCGCCATATCCAATTGGAACGCCAAATCTTTGAGTATTACCAACTACAATATCGGCACCCATTTCACCAGGAGGCTTCAGAAGTGTTAAGGCAAGTAAATCAGCACTCACTGTAACAAGTGCCTTCTTTTCATGAATAGACTCTATTAATTTTGTGTAGTCACTAAAAGCGCCATAGGTGTTTGGGTACTGGAGCAGAACACCAAAGCAATCAAGACCTTTTAAATCAACCAGAGGGTCGCCAAAAACTATTTCAATATTTAATGGCTCTGCTCTTGTTTTAATCACCTCTAGATTCTGAGCATAGCAATCATTCGCAACAAAAAAAACATTACTTTTGGACTTACTTACTCGATGACTCAGTGTCATGGCTTCAGCGCAAGCAGTTGCCTCATCTAACATGGAGGCGTTGGCTAGGTCCATTCCAGTTAGATCTGAAACCATTGTTTGGTAGTTCATTAAAGCTTCAAGGCGACCTTGAGAAATCTCGGGCTGATATGGAGTATAGGAGGTGTACCAAGTTGGATTTTCTTCAACATTTCGCTGAATGACTGGAGGTGTAATAGAGTTGTAATAGCCCTGACCAATAAAAGACTTATAACGAATATTCATTCTTGCTAGATTTCTGAGCTGTTTAAGTGCAGCAAGCTCTGACATGCCATCTGCAATATTCATAGGCTCTTTCCGACGAATAACATCCGGCACTATTTCATCAATTAATTTATCTAAGTTGTCAAAACCAAGATAATTAAGCATTTGATTTTTTTGTTCGCTTGATGAACCAATATGTCTATTGGTAAAAGCGTCATTATTTAGTAAATCTTCAATCTTATCAGTCATTTATTTCTCTCTTTCTATTCCTCGATAAATGAGTTGTATGCCTCTTCATCCATAAGGTCATCTAACTCTTCAGGGTTAGACAACTTGACCTTAATAAACCAACCTTCTCCCATTGAATCCTCGGTCACTGTTTCTGGCTCATCTTCCAGTTGGCTATTTACTTCAACAATTGAACCAGAAACTGGTGCAACTAAGTCGGATGCCGCTTTGACAGATTCAATAACAGAAATGTTATCTCCTCGAGTACACTCATCACCTACCTCTGGCAACTCAACATAAACTAAATCACCCAATTGCTCTTGGGCAAAATCAGTTATTCCAATCACCACTAGGTCATCTCCTTTCACATCGACCCATTCATGATCTTCAGAATATTTAATACTCATTACTTCTCCTTATTAATGTTCAACCTCTGTAATAGTTATGTTTAACAAATGGCAGTTTTACAGCTTCAACTGCTATTTTCTTCTCTCTGACCAGTGCAAAAAGTTTGGACTGGCTATTTGTAAACTTTGACTCTAATCTAGCTATGGATATTGGCTTGTTCAGAGTCGGGCCAAAACCTCCACTTGTAACATATCCAACTTGATTACCATTATCGTCCTGAATGATTACGCCATCTCTAACTGGCATCCTTCCTTCGGGAAGTAAGCCGACTACTTTTGTTTCAGAGCCATTTTCGAGTTGGTTCAAAATGATTTTATCGCCTAGATAATTTCCCTCACGTTCTCCGCCCAACCTTCTTACTTTTGAAAGTGCCCAATTTAAAGAGGACTCAACTGGACTATGGCTAGTATCGAGTTCATGGCCGTATAGAGATAAGCCAGCTTCAAGACGAAGTGAATCTCTAGCACCCAAGCCTATCCACTCAACCTCATCACTTGCAAGCATTATACTTGCAAGACTTTCAGCATCCTGGGCTGAAACTGAAATTTCAAAACCATCCTCACCTGTGTATCCAGAGCGTGTAATAAAACAATCTATATCGTTAATCATCACCTGCTTGGCAGTCATAAATGCCATCTCTTTGACCGAAGGAACAAGCTCACTTAAAACATTAGCCGCTTTAGGGCCTTGCAGAGCCAACAAAGCCAAATCATCATATAATTCTATGTCACAGCTTGAACCTAAATGATTTTGTAAATGATCATAGTCAGAATCCTTACATGCTGCATTTACAACCAGAAATAAACTGTTATCTCCAAGATTTGTGACCATTAGATCATCCATCACACCGCCATTTTCACTCGTAAAAAGAGCATAACGGGTTTTCATCAAAGGTAAATCAATGATATCAACTGGAACAAGAGACTCTAAAGCACTCATAGCATGCTCACCAGATAATTTAATTTGCCCCATATGAGAAACATCAAAGAGTCCTGCTTTTTCTCGTGTATGGCTGTGTTCTTTTATTATTCCAAGAGGGTAGCTAACTGGCATTTCATATCCAGCAAAGGGCACCATTTTTGCACCTGCATCAACATGCATCTTGTGGAATGGAGTTGTTCTTATTTCACTTCCTACAGACATTGGTTTTTGTCTCAAAAAAACAATATTATATAAGATTAGTCTTTTTAGTTGAATTCAATTGTTCATGAATTCATATAAATAAATCAATTAGTTTGTCCTAAATACAATTGTTAAGATTTAGATGAAAATTTTGACAAAAAATTTAGCAAAAAAAGTTTTCTCAATATCCATTATTTAGGCTATAAATGGGATAAGGAGACTCTCCCTTTTGAATCAGGCGAATATTTTCAGCTATAGTTTTAGCTGCAGAACCTGGATTACTTTGACCCGCTATATGAGGAGTCACATAGACAGAAGGGTGAGTCCAAAGTGAATTATTTTCAGGGAGTGGCTCTTCTGCGAACACGTCCAAAGCAGCAGCAGCAATGTGCCCTGAATCTAAAATGGATAACAAGTCATTCTCATTAATAATACCGCCCCTTCCAATATTAATGATAAATGAACCTTTAGGAAGATAACTAAGCTCGGTTTTGGTCAATATATTTTTAGTATTTTCAGTTAATGGCAGAACATTTATGAGGATATTAGTTTCACTGAGAAACTTTGAAAGCTGCTCATGGCCATAATAATATTCAATTGCCCCAAGTGAACTTTTTGGACTTGCGCCCCAACCAATAACCTTAAAGTCTAAATTAATAAGTGAGTCACCAATTGCCTTGCCAATGTTGCCTAGACCCATAATTCCGATAGTACGGTCTTCTGATTGAACTGAGCTTTGCTGAATCCATTCACGACTTTGTTGCTGAATTCTATAAAGATACTG
>CAZESR010000082.1:0-4347 GCA_964515065.1 uncultured Piscirickettsiaceae bacterium
GCAGGCTATGGAGAAAGCTCTCATATGACTGCTCCATCGACAATAAAAGAAAATGCAAATCAAGTATTTGAGCTTTTAGATTATTTAAAAATAGAAAGGTTTAATTTACTCGGACACTCTATGGGCGGGATGGTAGTCCAAGAAATGGCAGTTCTTTATCCAGAACGTATAAATAAGTTAATTTGTTTTGGAACAGGCGCTATTGGAGTTTTGCCAAACAGATTTGAAACCATCAATGAATCAAGGACTAAAATTAAAAAATTTGGTTTGAATAAAGTTAGACAAGACATAGCGAAAACATGGTTTGTTGATTATTTAATTGGCGATGGATTTGAATTATGTATTGATGAAGGTAAAAAAGCGTCAACACAAGCTTCACTGGCCAGTCTTGATGCTTGGGAGTGTTGGGATGGAAGGGAGCAACTAAAACATATTAAGTGTCCAACTCTTATTATATGGTCAGATAAGGATCGTTCCTATGATTGGTCTCAGCAAAAAATATTAAAAAAAGGTATAGATAATTCTAGGGTAGAGATTATTGAGAACTGCGCCCATAATTCACACATGGAAAAACCAAAATTATTTAATAAAATAGTGAAAAATTTTCTATCCTAATAATTTTCATTTCTCAAAACACGTAAATTAAATTAAACACATATTTTTTTAATGGGTTTTATTGTAATCAATTTCATGTTAGTATCTCACTTCCACAATAAAAAAATTGCTTCAATTTATTAATTGATTCAGGTGATTTATTTTCTAAAATGAAAGTTTTTGTGGTTATGAGACAATTAAAAAAAATTAAGGAGAAGTAATAATGAAAATTTTAAGTAAGACTTTTATGGCAGGATTAATTGCATTTTCTATGTCAATGTCTAGCCATGCTGAAAAAGTTAATATCGGTGATCCAGGCTGGACAGGGGCAACGGCAATTGCTAACTTGCTTTCTGCAGTTATTACCGACAAAATGGGCGGAGAAGTGGAACTTGTTCCTGGAAACAATACAGCTATTTATGCAGCTATTGATAGAAGCAAAGGTGAAATTGAAGTTCACCCTGATATCTGGCTACCTAACCAAGAGGCCTACACTAATGACCTCGTACCTAAAGGAACACTTAAGTTAAGTCCTCTAAGCTACGAAGGAAACCAAGGCTACTGTGTCTCTCAAGACTTTGCAGCAAAGATGAATATAACTTCAATTTTCGATCTTGGCAGACCTGAGGTTGTTGAGGCCATGGATAGCGATGGCAACGGCAAAGGCGAGTTTTGGATTGGTGCTGATGGATGGGCATCTGCAAACGTAAATGAGGTCAAGGTAAGAGATTACCAACTACTTGATGCTGGAATTGAGCCAATTAGAGCTGCTGAAGCTGTAAAAAATGCTCGAGTTTTAGACTCAATCAAGAAAGGCGAAGGCTATGCATTCTACTGCTATAAGCCGCACGCTATTTGGGGAATGGCTGATGTTGTTATGTTGACTGAGCCTACTCATGACCCAGAGAAATACATAATGATTCAACCAAAAGCGGATGCAGATTGGTATACAAAATCATATGTAGCTTCAAAGGATGCATTGAAGAACATTCAAATTGGTTGGGGCACTTCGCTAGAAGCTAAGTCACCAGCAATTGTTGAATTTTTCAATAACTTCCAGCTTACATCTGATGATGTTTCATGGCTAGCTTATGAAGTGTCTGTCAATAAGAGAGACCCCGCAGAAGTTGCTAGAGATTGGATGTCTCAAAACGAAGGTACTGTTGATGGCTGGTTAGGTTTATAATTTAACTAGTTCGTCTTAAAACCGGCGTTTTAGGCGCCGGTTTTTTTTCATTAAAAATAAATACTATGTCGTCTGAAAACTCTGGAAGCTTCATTGAAATTCAAAATATCACTAAGGTATTTGGAAACAATTCTCCTGAAGCACTAGAAGCAATCACCAAAAAGCATATTTCTAAGCAAGATGCTTTAGAGAAGTATAACTCAGTAATTGGCGTCTCTGATGTTTCATTTGATGTTAATCCAGGGGAAATATTCTGTGTCATGGGGCTCTCTGGAAGCGGTAAATCAACCCTTGTAAGACATATTAATAGGTTGCTCGAGCCCACACTTGGGAAAATCTTAATCGATGGGCAAGATGTAATGGCATTAGAAAAAAATGAACTACAAGAATTTAGAAATAAAAAGATTGGTATGGTTTTTCAAAATTTCGCCTTAATGCCCCATCGATCTGTAATTGATAACATTGCTATGCCATTAGAGATTAGAGGTATTAATAAAAATAAAAGATACGCACAGGCGAATGAAATTTTAAATACAGTTGAACTTACAGGCTGGGGTAATAAATATGCACATGAGCTATCTGGAGGCATGCAACAGCGGGTAGGATTGGCAAGAGCTTTGGCGGCAGATCCTGAGATATTATTGATGGACGAGCCTTTTAGTGCCCTGGATCCGTTAATCAGAAGGCAGCTTCAAATAGAGTTTATTAAGCTATCAAAAAAATTAAGAAAAACAACAGTCTTTATCACTCATGACCTAGACGAGGCAGTTAAAGTTGGCCATCGTATTGCAATTATGAGGGATGGCAAAGTTATTCAAGTAGGAACCCCTGAAGAAATAGTCATGAAACCAGAGGATGATTATGTGGCAGACTTTGTGAAAGGGATTTCAAGGCTCCAAGTTGTACAAGCGAATACAATTATGAAGCCAATAGATGAATTTGCTAAGAGTTATGGCGATATTCCAAAAGATGCGATAAGAATGAATGAAAGTGATGTTTTAAGTAGCTTAATTGAAAAATCAGTATCCAATGATAGCCCTATTATTATTACTAATTCAGACGGTAAAGATATAGGGGCCATATCTCAAAAAGACTTACTGGTTTCTGTTGTTGAGGGTCAAGATGAGTGAGAATAACTATCTAAATACAAATCGAATTAAAGATTTTGTAAAGACCAATCCTGACTACTATATTCATGAATTTGAGAGAATAAATAATGCCTCAAAGTTTATTCTTTCATTTAATTTATCAGCATTTTTATTTGGCTCAATATGGTTTGGAATTAGAAATATATGGAACTGGTCATTGGCATTTTTAATTATTGAAACTTTTGCTATTGTTCAAATTGTTAGAGGCTTCTTTGGAAATATTAGTATAGAGGCTTATAAAAAAATTGATCAAATTCAGTCAACGATTGATTTTCGACAGAAACAGCTACAAGCTGCAATAGAAAGCAATTCAGACAAAGTAGAAATGTTCAGAAGAACAATCAAGTCACTGGAAGATTCAATAGCTGGCTACTTACAAGAGGCTCAACGTATAGAAGCCTCAGGAGTTGCAATTGCCATTAGTGGAATTGTTTTATTTATTCTTATAAGGTCGCTGCAAGGAGTATTAGCTAATTCAATTTTAGAAAAGAGATTTTCTGAATGGCTTTCAAATAAGCTTATCAGTCCAGGAATGGAATTAAAAAATTACCTGCTGAGTATAATTTTTTCATTGATCATTATTATCTTTTCGACGATTCACTATAGTTTTCCAGATTTAGTGAAGTTGTTTGCTGACTTTCCTACGCATCCAGATATAAGGCTTGCCTCAATAGATGGTGTAGAAGGGGCCTTTGATTATGCAGTTATTAAGGGTGACGCTCTTTTTAGTGCCATCACATATGGAATAAGAAGTGTCTTGGATTCACTTGAAATGTTATTTGTTAAAACGCCATGGATTGTGGTCATAAGCGCAATAGTATTAATGACCGGACTCTCTGCAGGACCGCGTGCAGCAATCTATTCTCTCGCATTTTTAGCTTATATGGGCTTTTTAGGGTTTTGGGTAAAGGCCATGACAACTTTGGCTTTATTGGGTACGGCTGCTATATTAAGTATATCTATTGGAATCCCGCTTGGTATTTATTGCTCTACAAGACCCAAGTTTTATTCTTTCATTAGACCCATAATGGATTTTATGCAAACCATGCCTGCATTCGTGTTTATGATTCCTGTAATTGCTTTTTTTGGAACTGGCAAGGTTTCTGCTGTAATTATTACCATGATTTTTGGGGGAACTCCGGTAGTCAGGTTGACAGTTTTAGGTTTGAAAGGTGTTCCCGAGGCGATAAGAGAGGCTGCGATAGCCTATGGTGCCTCTAAATGGTATCTATTAACAAAGGTTGACTTGCCTCTTGCTATGCCAACAATTCTTGCCGGCGTTAATCAGACAGTTATGTTGAGTTTAGCAATGGTTGTTGTTGCCTCTCTTATTGGCGCAAAAGGACTTGGTCAGGATGTTTTAGAGGCGCTGCAATATGCAAATGTAGGACAAGGAATTTTGGCTGGTATTGCCATCTT
>CAZESR010000083.1:0-4337 GCA_964515065.1 uncultured Piscirickettsiaceae bacterium
GGGATGTCAGTTAATGCTTGGTTTGCGCGAACATTCAGACCACCCCAAGGCCTTATTTGTTGTTCAATAACATTTTTTCTAGCTTGCTTAATGTCCATATATATTAACTATTTTTTATTTTTTTGTGGCATTAAGTCTGTAATAGTTCCTTCAGCCATTTCAGCAGCAAATGCAGTAGTCTCTGAAAGGGTTGGGTGAGCATGCACTGTCAGTGCAATGTCGCTCATATCACAACCCATTTCGATAGCAAGACTAGCTTCTGATATTAACTCACCAGCATTTGTTCCACAAATTCCCATGCCAAGAATCTTACCTGATTCAGAGTCAAACAGGCCCTTAGTGATTCCTTCACTTCTTCCGATGCTCAAACTTCTACCTGAGGCGGCCCAAGGGAATACTCCTTTTTTAAACTTGATACCTTCTGCTGTTAGTTCTTTCTCTGTTTTGCCTGTCCATGCCACTTCAGGGTCTGTATAGGCCACTGAAGGAATTGTAAGAACATCAAAGCCAGATTTTTGACCACAAATTACCTCAGCAGCAACCTTGGCTTCGTGGACAGCCTTATGGGCTAACATTGGTTGACCGACAATATCTCCAATAGCAAAAATATGATCTACATTTGTCTTCATCTGTCTATTTGTTGTAATAAAGCCATCTTTTTCTATGGAAACACCTGCTTTTTCTGCATCTAATAAATGCCCATTTGGTGAACGGCCTATTGATACTAAAACTTTATCAAAGGTATCCGTTTCAGGTGCATCTTTGCCTTCAAAACCAACTTTGATTCCTTTTTTCATTGCAGTCATTTTAGTGACTTTAGTATTCAGAAAAATGTTTGAATAAATTTTTTTGATGCGCTTAAAAAGTGGATTAACAATATCTTTATCTGCAGTCGGGATAAGTTGTTCACCCAATTCAACAATCGTAATTTCACTGCCCAAAGCGTCGTAAATTGTCGCCATTTCAAGACCAATAATACCGCCACCCACGATAAGCAGTCTTTTTGGTATATCATCTACTAAAAGAGCATCCGTAGAGTCCATAACCCGCTCATCTTCAAATGGAAACATTGGTAATTTAGTTACCCTTGACCCGGCGGCAATGACGCAATGTTCGAATTCAATAATGTCATCAGACCCTTCAAGTTTAACTTGATTATTAGAGAGAAATTTTGCATAACCAGTCTTCACATTCACTTTTCTGGCTTTTGCAAGGGCTTTGATACCAGCAGTTAGTTTATTAACTGTATTTTCCTTATTTTTCCTAATACCCTCAATATCAATTTTTGGACTTGCAAAATTTATACCAAGTTGATTAGCGGACTTAGCTTCATTGATAATCTGAGCAGTATGAAGAAGGGATTTTGAAGGAATACAACCAACATTTAAGCAGACACCGCCTAAATTGTCATGATTCTCAACTAGAACAACTTCCTTGCCCAGATCTGCAGCACGGAACGCAGCAGTATAGCCTCCGGGGCCAGAGCCAATAACTAAAACCTGTGTTTTAATCATAATAACATCTCCGTAATATTTCTAAGAACTCGGTTGAGGTCTGCCATAAATCTTCCACCCTCTGCTCCATCAATGACCCTGTGGTCGTATGAAAGTGCAAGTGGAAGCATTGCGGTAGGTTCAAAAGACTCTCCATTCCATATCGGTTTAATCTGTGTTCGAGAGACACCCAATATCGCAACCTCTGGAGAATTTATAATGGGCGTAAACTGGGTTCCACCAATGCCGCCTAGACTTGAGATGGTAAATCCTGCACCTTTCATCTCTTCCGGTTTCAATAAGCCTTCTCTTGCCCTTGCTGAGATTTCTGTCAACTCTTGAGCAAGTTCAATTAATGATTTTTTGCCAACATTTCTAACAATCGGTACAACCAAACCATTAGGAGTATCGACTGCAATCCCGAGATTAAAATATTTTTTGATTACAAGATTCTCACCATTTTCATCAAGTGAAGCATTAAAGTTTGGATGATTTTTTAGAACTTGAACAACAGCTTTCATTATAAAAACTAATGGACTCAACTTAATGTTTCTTTCTTTTTGATGTTGACGGAATTGCTCCATTTGCTCAACATTGACTTCGTCAAATTGAGTTACATGGGGTATCGTTGACCAACAGAGTGTTAGGTGTTTTCCCGATATTTTCTTAATTCTTGAGAGGGGTACTATTTCCACCTCATCTTCAATGTCTCCAGTAGTCACGATTTGTTTGACATAAGACTTCAAATCCTCAGCAAGGATCCTTCCTTTTTGACCGGAACCCTTAATTTTGGATAAACTGACACCGAGTTCACGAGCAAGCTTTCTGATGGAAGGTGAAGCATGAGAGTCAGGTTCGGTATCTAGAGAGATTTTCTCTTTCTTTTGATCAGGTATGTTTTGCTTATCTTTAGATGGAGTTGAATCATCAAGACGAACCTCTGGTTCTGGTTCTTTTGATTTCGCAGAAGGTTCTGATTCACTCTCGACGGGTTCGGAGTCACTTTCAACTGTGAGAATAAGATCACCATGACTTACTTTGTCGCCCACCTTAATTGCTAGATTAGTTACCTTGCCTGAGAAGGGAGCAGGAATTTCCATTGTAGCCTTATCAGTTTCTAGCGTAATAATGCTGTCATTTTCTTTGACAAGGTCGCCAATTTTAACCAATATTTCGATAACATCAACAGAGTCAAAATCACCAATATCTGGCAAATTAACATTTTTTGTGGTAGACATATAGGTTAAATAATTAGTTTATTATTTGAGCAAGGTAATTATCCCAAAATTAGCCTAGTAAGGGCGATAAATGATAAAATAATTTCGCTTACTAAATTCTTAAATCATTTTCTAGAAAACCCACTATTTGTTACTTTCAATTTAGGTTGTATTTATGGCATTAGCATTGTCTACAGAAAAATTAACCAAAATCTATTCAAATCAATTGAAGGCACTTAAAGGGATAAATCTTAAAGTGGAAAAGGGTGATTTTTTTGCACTCCTAGGTTCCAATGGAGCTGGAAAAACAACAGCTATAGGAATTATATGTGGGCTCTTAAAGAGCACTTCTGGGTCAGTTGAAATTAATGGACTTGACCAAAGAACAAATGTCAATAAGATTAAGAGAATGATCGGACTGATGCCCCAAGAATTTAACTTCAATCCCCATGAGCCAAATATCGAGATTTTGATTAACCAAGCCGGTTATTTTGGTATAGCTCGAACTGAAGCTGTAATTCAAGCAGAAAAGTTACTAAAAATAATGGAACTATGGGATAGACGTTTTGATATTGCACAGTCTTTATCTGGCGGAATGAAAAGACGCTTAATGCTTGCAAGAGCATTAATGCATAAGCCCGAAATATTAATTTTAGATGAACCAACAGCTGGTGTTGATGTTGAGATACGGCAATCAATGTGGCTTTATTTAAAACAGCTAAATAAAGAGGGTATGACAATTATTTTGACGACCCATTATTTAGAAGAGGCTGAATCACTGTGTCGGAATATAGCGATTTTGGATAAAGGTGAATTGGTTGAACAGACAAACATGAAGAAGCTCCTTTTAAAAGCCAAGCATCAAGTGCTAATTATAGAAAGCATCGATAAATTACCAGAACATATCGCTATAGAAAATTGTGACTGCGAAATATTAGATGAACATACTTTACAAGTATTTCAAGGAGAATCAACTTCGATTTCTGATGTAGTTGTTGCTTTGTCAGCTCAAAACGTCAATGTTTCTCATCTACGTAGCGCACAAAATCGACTCGAAGCTTTGTTTTTATCACTTACTAATTAGGTTAGATATTATGTGGATTGCATATAAAACAATTGTATTTAAAGAGGTTCGTAGATTTGCACGTATTTGGATTCAAACTATTATTCCTCCAGTTATTACGACCTCACTCTATTTACTTATATTTGGTGGACTTATGGGCAGCAGAATTGGTCAAATGCAAGGTGTCGACTATCTACATTTCATAGTTCCAGGCATTATCCTTATGACCGTTATTATGCAGTCCTACGCTAATACTGTTTCTTCATTTTTTATGGCTAAATATAACAACAGTTTCGAAGAGTTATTAGTCTCTCCTACTCCTAACTGGATTATTCTAATGGGATATATAAGCGGAGGTGTATCAAGAGGTTTCTGTGTTGGACTCGCGGTTACCTTTACCATTTCTTTTTTTGTAGAGATTAGGCCGTACAGTTTCTCTATTTTGATAGCCACGTTCTTTCTAACTTCCATAATGTTTTCCCTCGCCGGTTTTATTAATGCCGTTTTTGCTAGGACTTTTGATGACGTTGCAATCATTCCTAATTTTGTTCTGTTGCCGTTAAC
>CAZESR010000084.1:0-4309 GCA_964515065.1 uncultured Piscirickettsiaceae bacterium
AGCGATTAATTTTTTCATTTTATTCTCCGTTTAGAATATTTAATTGTTGTTTTACCAACACCCTTATGCTATTCAAAAAAAATAACAATAACGCCATAATAATGATGTTTAGACCTAATGTCAACAGTTATTTGAAAAAAAAATACAAATAGTTGTTTTTTTTCAACAAAAATTGATCAAAATTGATTTAAAGCGCTTTATCATAGGATTTTTCATGATTCACAAAACTGCCACATATAGAATTTGAACTAATTTTTTTCAATTATTTTGCTACTAAATGTAATTACTTAAATAGATTTGTTGTTTTTTTGCATTAATTACAAAAAAACCGGAACAAGTCCGGTTTTTTATTTTCCTATGGATTTACAGTGTTAAAACAAGTTGCCATGACCAAAGCCTGTCATACATAAAAGCATTGGCACTGAGAGAACAACATTGGTACGTGAAGCCATCGCTGCAGTGAATTTCGCTTTCGCAATCTCATCGGTGCTCGCCTCTTTGATACCGAGGATTTTTTGTTGATTTGGCCAAATGATTACCCAAACATTAAACAACATGATAGTTCCAAGCCATGCACCTAAACCAATCATCTGAAGACCTGGAGCAAACATAAATGCTGCCACAAAACCACCAACATTCTCAAGGGCATAGGCACCTGTGAGCCATGTTGCAGCTGCTGACATACGAAACCAAAGCAATGCACGTGGCGCTATATATTTACCAATCGCAGCTGGACCAGGTCCACCTTCGTCAGCCAAAGCTTCTCCCATTGCTGGCACTTGAACAAAATTAAAGTAATATAGAAGTCCAATCCAGGTGATACCAAAGATAACATGGAGCCAAACTGTCAGTTCAGGTATATTGAATCCACCTACTGATGGCAATACCAGAGCAGCAAGCAAAGCTAGGACAAAACCAAGTATTATGGTTCCTTTGATAGAAGTTAATGGGTTCATAGTAATAAAAATTTAGTTAAAAGCATTATTATAAATTGTTCATTATGAATTAATTGTTTTTTTGTCATTTATATTTGTATTTATAATGAAGCTCTTATTACTTAAATAAGGGCTCAAATACCATGCTAATAAATTCAAAAAAATTGATTGCGATTATTGCTTTGTTATTTGGATTATTTTCCGTTTCAACAATAAATGCAACTGAGATTCCTAATTCTATAGAGTACCAAGGAAGTCAGCTAACTCTTAATGGGCAAGGAACCCGTGTTATTTTTTTTATGAAAGTTTACGAGGGTAGCTTATACCTGGAGAATCAAAGTTCAGATGCTCAAAAAATAATGAATGACAATGCTCCTATGGCCATTCGAATTGATGTGATATCGACCATGGTTACGGCAGATGCTATGATAAAAGCTTTAAATGAAGGGCTTGAAAAATCAACAGGAAATAATACCGGTCCAATTAGCACCGAAATTAGTCAATTGTCATCATCTTTTGACAGTGGAGTTACTTCTGGTGATTATTATGAGTTTATCTATTTGCCAGAGACTGGCACTCAAGTTCTTAAAAATAATGAGTTGGTAGACTCAATACTAGGTTTGGAATTTAAAAAAGCTTTCTTTGGGATATTTCTAGGAGATAGCCCAATACAAAAAAACTTAAAAAAAGCTATGCTCGGAGGCTAATTAATAATGTCAAATCATCCTACTTCTTTTGCTGACTGGCAAAACTATCCCTCTACAATGGATCCAATACATATCTCTTGGCTGAATAATGCTAAGAAATCTAAAACTGCTTTTGCTGTTGCAGATATTGAAGGCGTTGAAATATCTCATAAAAGGTTTTTAACAGGGGTTCTCTTGTTCTCAAAAAAAATCGCAGAGTACAGTCCTGAGCAGAATGTTGGTTTGCTCTTGCCCAGTAGTGGTGGTGGTGCAATAGCATCTATGGCTATTCTCACTCTTGGAAAAACTATTGTAAATCTTAATTTTACGGCTGGAAAAAAGGCGCTTCATTCTGCTGCAGAGCAAGCTGAAGTAAAGCATATTTATACTTCTCGTAAGTTTTTAGATAAGATGCTAGAGAGGGGAATGGATTTAGAATCATTTTTCCCCGAGTCCAAACTTCTGATGCTAGAGGACATTCGGGAAGAAATTTCAACCATTTCAAGAATTGGAACTCTTCTCAAAGCAATAATATTTCCTGCAAGTATCCTTAGAAAAAGTTATTTTAAGGAAGTGTCAATGAATGACACCGCTGCAATTCTATTTTCAAGCGGCAGTGAAGGCTCTCCAAAAGGGGTTGAGCTATCGCACAGTAATATTGCTGCGAATGCAAAACAGGCAGCCATTGAATTGGGCGCAGTTGAGAGCGATGTTATTATGTCAACGCTACCAACTTTCCATGCTTTTGGTTTTGCAATTACAACGTTAATGCCACTATCAGAGGGTATTCCAATAGTTTGTCATGCAGATCCAAAGGATGTTGCGACCATTGCATCTGGAATCCAAAAATACTCAGGAACGATACTAGTTGGAACGCCAACTTTTCTTAGAATGTACACTATCAGTAAAAAAGTAAGCGTTGAATCTATGCAGTCATTAAGACTTGTTGTTGCTGGAGCTGAAAAGTTAAGGTCAGAAGTTAGAGATGGTTTTGAAAATAAATTTAATATGCCAGTTTTTGAGGGCTATGGGACAACAGAAACATCGCCTGGTGCATCTGTTAATTTACCCGATTTGGAGTCTCCATATAAGCTGAGAAATAGGCCAGGAACTGTTGGCAAAGCTTTTAGTGGAACCGAATTTAAAATTGTTGATCCTGACTCGCTTGATCCTCTACCCACCGGTAAAGATGGGCTGATTTTAATTGGAGGTCCGCAAATAATGAAAGGCTATCTCAAGATGCCAGAGAAAACTGCTGAAGTGATTGAGCTGATTGACGGTTATAGATGGTACCGTACTGGTGACAAAGGTCATTTAGATGAGGAAGGCTTTTTAACAATTGTTGACAGGTACTCAAGATTTGCAAAAATTGGTGGAGAAATGATAAGTCTCACCACTGTTGAAGAAGAAATATTAGACGCTTGCAATGATAAAGATTTGGAGATTGCTGCTACTTGTCTACCAGATCAACGCAAGGGTGAAAAAATTGTTCTTCTCTCAACTCATAATATTGAGAAAAGTGAACTCACAAAGATTCTTTCTGATGCAAAGATAAACCCCCTATATCACCCGTCTTCTGTTCTTGTGGTTGATGAGATACCTAAACTTGGAAGCGGAAAAACAGACTTTGGTGCTACTAAAAAAATTGCATTAGTCAATGATCAATAATTATATTAATGCCAGAGTTACCTGAAGTTGAAACTACCCGTAAAGGTTTAGAGCCGTTAATTACTGATAGAAAAATTTTATCAGTTCATATATATAAAAAAAAGCTTCGATGGGAGATACCTTCTCACCTTAAAAGGACACTAAAGAGTCAAACCATAAAACAAATCTCAAGGCGAGCAAAGTATTTACTGTTTCACTTTGACTTTGGACAGCTAGTGATGCATCTTGGTATGTCAGGCTCTATCAGTGTAGTGAACTCCTCTGAGCCATTAAAAAAACATGAGCACTTTGAGCTTTCATTAGACAATAGAACAAGTTTAAGGTTCCACGACCCTAGAAGGTTTGGATCGATTCTTTGGCAAAAGCCTAATGAAACTCTCACTCTTTTTTATAATCTTGGCCCTGAACCTTTAAGTTATGAGTTTGACAAGGATTCACTATTTCAGTCATCTATTGGAAAATCAAGAAATATCAAATCCTTCATTATGGACAGCAAAGTAGTTGTTGGAGTTGGTAATATATATGCTTCTGAAAGCCTTTTTCTAGCAGGAATATCTCCAAAAAGAGAGGCTGGAAAAACCTCTAAGAAGCGCCTCATTTTTTTGACGAATTCCATAAAAAATGTTCTAACGGATGCGATTAATAATGGCGGTACAACTTTGAATGATTTTTCAAATGTTGATGGCAATCCCGGATATTTTTCACAAGTACTAAATGTTTACGGTAGGGATAACATGCCGTGTAAGAGGTGCAGTGGTACAATTAAGAGAATCATTCAAAATCAACGCGCAACCTATTACTGCCCTAAATGTCAACATTAGACAATCCAAAAGCTTTATTTAAGAGTAGCTGTTCCACTAACTCTGAACCCTATGCACTGCAGAATATTGGCGATATGATGTCACCAGAATTTAGTGAAAATTGTATTATTATTGTAGATCCATCAATGCCAATTCACAATAAAGCCTATGTAATTATTGATTTCAATGATGAGCTTTACTTTCGTCAATATCTTGAAAA
>CAZESR010000085.1:0-4226 GCA_964515065.1 uncultured Piscirickettsiaceae bacterium
ATTAAATCTGATGGAATTCGTTTGGAAAAAATTGAAACAGCAACAGTCCATAGAGATAGCACAAAGACCCATAACAATAGAGACCCCTCATGAGAACCCCATACAGCTGAAGCTTTATATAAAACTGGAAGTTGAGTATTAGAATTCTCTGCAACATATTTAACGGAAAAATCATTCGTTAAAAATGCAGTCATTAATACAAAGAATGCTACCGTAATCCAAAAGCCTTGTGCCCAAACTAATGGCTTTGCAAGCTGAGCAAGAGAAGTTTTATTCTGATAAATTCCAATCGATGGAACCACAATCAGAACTAACGAAATAATCAGTGCGAGAACAAGTGCAAAATGCCCAATCTCAATCAACATATAGCAAAACTTTTTTGTGTTTTTAAGAGCTAATATTTTACAGGATTTCTCAAAGATTCCCACCATTCAGTTTTAGGTAAGTTAACCAAATCAAAAACTTCACCGATCATTGGTGTTGCAATATTCACATTCCTCTTTTTAGCATCTTTTGTAATACGAATTATTGGCTCATCCCAAGGATGAATTGATAAATCAAATTTAGACCAATGGATTGGAAAGAGAACTTTAGACTGCAAATCAATATTGGCTTGCACAGCTTCATCAGGGTACATGTGAACACTTGACCAATCAACGTTATAAGCACCATTTTCAATAAATGCAATATCAAAAGGGCCAAATTGATTTCCTAATTCTTTAAATGTTTCTGAAAAACCTCCATCCCCACTAAAGTAGGCATTTAATGCACTGGACTTTATTATCCATGACCCCCAAAGGGTTGAGTTTCCATTTGTCAACCCCCTTCCGCTAAAGTGAAGTGAAGGCGCAAAAGTAAATTTAATTTTCATGAATTCTTTGTCATCATACCAATCAAACTCTGAAATTCTATTTTTTTTCACGCCCCATCTTTCTAGGTGTGCACCAACACCCAAAGGAACAAAAAATTGACCAACACGATCAGAAAGCTCTTTAATAGCTTTATGGTCAAGATGATCATAATGATCATGAGATATGATTACTATATCAACATGTGGAAGATCCTCAACAATAATTGGATTTTCAAATACAAATGGCTTTCCATTAATAAAATTGCTTTTACTTTTGGAATTAAATGATGGCAAAGGAGATGCCCGGTTAAATACAGGATCAGTCATTATGACTTTACCATTGATTTTCATCAGAATGGTGGAATGCCCCAACCACACAAACTTACCTTCTGTTAAATCTTCACCTTGAAATTTAACTGTCGGTAGAGGCTTTAAAGGATTTTTATCTTTAGGTGGTGAGAACCAATCTTTAAATGTGGCTTTTTTTTCTGTAGAACGAAAATTTGTATAATTTGTTTTTATGTTTCTGAATTTACCTTCAACAAAGTATTTCGAATTTTCAATAGTTTTTTGAGTTTCCTTATCTGGAGAGCCGCCAAATACTGGTGCTATATTTAAATAAATAATTACTAAAACAGTAAGTAGTAATAGAATGTATATTAAATACTTAATAACGTTAATTATTGCAAAGAGAATTTCCAAAATTTACTCCGTATTAGTAAGCCTGGATATTAAAAAAAGAGCTCATAAGAGCTCTTTTATGATGATTAATGGTGCGGAAGGAGAGACTCGAACTCTCACGTCTTGCGACACTGGAACCTAAATCCAGCGTGTCTACCAATTCCACCACTCCCGCGAAGAATTTGAATTATACCCAATTAAATTAAATTTTTCCTAAATAAGAAAATAGATTTCAATATTTATGTGCTATACCAATTTAATTTTTCATTGAGCTTAACAACCTCGCCAACAATCATCAGGGTTGGTGCATGAATTTCTTCCTTTGCTAATAAATCTGGCAATTTAGTTAATGATGAAATATAAACCTTTTGCTCCGGCATTGTTCCTTTTTCAATGATTGCAATTGGCATGTCCTTATTCATACCGTGCTCAATGAGTTTTTCACATATATAATTTGCACCACTTAAAGCCATATAGAAAACAATGGTTTGCTGATCAACAACGAACTCTTCCCATGGTAGATTTGTTGCTCCATTCTTCAGGTGTGCAGTTACAAATCTGCATGACTGAGAATAATCTCTATGAGTCAAAGGTATTCCCGCATATGATGAACATCCTGAAGCTGCAGTGATACCAGGAACCACCTGAAATGGTATACCATGCTCAGATAGAGATTCTATTTCTTCTCCGCCTCTTCCAAAAATAAATGGATCACCACCCTTTAATCGGCAAACTCTCTTGCCTGATTTTGCAAGTTTAACCAACTGGTCGTTTATATCTTCCTGTCTTGTTGATTCGTCGCTTCCACCTTTTTTACCAACATAAATTAATTCTGAGTCTCTTCGAACTAGCTCCATTACTCCCTTTGAAACGAGGCGGTCATAGAGAACAACATCAGCCTGTTGAATCAATCTCAAAGCCTTAAAGGTTAATAAATCAGGGTCACCTGGGCCTGCTCCAACCAGATAGACTTCTCCCAATTCCATCTCTACTGAATTGTTTAGTTGTTTTTCAATGTCATTTCTAGCCTCATTGATTCGTCCTGAAAAAACTTTTTCAGCAATAACTCCAGAAAATGCAGACTCCCAAAAGGCTCTTCTGTCTTTAATGTTTGAAAACCGATTCTTAACTTTCTGTCTATACTCTCCAGCAATTTCAGCTAGTATTCCATAAGCACTCGGGATTACAGTTTCTAGTTTCGCTCTTATAATTCTTGCAAGAACTGGAGCCTTTCCGGCTGAAGATACTGCAATAATGACGGGCGAACGGTCAACAATTGAGGGCATTATGAAGCTCGATAACCCTGGAGAGTCAACCACATTAACAGGAATTCTTCTATCATGGGCTAACTTTGAAATCAATGCATTGACAGACGAGTCGTCTGTTGCAGCAATAATTATTGAATAATCTTTAATGTCTTCTTCATTAAAACTTTTCTCAATTAAATTTACCTCGCCATCCTTAGAGAGATTTTTTATATCTTCGCAAAATAACGGAGATAGACAGTCAACTTTCGCTTGAGCTTTAATTAATAAGTTAATCTTTCTCAGTGCAATATCTCCACCCCCAATAACTAAAGCTGGCTTCTGCTTTAAATTGATAAAAATTGGCAAGTGTTCCATATCTACCTCTAAAGCCCCAAATAGCTTCTAACAAAGGGAATTGAAATTGGTTTTTTAGCTTGAAGAGAGGCCTTATCTAAATCATCCATTGTAGATAATAATAACTTTAAATCTCTAGAATAGTTTTTAAATAAGTATTCATAAACCTTAGAGTCAACCGATAGATTTCTATCACTCATCTGCTTGTCCACCACTATCATGGTCTGCTCATCATTGAGCTCTTGAAGTTTATAAACAGCAGCCAAACTGAGTCGCGTTTTAATATCTTTCATCACATCTAAGTCTGCTGGCAAGCAATCCCCACTGACTAGAATGGTGACTTCAGATTGCCTAGCCCGATTGAACAAGTCAAAAAATATTTCTTCATTCTTCTTTGCCATGAGATGAACATTATCAAAGCTAATTAATCTGATTTGATCCATAAATTCTACTAAATGATCAGGGATAGAATCTGAACAATCGATGAATACTGCATTATTATCACTTGCTAAAGACTTTAAAATTGCGCCTTGAAGAGCGTGTGTTTTTCCATTACCAGATAAGCCATAAATATATAGCTCAGATGATATTTGACTCTCGAAGAGTTGATTGATTGATGTTAAAAGCTCTTCATTAGCAACAAAATTTTCTAGAAGCATTGAAGAGTTAAGACTAATTGGTAAACCAAGTTGGTTCATTTTTTTGTCTCTTGTAAAATAAACTTCTTGACCCAAAGAAGGCCATAATCTGCCCCACTCAGGGCCGTTGAAGTTGCCACAATAATAAAGACCATATCTTGGAATCCATCTATTCCAATGTATAGCTGAATAAGTAAAAGATATAAAACCAAAGCAATCTGCAATACAGTGTTCACTTTACTAATCAGACTTGGTTCTAACAAATCACTTTCAGAACTTTCTTCTCCAAGAAAATAGCCAAGAGCTCCAGCAATAATGATTACGTCACGAACAAAAATAATCATTAGTAGCCACAATGGCAAAACTCCAATCCAATAAAGCGTGATAAAAGAACAAGTTAGCAAAACCTTATCCGCAACTGGATCCAAAATAGAGCCTAGTCTTGACTGTAGAGAA
>CAZESR010000086.1:0-4168 GCA_964515065.1 uncultured Piscirickettsiaceae bacterium
CTCTAGCAAAATATTTGGATATAAGTAATACAGCTTATCAAACGGACACACGTCGCAGTTTAGCTGAGAGCTCCAATACAATTTTTGCTACTAATATTTAAAAGTACCAAATTAAACATTTAATATTTGTTTAACAAAATACGTCAAATTATGTTGAAAGCATTAAAAATCAAGAAAATGAAAGCTCTAATTGGGATCGCCTTGGTTTCATATGTACTGTTCTTCTTTTTGATATTCATTACAAAATAATCTAGCCTTTTTATGAGCAGAGCCCTAGCAGATATAGGTTTAATAGGTTTAGGAGTGATGGGCTCAAGCCTATCCCTAAACATAGCAAATCATGGTTACTCTGTTGCCGTCCATAATCGATCTAGAAAAGAGATTGATGAATTAATTAATGGTCGCGCTAAAGGAAAAGATATTGTCGGTTGCGAAGATATTGTAGATTTTATCAATTCAATCAAAAAACCTCGAAAAGTCATGTTGATGGTTGTCGCCGGTTCAGTGGTTGATGATTATATTAATAAACTGATACCATACTTAGACCAAGGCGACATTATCATTGATGGTGGTAACTCCCATTATCCTGACACAATCCGCAGAACCAAGTCACTGGAAGAGCAGGGATTTCTTTTTGTCGGTGCTGGAGTGTCTGGAGGAGAAGAGGGGGCACTAAAAGGGCCATCCATTATGCCAGGAGGATCATCTTCTGCTTGGCCCGAAGTGAAGGACATTTTCCAGACGATATCAGCCAAAGTTGAAAACGATGAACCTTGTTGCGACTGGATAGGTGAAGACGGTTCAGGACACTTCGTCAAAATGGTTCACAACGGCATCGAATACGGCGATATGCAGTTGATATGTGAGGCATACCAAATAATGAAAGACTTGCTGGGTATGTCAGCTGATGAAATGCACGACATTTTTAAGCAATGGAATGAAGGTGAATTAAGTAGCTATCTTATTGAGATTACTGCTGATATTTTGGCATATAAAGAAAAAGATGGCACTCCTCTGGTTGAGCGTATTCTTGACACTGCAGGACAAAAAGGGACTGGTAAATGGACTGCATCTGTTGCGCTAGAGCTTGGAACCCCTTTAACCTTGATAGGGGAAGCAGTTTTCTCACGATACCTCTCATCGATCAAGCAGGATAGGGTTGAGGCTTCAAGGTTACTGAGTGGACCCAATATTCAATTTAAAGGCAATAAGGAACAAGTTCTAGAAGACATTCACGATGCGCTATATGCTGCAAAAATAGTTTCTTACGCACAAGGTTATACTTTATTAAACGAGGCTGCTGATCAATTTAATTGGAATCTAAACTATGGCGGCATTGCCCTCATGTGGCGTGGAGGCTGTATTATTCGCTCCGCTTTCTTAAATAAAATTAAAGATGCCTATGATAATAATCCGGAAATAAAAAACCTGCTTTTAGATCCATTTTTCAAGGATAAGATTAACAACTGTCAGGCAGGATGGCGCCGTATCGCTTCAATTGCCATCACTCATGGTGTTCCTACTCCTGCAATGACATCCTCTCTATCTTATTATGATGGATACCGCTCTGCGAGATTGCCGGCAAACTTATTACAAGCCCAGAGAGATTACTTTGGCGCACATAGCTATGAACGTGTCGATAGATCTGTCGGTGAGTTTTTTCATACCGATTGGCTATCTCAAAACACTTGATCTACTGACTATATTTTAGAAGATAGAATAATGACGACTTCACAAGACAAAAGCACTAGTTTTGTTCTATTTGGAGTCTTAGGAGACTTATCCCTTAGAAAATTGATGCCGGCCTGGTATTATCTTGAGCGTTCAGGACTGCTAGATGACTCATTAAGGATTCTCGGAGTTGCTCGTCAGGATATTACTAGAGAGCAATTCCAGAAAAAAATCATAGACTCGCTCAATTTATATGTACCAGGTGAGTATTTAGATGATGATGTTTGTAGCAAGTTAATTGAACGCATTAACTATTGTAGCTGTGATTTAAATAATCATGATGACTATAGGAAATTAAAGCAATCTCTTAATGACTGGAATAAACCTATTTCTTATTATTTAGCTATACCACCTGATCTTTTTGAAGCTGTTTGTGATGGTCTATACAATATTCAAATCCTGACTAATAATAGCCGTATTGTTGTCGAGAAGCCAATTGGTTACAGCTTGGAGTCTTCAAGAGATATCCATGAAAAGCTATTGAAGCATTTCAATGAATCCCAAATATATCGTATTGATCATTATCTTGGCAAGGAGACAGTCCAAAATCTTATCGCTTTGCGTTTTGCCAACTCGCTTTTTTCAAGCCAGTGGAACAGTAAAAGTATTGAATATATTGAAATAACTGCAGCTGAATCTGTTGGTATTGAGGGTCGTTGGGACTATTTTGATGGAGTTGGACAAATGAGAGATATGGTCCAAAGCCATATTCTACAGCTTCTATGTCTTATCGCTATGGAGCCCCCAAGCCGACTCGACGATGAGAGCATCCGAAATGAAAAAGTTAAAGTATTGCAGGCACTTCAGCCACTTACCGAAAATAACATCTCAAAGAGTTTTATAAGGGCTCAGTATGATGATGGACAAATTTTAGGAGAAGTAAAATCTGGATACTTGAACGAAAAAGGCGCTAATTCAAAAAGTAAGACTGAAACATTTGTAGCTATAAAAGCTGAGATTGCCAATTGGCGTTGGTCAGGAACGCCTTTTTATATAAGGACCGGGAAAAGGATGACAGGAAAAGTCACCAATATTGTCATTCATTTTAAATCTGACGCTCATTTTATATTTGATCAGGATCAAAAAAGTTCTACCGGGAATAGTTTAATCATAAGCTTACACCCAACAGAAGGGATTTCACTTCAAGTTTTGACAAAGCGTCATGGTGTCAATGAAGGTATGAGATTAAGATCAGATCCAATGAGTTTAGATTTTATTAAGTCTCAAAAATTATTGAAAATTCCAAGTGGCTACCAAAGACTGTTATTGGATATACTTTTAGGCAACCAGAGCTTGTTTCTTTGCAAAGAAGAAATAGAACTGGCATGGAAATGGTGCGACAATGCATATATAAATTGGCAAAAGTCTTTGCAACCTCTTTATTCTTATCCTTCAGGAAGCAATGGTCCTAATGAAAGTAAAACCCTCCTTCAACAAAATGGACATAAATGGCATGATGAATAATAAATTTAACTATCTACCTAGAACCGTTAACTGGTATGGATCTAACACTAGAGAGTCTTTAGCGAAAGATTTAAGCCAAAGTATTGGACAATTACTGTCTCATTCCATAAATCAAGATGGTCGGGCAAGTCTTGCTGTGTCTGGTGGTCGTACGCCTGTTTTAGTATTTGAAGCGCTATCAGAATTGGATCTTGATTGGTCTAAAGTTGATCTGGCATTAGTTGACGAGCGTTGGGTTGATGCTTCACATGAAGACAGTAATGAGTTACTTGTGAGACAACATCTTATAAAAAATAAAGCCTCTGAAGTGAATTTTACGCCTATCAAAAATAATGCTAAAACTGTTAAGGATGGCCTGATATTGTGTCAAAAATCGTTTCAAAAAATTAAACAACCATTCGATGTCGTTGTTTTAGGTATGGGGACAGATGGCCATACAGCTTCCTTGTTTCCTTGTGCTGAAGAATTAAATGATGCAATGGATCCTAATAACTCCGAAGGCTATGTTGTGACCTCTCCAAAGACCGCACCCTATGAACGTATAAGCCTTACATATAAGGCAATTAATAGCGCAAAAAATATAATACTTCATTTAAACGGTTCGCATAAACTTAAAGTCCTTGAGCTAGCTATGACTCATAAAGATGCTGAAAAAATGCCAATCTACGCCTTCCTAGAAGATCCAATAAATATCTACTGGAGCCCCTGATTTCATATTATTAATAACTATAAAGGTTCATTTAAATCAATCAGTATTAATAATTAATAGCCTAGATTATGTCAATATTCAACTAAAATTATTAAACAGAAAATAGGAGCTTCAATTTATTATGAAAATTAACAATATAGAAGGACAAATAGTTAAAGAAGATGACAGGTATATAGTTAAGGACAATACATCACTTAATAATCTTGTTGTAAGTTCAACATTACTTCACCCAAGTAAATCTACCAGTGGTCATAAGCATGAAGG
>CAZESR010000087.1:0-4091 GCA_964515065.1 uncultured Piscirickettsiaceae bacterium
GTGTTATATTTCTTTCAATCGGGTTACTTACTAAAGCACCAATTTTTCATAAAGAACTATTGGCTACCCCTATTATCATAAGAACCCTATGTGAACTTTTTGGAGCTTTGTTTTTTGTTCTTGCTATTGCTTTAACACCTCTATCCTCTGCCTCTGCAATCATTCAGGTTATGCCCTTATTAGTAACAATTGGCGCAGCAGTGATTTACAAAGAGAGAGTCGGTTGGAGGAGATGGACTGCTGTGTTTGTAGGCTTTGTAGGGGTTTTATTGATTCTCCGTCCGGGCTTTGGTAGCTTTATGCCCGCTTCAATTTTTGCACTCCTAGGAGCTATATTTTTAGCCGGAAGAGACCTTGCAACGAGGGCTATTGAAATAAAGCTTCCATCAGTTACTATCTCTCTTTATGCATTCTTAGCTTTTGGTGTGTCAGGAATATTACTCATACCCTTTAGCTCTGAGATGATAGTGCCAAGCTCAAATGAAATTGTGTATTTTGTTGGTGCTTCAGTATTTGGGGTTATTGCATACTACTCAATTGTTATTGCGGCAAGAACTGGTGAGATGTCAGTAATCTCCCCTTTTCGATATTCAAGACTAGTTTTTGCTATGCTCCTTTCAATCATTGTCTTATCTGAGAGACCTGATATGCTTACACTTCTTGGAGCAACAATTATCGTAGCATCTGGAGTTTATACTTTTGTTCGTGAAAATGTATTAGACAAGAGTAAAGAAAGGTTTGTCTAAAATTTAATGTATTTAAACTTACTTCAGTAAAAAAAAAGCTTGCTATACTTAAGGAAATTGTCTAACATCCGCACAAATTTACGAATATAGGGGAGTTACTATGAACATGCCAAGAACAATTCACATTCCTAATGGTGACAATATAGTTCATACATTTAGTGATGAAGAATACCAAAATAGACAAAGAAAGCTAAGAGAACACATGGCTCAAAGCAATATAGACACTGTTATCTTTACCTCTATACATGGAATCAATTACTACAGCGACTTCCTATACTGTTCTTTTGGAAGGCCTTACGCTCTGGTAGTAACACAAGACAAAGTCACTTCGGTTACTGCCAATATTGATGGCGGCCAACCATTCAGAAGAACCTTTGGTGAGAACTTGGTATACACAGACTGGCAAAAAGATAGCTTCTTTTATGCGCTTAAGCAAATCGTAAATAATGGAGGAAAAATCGGCATCGAATATGATCATATCACCAAGGAGCGTCTAGATAAACTCCAGGCTGCATTTGACCAAGCTAACTTTGTTGATATTTCCGTTGACTGTATGAAAATGCGCTCAATCAAGTCAGATGAAGAAATAGCTCACATTATTCAGGGTGCTAACGTTTGTGATATTGGTGGAGCGGCTCTTGTTGAAGCAATTAAAGAGGGCGTTCCTGAGCACGAAGTGGCTCTTCACTCTACTCAAGCTATGGTTCGAGAAATTGCTAAACGCTATCCTCACTCAGAGCTCATGGATACCTGGACTTGGTTTCAGTCTGGGATCAATACTGATGGTGCACATAACCCTGTGACAACAAGAAAAGTAAAGAAAGGTGATATTCTAAGTCTTAACTGCTTTTCAATGATTGCGGGCTACTATGTTGCGCTTGAAAGAACACTGTTTTATGACCATGTTGATGACGAGTCATTGAGGCTTTGGGAGGTCAATGTAAAAGTTCATGAAGAGGGGATGAAACTAATCAAGCCAGGGGTTGCTTGCAAAGATATAGCTCTTGAACTTAACAAAATTTTTGAAGAGTATGGCTTGCTTGAAAGCAGAACATTTGGCTATGGCCATTCATTTGGTGTTCTATCTCATTACTATGGCCGTGAAGCTGGCGTAGAACTGAGAGAAGATATCGATACCGTCCTTCAAAAAAATATGGTCGTATCCATGGAGCCTATGATCATGATTCCTGAGGGTAACCCTGGTGCTGGAGGCTACAGAGAGCATGATGTGATGGTTCTGACTGAGGACAGTGCATATGACATCACTAAGTTTCCATATGGCCCAGAGAACAACATTATTGTGTAAACCCTTGGGATTGAAATTATCAATTTATAAATCAAATTTTTTCAAGTTCTATTTCCTTTGCGTTGGTATATTGTCAAGAATTAACTAGATATACTTGATTAAATAATGAAAACAATAGAATATCCACAATTACTTGATGAGTTAAAGTTAGTAGCTCGAGATGCAGGTCGCGAGATAATGAAGATTTATGAAAGTTCATTTGACGTTAACTATAAAGGTGATGGTTCACCGGTTACCCTTGCCGATCAGGCTGCTGAAAAAATCATCTTAACCAAGCTAAATACCATCGCTCCTGATATCTTAATAGTATCTGAGGAGAATGCTAGCAGCCATAGCTTTGAAGCTAGCAATCAATTTTTTCTCATTGACCCACTTGATGGAACAAAAGAGTTTCTGAAGAAAGATGGGCTTGGCTCGTTTACTGTAAATATTGGACTTATTGAAAATGGAATTCCTACTTTAGGAGTAGTTTTTGCACCAGCACTTAATCGTATGTTTTTTGCATCAACTCTAACAGGCGCTTTTGAGGAGTCCGCGAGTGACACTAAGGAAATTAAAATAAGAGTAGTTCCAAATTCTGGCCCTGTAGCCGTTGCGAGTGTATCTCATCGTGACGAGAATACAGATGAATGGCTAACAACTAATAATATTAAGAAAACAATTTCAATTGGGTCTTCATTAAAATTTTGTCTGGTCGCCTGTGGTGAAGCAGATGTGTATCCTAGATTTGGACCCACAATGGAGTGGGATACTGCAGCAGGTGATGCTGTATTGAGATCGGCAGGTGGCAAAGTCTTAATGCCAAATAGCGAACCATTCAATTATGGCAAACAAAGCTATAGAAATAGCGCTTTTATTGCTTATGGAAATTTTTAATTGAAGGTCTAGAGCTGTCCTAGCTCTCGTATGAATAAATCTCTACCATCATCTCATCGGCTATAAGCTCGAGCTTGTCTCTGACAAGATTTTCATCAAGATCACTAGGTATATGAAGTGTAATTTGAGCCTTAAAAAGCTGCTCACCTGACATCGAGGCATCAATAATTTCAGTCTTTAACTCTTCAACATTAGCTTTCAACTCGTCCGCTAATACATGTGAGAGTTTATTAATAATTCCAACGTGATTTTGCCCAATCAGCTCAATGTTATAACTTTTAATATTACTCAGCTCATCAACAGTGAGAGTTTCTTCGCAAGCAATTTGAAGGCCTAAGGATGCGGAATTTAAATCTTTTTTTAATTTAGTAGCATCACTTGATGGTACGTTGACTTTAAGAATTCCAGCGAATTTGCCTTCAAAACTAGACATATTGCTCTCAATCCAGTCACCATTGTTTGAAACAATAATCTTTGACAGGCCGTCAACAAGCCCAGGCTTATCGTCTCCCAAAACGCTTATCAAAAATGATTTCATAAAATCTACTTATAATCTTCTACACTTGGACAAGAACAAACTAAATTCTTATCACCATAGACATTATCCACTCTAGAAACCGGCGGCCAGTACTTTACTCGCCTAAGACTTTCAACAGGATACGCTGCCTCTTCCCTGGAATATGAAAACTCCCATTGCGTTGATGTTACCATTTCTAGAGTGTGTGGCGAATTAATTAATGGATTATCTTCAGTAGAATATTCACCTGACTCAACCTTTTTGATTTCTTTTCTAATTTGTATCATTGCCTCACAGAACCGATCGAGCTCATCTAAGGATTCAGACTCTGTTGGCTCAATCATTAAGGTTCCAGCAACTGGAAAAGACATTGTTGGTGCATGAAAACCAAAGTCAATAAGTCGCTTAGCGACATCATCAACACTTATTCCCACTGAGTCTTTAATAGGCCTAATATCAATAATACACTCATGTGCAATTCTGCCATTTTCATCACTGTAAAGAATCGGATAGTGCTCCCCAAGTCGTTTAGCAATATAATTTGCATTCAGTATAGCGTTGCATGTTGACTCATAGAGTCCATCTTTTCCGAGCATTGCTATATACATCCAACTGATTGGAAGGATACTTCCTGAACCCCATGGAG
>CAZESR010000088.1:0-3894 GCA_964515065.1 uncultured Piscirickettsiaceae bacterium
GATTCCATACCGAACTCAGAAGTGAAACCACTTAGCGCCGATGGTAGTGTGGGGTCTCCCCATGTGAGAGTAGGACATTGCTAGGCTTTTATTCAAAATACCCCGACCTTCTTTCCAAGGCGGGGTATTTTTTTATCTGGCTAAATTCAAGTAAAATTAAGTTTCTTTAATCAAGCTGAAGCTAATATATTAATGACTAATAGACTAGAAATGATTAATGTTGCCGAAGGAATTGATGTTATTGATTCTGGTTACTACAGTAGAGATTTTGCAGCAATATATCTTCTGAGACAGAACAATAAGGTTGCCATTATTGAAACAGGAACTAATTATAGTATTCCTATCATTGAAAGTGCATTAATACAAAATGGTCTGAGTTTTTCAGATGTGTCTTATATTATTCCAACTCATGTCCACCTTGATCATGCTGGGGGAGCAGGTGCACTAATGAGTCAATGCCAAAATGCTAGCTTGGTAGTTCATCCCAGAGGTTCTCGACATTTAATTGACCCAAGTAAACTTATTGCAGGAGCCATGGCAGTTTATGGAGACAAAAAATTTAAGGAATATTATGGTGAAATTATTCCAATAGATGCGAATAGAGTGATCGAGGCAGCAGATAACTTTATTCTAGATTTTGATGGAAGAGAGCTCAAGTTTATTGATACTCCAGGACACGCAAGACACCATTTTTGTATTTGGGATAAGTTAACAAAATCTATGTTTACAGGTGATACTTTTGGACTGTCTTATCGTGACCTAGACCATCAAAACAATGTATATATTTTGCCAGGTACGAGTCCTGTTCAGTTTGATCCAGAGGCGCTCATTCAAAGTATTAATAGAATTATGGAGTTTAAGCCAGAGCAAGTCTGTTTAACCCACTTTGCAGCTATTAAACCAACCCAAAAAGTTGTAAATCAACTTATAGAGGGTATTCACTTTGTAAGTAATTTAGCAATAAAGTATGCAGACAAAGATGATGCAGAATCTATCATTTATAAAAAAATGATGGACTATTTTCTAAAAGGACTCGATGAGATAGGATTTAGAGATAATAATTATATTAAGGAAAGATTAAGTCTCGACGTTCAAATCAATGCTCAAGGTCTAATTTACTGGCAGAAAAATAGTTGAGATTAATGCTTGAATTTCATCTTTTAAGGTACAAATAGATATAATAAAAGAGTGCTTTCCAAACATTATATGAAGAATCTATTACTTTATCTTAATAAGTATTTTGCGAGAGTGCCCGATCAGCTTATTCCGTATCGCAAAATAGTACTCATACTAGCCTTGCTATCAACTATTTTTATGGGTTATGGCGCCTCTCGTTTTGTGCTTGATACTTCATTTGATGTATGGTTTAGTGAATCCGATCCTGCAATAGAAGCTTTGGATGACTTCCGCGATCAATTTGGTAGTGATGATGGTCTTTTCATTGTTTATGAGGCAAAAGATGGCGATGTCTTCTCAAACAAATCACTCACTTTAATCTCTGAAATAACAGAGACGCTGGATAACTATCTAGAAATCAATGATGAGGTCTGGTTAGAAAAGTATGGTTTAGAGCCCGATGTTGTCGAATCACTGAGTCATATTAAGCGTGTTCAATCTTTAACCAATATACGAATTCAAAAAAATGAAGATGATGTATTAAGTTCTCCTCGCCTTGTTCCTAAAACAATTCCAAGTGATATGAATAGGCTCAATGAAATTAGCTCTGTAGCCGATGATCAACCTAGCTTGCTATTGTTCATGTTTTCAAAAGACCATCGATATGGCGCAATTTCCATAAACACTGATTTTGGTGCTATTCCATTAGTTCAAGAGCAAGGGGATGACTTCTCTCTTTTTTCTGATGATGACTGGAGTGATGATTTTGATTCCAGCATGGATGATAGTGCCGAAATACAAAAAATTGAATATCAGCCCGACGAGCCAGCACTTTACATACCCTTTATTAAAGCAATAACTGCGATAACTGAACAGCCAAAAATGTCTGAGCATTTTAATTTTTATCCAATTGGAAACTCTGCAATGATTGCTTTGGCGATGGATACGATGATTCAAGCTGCATTTCTATTAGTAGGGATGGTAGTAATTATTAACCTTTTGCTTTGGACTTTGTTTCGCTCCGCTAGCGCTGTTGTGCTTCCCCAGCTTGCAATAGGCCTTAGTATATTGTTTGTAATCGGTGGGCTCAGCTGGTTGAATTTGGCATCGACAACATTGATTGCTTTAACGGTGATGCTTGTCATTGCAGTAGGCGTAGCCGACTGTGTTCATGTTATGAGCTCCTACTTGTTTTTTAGGCGAGAAGGTAAAGAGCATCATGAGGCTCTTTCAAAAGCTTATGGTAAGACTGGAGTTCCTATACTCCTAACAACCATTACAACGATGGCAGGTATGTCTTCATTAGCTGCAACTGGCATGCCGATGTTCGTTCAGTTTGGTCTTTCGTCTGCAGCAGGAGTTTTCTTTGCTTTCCTTTACACAATATATTTGCTACCAGTTTTGTTAAATTACTGGCATCCAATGCAAATTAAAAAAACAAGCAATGCAGATGTAAATAAAAAAAATGGAATGAGAGCTCTAGCTTTATTTCTGAAATCAAAGTTGTTAAGTTTTATATGTTTTTTTGCTAATCCTATATTCACTGCAGCAAAAAAAGTTGGTTTGACTTGGTTACTTAGTGCAGAGTGGCTCCAGCCATTATTAGATAGAATCCCAGCTTTTGTTGAGCGTTTCCGGTACCTGATAGCCATCATATTTTTTGGTGTATTTGTGGTGTGTTTGTATGGCGCAACACAAGTAAAAATTGACTCTAACTTAGTTGAGCTTTATTCTGAAGATGTTCCGATTGGCCAGGCATATGACATTGTTGATGACAATATGATGGGAACTGGAAACATGGTCATTGTAGTTGACACTGCTAGATCTGATGGAATTATGGATCCTGCTGTCTTAAGCTCAATGGATAGACTTCAGAATAAAATTGAAGACAGGTATAGTGATTATATTATCCGTACAAATTCTCTAGCAGACCTCGTAAAAGATACCCACGCAATTATGCAAAGTTCAGAGGAATTCAGAACTATTCCTAACAGTCAGATTGCAGTATCTCAACTGCTTTATCTATTTAATAGTTCGAATCCCGAAGAGAGAAGAGCCTTGGTCAGTGATGACTATAGTAAGAGTCATATTAGTGTTCAACTTAGAAATGCAGGTTCAAATGAATATAAAGAGTTTTTTGATGAGATACAGAATGACATAAACAACGAGTTTAACAAGCTAACAGCAATCTATCCAGAGCTAAAGGTTCAAATTACTGGCTCATTTGCACTGATGATGAGGCTTGCAGATGATATCAGCAAGAATCAATTTAAGAGTTTAGCAATAGCAGCAGTTGTCATCAGTTTACTTATGATGCTAACTCTTGGTTCATTGCAGGCAGGTGTGATGTCGATTATTCCTAATCTGATTCCAGCAACATTGGCGTTTGGATTGATGGGTATTCTTGGAATTTCTCTGGATACAGACACGCTAATGATTGCTCCTTTAATTATCGGTATTGCGGTCGATGATACAATTCACTTTATTAGCCATTACAGAATGTCACTTGCTCAAAATCACAATATGAAAATTGCACTGGTTGAGACAATAAAAGAGGTTGGACAGGCGGTTACATTTACAACGCTCATATTGGGCTGTGGTTTTTTTATGCTAACCTTTAGTGACTATTTAGGTTTGGCTAAAATTGGTGGATTTGGCTCTTTGGCAATCTTTGTGGCGCTGCTCTGTGACTTGTTGTTTTTCCCAGCTCTTATAATGATATTTAAGCCAAAATTTGGCCAGAAAGATGTTGAAGATAATTTAAATTTTATAGAGGTT
>CAZESR010000089.1:0-3890 GCA_964515065.1 uncultured Piscirickettsiaceae bacterium
CTTTCAATACCTCCGGTATCGCAATTATTGTTACGGCAATGACAATGATATTGCCGCTCTTGTCGTGGAGTTTTTTATCGCCGATTCGTTTTCAGGCTGAAATGGGGCTTCTTTTGGCCATCATATTGGCTTTCAACATGTTAGGTGCACTCACCATCGTTCCAGCCGCAATTAAAATTCTTAAACCAAGAGGCTTTAATGTTCTTGGAGAGACACCCACATCATGAAACAATTTTCAACTTACATTGTAAATTTGATCTAAGTAAGTCTCTTCAGGTTGTTACTCCCTAGAGGTTCTAGTTAGCTCATGATATAAGTTGACTTGAGACTTTGATAATTATCTACTGCTTCTGGACCTAACTCGCGCCCTATTCCGCTTCCTTTAACACCACCAAATGGTGCTCCAATAGAAGGCACATAGCCATTAACTCCGACGGTACCACAATTAACTTGATTGGCTACCTTTAGGGCATGCTCGCTGTCTGCACTCCAAACAGACCCCCCAAGACCAAATTCAGAATCATTAGCCAAAGAGATTGCTTCATCCTCGCCTTCATAAGGAATAATGGACAGTACAGGGCCAAATATTTCTTCTCTAGAAATAACAGCATCATTGGCAACATCAGTGAACACAGTTGGCTCAACAAACCACCCTTCCGGAGTATTTTTTGGACGCCCACCACCTGCTATAAGCTTGGCTTCTGTTTTTCCTGTAACAATATAAGATTCAACGCGCTCACGGTGAGGTTTTGAAGCCATAGGACCCATTTGAGTTTTTGGATCCATGGCATCGCCAATAACCATTGAGGATGCTAGATCAGCCACGGCTTCAGAGATTTTCTGATATTGATTCTTTGGTGCCAATATTCGTGTTCCATTGAAACAGGTTTGTCCATTATTGAGCAGACAAGCCATTGGAACGCCTTCAATGAACATATCAATATCTGCATCTTCAAGAACAATAGCGGCCGATTTTCCACCCAACTCCAAAGTCACAGGTCTTAACAAACCACCACAAGTTTCTGCAATTAATCGACCAGCCGCTGATGATCCTGTAAAGGCAACCTTGTCAACACCTGGATGAGAAACGAGATATGCGCCAACATCACGATCAGCCGCTACCCAATTGAGGACACCTGCTGGAACACCGGCTTCAAGAGCGGCTTCAGCTAGAATATAACTATCTAGCACTGTTCCTGGAGAGGGTTTGATAACAAGAGTGCACCCAGCAGCCATAGCCGGAGCGATTTTACTCATAGCTAGCGTTACGGGAAAATTCCACGGGACAATAGCAGCCACTACGCCAAACGGAACTTTTTTTACCTGTGTTTCCTTACCCATTTGTGACGGGCGTACATCCAAGGCTGTTTCAATATTTTTTGCTTCTTCAGCATAATACTGCAATAAACCAGCTGAATATTCAGCTTCGAATGCGGTACTCAGTCCTATCGGCATCCCGTTTTGTGTACTGACCGTCTGAGCTAACTCATCACCTCGTTTCGCAAGAGCAGCAAGCAAACGCTCCATTATTACAGCACGGTCATTAGGACTACTATTCGCCCATTCTCCGTGCTCAAAAGCAGCACGTGCTGCCGAAACGGCTGCATCTATATCTGCATTAGTCCCTTCAGGTGCTGTCGCTACAAACTCGCCTGTTGAAGCATTTATAACTTCAAATGTTTGTGTTGATGATGGAGATACCCATTCATTACCAATAAAAAACTTGTCCCTACTTTGCATTTTTTTCTCCTTTATCTTCGCTTATTATCCAACTCTTAATTATGAAAATTTTGTTGTTAGAATTATGTACAATCATGGCGAGCCATTAATTTTGCATTCTCACAATAGCTTTAATTGTTTTGCCCTTTTCTGAATCCTCAATCGCTTGATTAATGTGTTCAAAGTCATAGAACTTAACTAAACGGTCAAAAGGAAACAGGCCCTCCTCGAAATAGTTGATGAGCTTAGGGATTAATGTGTCGGGATATGCTGATCCTTCAACAATGCCGATCAATTTTCTCCCTCCTGTAAAGAAATGTAATTCGTTAATCTTGACCTCAAAATCGGGTGGACAAGCACCAAGAATTCCACAGGATCCCCGTGGGGCCAAACATAAAACAGCATCACGAATTACATCCGGCAATCCCGTCGTATCTAGAGCGGCCGTTACTCCATGAGTGGTGAGTTCAATTATATTTTCTACTAAGTCAGTTGTTTCATTTGGATTGAAAGTATGTGTTGCTCCAAGTTTGCTAGCCATCTCTAGACGATCACCATTTAGATCAATGGCAATAATTGTGGAGGCTCCTTGTATTTGTGCTGCCATTACCGACGACAACCCAACGGATCCAGTACCAAAAACTACAAAAGATGACCCTTTTTTTACAGGAAGAGCATTTATGACAGCTCCTGCACCAGTTAGGATGCCGCAACCAAGAGGACCTAGTAAACTGAGGTCAATGGTTTTAGGCACTTTGACTGCATTTAATTCACGACAAAGAGAAAAGGTTGCAAAAGAAGATTGTCCGAAAAAGTTACTATGTACTGGGCTCTTTTCCTTTGATAATGCAGTGCTACCGTCTTCTCTTGTCGCGCTGAAGTTACGTGGCATAAATTCATGACAATAGGCAGGTTCTTTTTCACTACAGCTCGCACAGGAGCCACATGAATTGAAAGACAAAACAACATGATCACCTGGTTTTACTTTAGAAACTTTGGAGCCAATTTTTTCCACAACCCCTGCCCCTTCATGACCGAGGGTAACAGGCAAGGGAACGGGGAGCATTCCAGCCTGCACAACAAGATCTGTATGGCAAATTCCAGTAGCTACAATACGAACCAGGATTTCATCATCCCTAGGATCCTCAATATCTAATTCCATCAAGGATAATGGTTTTCCAATTTCTGTAACAACTGCAGCAAGGGTTTTCATTTAATTACACTCCTATTTCAACATTAGCTTATTATTATTATATGTATTGTCAATAACTATTGTATGTTTACACTATTGTATTGAGTAAATACATAATTATTCTATAAATACATTATTCTGTTCATGGTTTTTTTGGTAATAATATTCTTTTTTAGAATATTATTAGGCTTGCTTGCTTGATAGATTATATTCATTGTTGTTAGTTAAGGTTCATATAAGGTTTATGATAAAATTGTGTTAAAAGTGAAAAAAAATTTAAGACTTCCTCCAAAAGAAAGAAAAAGGCAGCTAGAAAAATGCATAATTAAAGCGACTGCAAATCATGGGATTTCAAGGGTAACGCATTCACAAGTTGCTAAATTAGCGGGCGTTTCGGTATCAACCGTTCATTTTTATTTTAAAAGACGTCAAGACCTGATTAAGTCAGCAACAAAACAAGTGGAAGATTATCTCATTGACATATTTACTGTAACCCTAGATCAAGATTCAGCACAAGGTGCTCTGGCTGATTTAGCGGCAGCTTTCCTTCAGACTGGTTTAGATAACCCTGATTTGATAAAAGTATGGCTGGATTGGAGTGCAGGCATTCGTGAAGATGTCTGGCGAGACTATCAAAAGTTACTAGAAGAACTTCATAGAAGAGTGCGTAATGTACTCTCAAAAGCTAAAAGAGAAAAACTATTACCCAAGGATTTCCAGACTATGTCGGCGGCAAGAATCTATATAGGTTCCGGTCATACATTGCAATTGATGATATTTGACGGGGCTAGTAAACAAGAATTAGTAAAGGCCCAGAAACACTTGTTGAGAGCTGTTTTCTTAGTCAGATAAACCTACCTAGATAAATCTTCATGACAAGATCAAAAAGTAAAACACCTTCATATTTAGGAGAGAACCTAAGTCAAATTAAAAAACTGGGGTTACAAAACAATATCAACGACCTAGAGATTGATGGTTT
>CAZESR010000090.1:0-3871 GCA_964515065.1 uncultured Piscirickettsiaceae bacterium
ATTGTAATCCAGATTTTTTGAAACCGGACTTACAGTAAAAACCATCACCAGTTCCATACGCAACACCCCCAGTTGGAAGTTTGGCACAATAGCTTTTATTTTTATAATAACCTGACTTGCATTTCCACCCATTTCCAGATTTATAGGCATTCGAAGGGATTTTACTTGACGAATAACTTGTTTTTTTATTCAGCTTATTTAGCAAACTTTCATTAGCATAACTGTTATTAACTAAAAAAATTTCACAGTTGCTTGCAGATTTTCTACAGCCATTCAGAGCTGCGCTTTTGGCTTCAATTGAGCTTGGGTATTGGTACGACCAATATACATAATCAATTGAATATTTATTACCTGATTTAGAATAAGATAGGGCTAATGCCTTGTGGAATTGCTTATGAAAATAAGTACTTATATATTGAGAATTTAAAGTTTTAGAGCAGTAATTCTTACTGCAAATTTTCGAAAAGGTATCTTTTGTAATGTAAGGAGGAAGAGCTGAAAACGCATTAGATCCAAAAATTAAAGTTAATAATAGAATTAAACAGCGTAATTTCATAGTAGTAATATACTACCATTTGATTCCTTGAAATTGGACTTTAGTTCAAGATGGCTTATAATCTTTTTATGGATTATTCAAAGATTAAAGAAAAACTTTTGAATCTTTTAAAGCTATTTATATATATGGCCGTTTTTATTCTTAGCGTGGTGATATTGCTGGAAGTGCAATGGCTTGCAGTTACTCTACTCATATTCATAGCGCCTTTCTATTTGTATGCAGCTTACAAATTTTTTAGAGATATGCATCAGAGTAATTTAGATGATATTCAAGAACAACTCAATATAGTTCAAGACACCTGGATAGAAGATATATCTAACAAGGTAAGAAACAACTGGAACCTTAAAAGCACCAAAGTTATTCCCTACGATAACTGGGATTGTCGAATCTATATTCAACAAGATGAAGATGGCAACGTATTAGACGCTGAAATTCAAGAATGCAGCATAATAGACAAGAGAAGAGCAAATCGTATAAAAAAGTCTCTAATGAAGGCTGTTTTAAAGACCTCTCCCCTGCCCCGTCCTGAAGATGAAACTGTTTTCACAAGACAAATTTACTTTGATTTTTCTAAAACTTAAAGGAGTATTTAAAGGCGAGGATTAACTATGGATACTTTTGTAAATGTTATTATAGCCTCTCTCACACTTATAGCCATTATGGGCCTAATAGTTGGCGCAACTATTAAAATTAATACGCTTATGACAGGCAAGATAATGAATTTCTTATTAAACAAAAAACTACTCTTAATAATTGCCTCAATCATATCAGCTCTCTTTACCTTTGCTTTTATGATCAGCGATGAATATTACCGCGGCTGGGGTGAGATATTTTGGTTTGTTTACTTTATAGGCTTAATTTTTGTAGGAGCAAAATACACTCCAGAGCTTGTTTTACATCTTAAAAAGATTCATCTAAGCAACCTAGAAGATTCTGAAGAGCAAAAATTAATGGAGGTTGATTGAAGAAAGCACCCTTACTTTGATTCATTTCTCTAATCTACTATACTCCATTCTCTCATGTAACAGTGCTCTCCTCCAGCATCAGAAGTTTCACAATAAAGATGCTGTCCATTCTCATCTGACAAGATGTCAGCCATAGAAGCAGTCCAGAGCATAAGCAAGACAGCGAAGAAACTTAAAACAGTAAGAATAATTGATTCTGCTATCGACACAACCCATATAAAAACTGTCGTTCTTATTCCCATTTAATATAATGATGGTAAATATATGATAACCAACCCAACCATTAACATAACAATCGAGAGAACTATAAGAAGAATTAATTCAGTTAAAGACACCAACCACAAAAAAACTGATGCTAGTATTTCCATTAATTTGGAAAATCGCCAAGAATTAGAATAAATGGAATAGTTAGAAGACCTACAAAACCAAGAACGAAATTAAAAACAACATTAAGAATTAAATCAGCTAAATAAATGAGTGGCAAGGAATACATTAGTTATTCTCCATTCTTGTTAGTTTTTTCATATACAACCATCGAGATCTGGACAAAAACCCGGTGTCATAGTAATGGCGAAACTTGTCAAGAACAGTAATAGCAATAATATCCAGATTAAAAGGAATTGAATATCAGCTATCTTCTTATTGTCTTGAGGCAAAGCTAGCCATATAAAACCGAGCAATATAATTAATCCCATTAGCCTTATTAATACTTAATCATCTTAGTAGTTAATAGTTTTTGATTCGCTTGTATCTGTACTGCACCGTAATAAGCACATTGTCTGTCAAGTTAACAATGCCACAAATGTTGGGTTTAATATCTTTTTTGATAGCTATTTGTTTACCTTTTTTGTTCAAGTAGATGACAGCACACCCTCCCTTCTGTCTTTTTTTAACGCCATAATTCATCAATAAATCAAGAGCGCTGTCAGTGATATGGCGTTGCTGCTGCCTTACCTTTGCGTGACGACTCTTGATTAGGCTATTCATTCTGGAAAATACCCCTGCGGATAGCACTCGGTATAGTGAACAGCATTCATACCACATCCGATTCTATAGAGATCAACAATACTTAATCCAAAGAATATTTGAAAAATAACTGTCAAAATCAAATACAGAATCATTGGAAAGAAGAACAAAGTAATCAGTGTTGTTCCAATGTTTCTTTTGGTTGAAGAGCGCAATAACATTAATCCATAAACTAGCATGAACAGCCAAAATATAGAGATGATTATTGCCAAGTTTTTTCTCCTTACACTAATTCAACGATACTCACTAAAACAAATAACGCCACATGAAAGATGACCGACATCAGCAAGACCTTATTGCTAATAAATTTAGAATCTTTGCGAATTGGAGCAACTTTTATCTTCATATCATTTTGGCGGTAACGACATACCTCAAGGGTCCTCTAGCCACTACAGCATCAAACGGATAGCAAGTAATCAATTTGAGTTCGTCTTCGTTTGAATGGATGACTATGTCCTGCTTCGTCGCATCAATAATCTTAATGTCGCTCACTCGATAGCTTGCTGTCTTATTGTTGCGATCTGTAAGCTCAAAGACGTCACTGATTGATACGTCCTGTAAAAACTCAAAGTGGGTGTCTCTGTGCCCTGAAATAACCGTAGTACCGCCCTGGTTCGGCATGTAACTAAATAGATTGTATCCAGGAGCAAAGGCGAGTGAGTTACCCTTGTCACCTGAGAGAACAATGAGCTCTTGTTTGTGTTTGTCAGAGCTCAGCTTCATGACCGGATGCATATCTGCCCATTTCCAGGGCTTATGGCTCTCTCCTGAGCGTATCGAGTCGTTCCAGGCATCATTAATCAAATACTGAGCCAAGACCGCTTTTGCAGGAATATAGGCGCCATACGCTAAAAAACTAAGCCCCAAGGCAGCTATCAATAATATCAGCCTCTTCATAGCGCCACTCTTCGACGAAGAGCAAGCGCGAATAGCAACAAAGACAGCCCGATATACATCAACAGCTCTGAATAGGTAGCTGTTTGAGAGGCTTTAGCAAGTTTTACTGTTGAAGGCGATTTAAGGTCTAGTTCAGCTCTTAATTCAGCTTCAAATTCAGCAATCTCTAGCTCTGCAAGCAATTCTGACATAATATCTGATTGATAGGAATATTGAGCTTGAGGAGTTGATTTAGACATTGCAGCAGCAGGTTTCTGAGTAGAGAGTTGTGCAATAAATTCTTGTAGCAATTCATCTCTATTTTGAAGATTGCCGTCATTATCAATTCTGATTTCATTTTCCATGCCATCTGCCTTCGCTTTTTTAATAATAGCTTGATTAATTAACTGTTCGGACTCTGGTCGGACCGGGGTAATATCAACCGCCA
>CAZESR010000091.1:0-3850 GCA_964515065.1 uncultured Piscirickettsiaceae bacterium
ACTTGAAGTGACCATTAAATTAATATTATGATTTTTATTGATTCTTTATCCAATTTTTAAGGATTGAGATACCTTTAACTATCTTTGGACAGATTATATTTAATAACTCATTTGCAGATAAATCGACTTCAGAAATTATTCTAAGCGCTTCTTCACCATCAAAATCTACAAATGCAATACGAGATAGCAATTTATCTCCCTCCAATCCAAAATCAGAGCCAGGAAGCATTGCAAATCCTATTTCATTTAGTATCGTTTGACAAAGTATTTTGTCATCATTAATTTTCTTAGCTAAATTAGAAATATTTGAAAAGTCACAAATCATGTAAAAACCGCCTTGTGGCTTTTGACAACTAACACCAACAGAAGACAATTCATTGTGGACAAAGTCTGCAATCATTTTTAAAATTAGTCTAGAATTTTCTAGAAACTCTGAGTGGTCCTCTGAATATGCCTTAATTGCTGCAAACTGGATTGGTGCACTCACAGCAGTATAAGTTTCACTAGCAATATTTCTAATGCTATCCTTAATGTAGCTCAGCTCCTTTGGAAAAGTTAAAGTACCTATTCTCCAACCTCCAGCACCGCACCATTTACTGAGCCCAGAACTGATAATAGTATTTTCAGGATAAAAATGAGTGAGAGATTTATATTCACCAGTGAAATCTAATTCAGCGTATATCTCATCAGCAATAATGATGATATTATGTTTTTTGGCAACTCTAGCAAACTCTTTGAGGTTGTTGTGGATTGTTCCTGATGGATTGTTTGGAGAATTCAAAATAAGTAGCTTATCAACTGATTTTAGTTTCTCACAAGATTTGTCGAGCTCCTCAGGAGTAAGGTGCCAATTACTTTCTGCAATGGCATTAATCCAATGAACTTTTTTATTGATTATTTGAGCTTGTGGCTCATATGATACCCAGCTTGGACTTGGAAGAAGCAAATCACAATCGAGAGCTAGTTGAGTTTGAAAAATTAACTCTTTTGATCCAGGTCCAATAATGACATTTTCTGAATCATAATGATAGTGGTTTTTTTTGGAGTGATAATTCGCAACCTGCTCCCTTAATTCCAATAAACCTGAAACATTTAGATAATCTTTTTGATGGGCATGACTTTTTAATTCGTCCACGATCACCTTGGGCACAGGAAACGGTGACTGACCAAGCCCAAACATAAAAACTTCTTTACCTTCCTCAATAAGCTGTTTAGAGAGCTCATTGATAGCTAGAGTGGCTGAAGTTTTTAAACTTTTTATGTTATTTTGTATATTCATATAAAACTTTTACAACCTAATTAATCATTCTTCGTCTTCTTCTTAATTGTACTATTCCAACAAATCCAATCAAGAGTAATGCAGGAATATAAACAATCTGCTTAGGCATAGTTTCTCTCTTTTGAAGAACAGATGTGATGATCCATCCACTATCAACTCCTGCTACTTTTATTGATTCAACCTGCTTGTTAATTGCTCGATTATTTGAAATTCCTGGAAGTACCATTGCTACTTCCATATCTCCAAATAGATCATCTATTTGTAAACCAGTATTATTAATTTTTTCTCTTCCTGAGTCACCCTCTGCTAAAGGCAACAAAAAAGTATAATTTCTTTCAACACCCTCAAGAGTCTCTCCCTCTACAACAAAACGGATTGAATCTCCCTCACTCATTTTGTCTGCCACAGTAAACAATTCATTACCCGATATTTTTTCAAATGGGGGATCAATTTTGTCCCAAAAATAACCAGGCCTAAAGAACATAAATGCCACAATCAGCATTAATAGAGTTTCCCATAATCGATTTTTAACAAGCCAGTATCCTTGAGTCGCTGCAGCAAAAAGTAAAATTGCGATAACAGATGAAACAACAACTGATATAAAACTTATTGTGCTATCTATGCCAATCATAAGTAGCTGTGTATTGAATATAAAGATGAAAGGAAGAACAGCTGTCCTCATATCATAAATAAAGCCTTGAATTCCGGTTCTTATTGGATCACCCTTAGAAATCGCTGCCGCTGCATAAGCAGCAAGTCCCACTGGTGGCGTATCATCAGCCAAAATACCAAAATAAAATACGAACATGTGGGCAGCTATAAGAGGTATAGCCACATTGTTAGCTGCACCTAAACTCATAATAACGGGAGCCATTAAGCTTGAGACTACTATGTAGTTTGCAGTAGTAGGTAAGCCCATTCCTAGTATAAGGCTTATCATTGCTGTAAAAAGTAGAATTAAAAATAGGTTGCCAGCAGCAATAAATTCAACCCAGCCAATAATTAACTGTCCAACCCCGGTCAATGTAACAGTACCAACAATAATTCCTGCAGCAGTTGTTGCAACACCAACACCAATCATGTTTCTAGCGCCATTTACAAAACCTAATTTTAAATCCTCGACACTTGAAATAATATGATAGGTGAGATTTGATTGGCCACGAAATATTGCTAGAATAAACTTTTGTGTTAGAACTATAAACATCATAAACATGGTCGCCCAATAAACCGAAGTTTCGGGCGAAAATCGTTCAACAGTTAACAACCAAATTAATAAAACAACTGGAAGAAGAAAATGTAAACCCGCCTTAACAGTCTTTCCAATTTCAGGGATTTCAATAATTTCACTTGACGGCAAATCTGGCATTTTTGATACTGAATACAAAAGTGCGAGATAACTTAAAACCATAATTAATGCTACAATCAATGTAGTTGCTTCTCCAGCTATTGTTTTTAAAAATTCAAAGAGAGGTGGAAGAACCCATACAAGCGCTCCCAGAACAATCAAAACACTTGATATACCAATTAATCTATCCACTTTATTGAGCTTATTAGTTCTTGTAAGACCCTCCATTCCAGACTTTAATGCCTCTAGGTGAACGATATAGATAAGTGCAATATAAGAAATGACAGCAGGCAAGAAAGCATGCTTAATTACCTCAATGTAAGAAACTCCTACATACTCAACCATTAGAAATGCAGCTGTACCCATAATTGGTGGCGTTAGTTGACCATTCGTAGATGATGCCACTTCGATTGCCCCAGCTTTTTCAGATGGGAATCCAACTCTTTTCATTAATGGAATTGTAAATGTGCCAGTCGTTACAACATTAGCAATGGATGATCCAGAAATCATTCCAGTCATAGCAGAAGAGACCACTGCAGCCTTTGCAGGTCCTCCGCGATAATGGCCTGTGAGTGAATAGGCTACACGTATGAAATAATTACCAGCACCAGCTCTTTCCAATAACGCACCAAACAGAACGAACAGAAAAACCATACTTGCTGAGACTCCAACAGCGATACCAAATGCTCCTTCAGTCGTTATCCACATGTGGGACACAATTTTATTTAATGAAGCCCCTCCATAGCCGCCAGCCCCAAGAAAAGCATAAGTCAAAGCAATAATTGCAACAACCATTAGCGGAGGGCCTAAAGATCTTCGAGTAGCCTCTAAAAGAAGAATAAGTCCTATAACACTCAAAAACAAATCAACCGAGTTTGGAACACCCAAACGCATTTCAAAAGCCCTAGAATCCCAAACCTGGTTATAGACCAAATACAAGCAAGAAGCGATTATGAGAAATCCCATAACCCAGTCAGTCCATGGAATCTTTACTCTTGATGATCTTTTTAGAGCTGGGTAACTTAGAAACGCCAAAAAACCAGCAAAAGAGACATGAACTCTCTTGACTACATCTGCATTCATCCAGGGTGTTATCTCAAGAACGAGTGGGGAAGAAACGTAAAGTTGGAATATTGACCAGGCCATAGCAACATAGATTAATATGTTACTAATTAATGCATTTTCAGGATTTCTGTTTCCAGTTTCTATATCGACTTCCATAAGGA
>CAZESR010000092.1:0-3614 GCA_964515065.1 uncultured Piscirickettsiaceae bacterium
ATATAGTTTTGTATATGTTACCCAAACAAATTATATTTGTGGATTTTTTTATTACTTTTTGTTAACTAGCAAATTAACTAAATCTTCATCTGAAGGATTGTCTGTAACCTCAATGTTTTTAAAACCAAAGCCCTTTGCAAGAAGTTTAAGTCTTTCACTAAAGACGATTATATTCTTTGATTGGATAGTTTGAAAAAGGTCAGTAGAAATACTTTGAATTAGTCGGATAATATTAGTGAGGCTTTCATGACTAGTGGCCATTAATACTCCATCAGGTATATTCATAAATGACTCTATAGACTCATTGTGTAATGATGTTACTTCGCATGGAATTCTCTCATAAACCTCGAAATAGTCAACTTGGTTTAAAGTGCCTAGATTATCTTTCAAAGTTTCAGAGCCACCCCTACCTCTTACAATTAAGATTTTCTTATTTGATAAGTCTTTACATTCTTTCATCTTTAAAAGCTCTTGGCTTGAAGCATTTGTCTTAGGATAGTAGTCGACTTCAATATTTTTTCTTAAGAGTTGATTTGCTGTCACAGGTCCAACTGCAAAAATTTTATAAGGAGGAATAAACAATTTATTAAAATACGCTTCAGCATAATTAACCGCATTAACGCTAATAAAGATAATCACATCATATTTTTGTTTTATAACGATGGGCTTAAACTTTTTGATCTCAAAAGCTGGAAAAAAAGCGTAATCAATTCCATTTGCCAACAAAATTGACTCTAAGTTTTTAGTTTGTGCAACGGGTCTTGTAATCAGAAGCATGCAAGCATTATAAATGTATGATTTCAAAAACTTTGAAATTTATTATAAATGGCCTAGCATTATTAGAAAATCATATCGCAGTGTTTCTTAATATCAAACTGCGTTGACTTTATAATGTTCAATAAATCATTCAATGCAATAATATGTTAATATCAATTTTATCTCTTTTAATTGGCTTTGGTCTGCTCATATGGAGTGCAGATACGTTTACCGATAATGGAGCTAAAATCGCTAGAATTTTTAATGTTTCTCCGCTGATTATCGGTTTACTTATTTTCGGCTTTGGTACTTCAGCACCAGAAATGTTAGTCTCAGGTCTAGCAGCTTTGGATGGGCATCCTGAACTAAGCATCGGAAATGCGTTTGGATCGAATATTTTTAATATAGGTCTAGTACTTGCAGTAACTGCAATTATTTACCCTGTGACAGTTGAAAAGACTGTCTTAAAGAAAGAGTGGGTATTTCTTTTTCTTTCGTCTTTGTTTGCAGGTTTTTTACTGATGGATAACTTCTTAAGTTTTATGGATGGAATGATCCTTTTAGCCTTATTGTTTCTATTTCTTTATTATGTGTTCAGTGAATCAAAAAAAGGAAACAGTAATGATTTAGAGATCTCGGAAGAAGCGGTTGACAATAAAGATAAGGGTAAAACATGGCTTATCTTATTGGTCTCACTCACCATTTTAGTTTCTAGCGCCAAACTTGTCGTCTGGGGTGGTACCAATCTTGCCTTAGCTTTTGGCGTCAGTGATTTAATTATTGGATTAACTGTCGTTGCTCTTGGAACGAGCCTTCCAGAACTTGCTGTTGCGATCAGTAGTGCTCTAAAAAAACAACATCAGATGATTATTGGAAATATTATTGGTTCAAATTTATTTAATACCTTGGGTGTTTTGGCAATACCAGGGTTAATTCTGCCATTTCAAATTCCAGGTGAAGTAATGAGTAGGGATTTTGTCTATATGATTACTCTTACTCTGCTGATTCTAATTCTATCAATTAAGCTAAAAATCAACCGATTTGGAGGCATAATTCTAATAGGAATTCTAGCCTCGTATCTGTATCAATTAGTTTGGATTTAAAGTTAAAAAATCTTGATGAAACAAAAAAGTTAGCAGAAAAACTTGCTCAGTGCTGCTCTCAAATTGAATCCTCCTGCGTAATCTATTTAATTGGTGATTTGGGGGTAGGTAAAACAACTTTCGCTCAATACTTTATTAGATACTTTGGCTTTGACAAGGTAAAAAGCCCAACTTACACCTTAATCGAAACCTATCAAAATAAAAAGGCTGACATTCATCACTTTGATTGCTATCGTTTAAGTAACCCTGAAGAATTAGAATATATTGGTATTCGTGATTATCTTAAAGCCAATTGTCTCCAGTTGATTGAATGGCCAGAATTAGGAAAGGGCTCTATAGCAAAGGCAGATATTTGTATCAAACTAAGTGGTAACGGAGATACCAGAGAAGCCAAAATTAAATTTGAATCTGAGCTGGGTAAATCAATAAAAAAATGCGCAACTGGATAAGCCTCTTTATTATTATTTTTTCACCTTTCGCTTTTGGGGAAGACAAAACAACGCTCTATGATTTTAGGTATTGGTCTGCTCCTGATCATACTAGAATTGTTATTGATAAAGGGGAGGACACTCTTTTTAATATTCAGAGCTCTAATGATTATGTCATTATTAGCTTTGATGATGCTGAAGTTTTATCTGATACTTTTTCAAATATTTTTTTTAAAGATGATCGCATACAAAAAGTTCGAATTAAGCGCGAAAAAAACACCATTAAATTAATCGTTCATATCACTAGCAAATTTAAAGTAAAGCACTTTACTCTTAATCCAAATGCTAAATATAAACATCATAGACTGGTAGTTGATATTATTGACTCAGAACTAAAAGTGACAAAAAAAGTTACTAAAACAGATAACCCGCCTTCTTTAAGGGGTCAAAAAATCATTCTAATTGATGCCGGTCATGGTGGTGAAGATTCTGGGGCAGTTGGAAGAAATAAGTCACTAGAAAAAAATGTCAATTTAGCAATTGCAAAAAAACTTGTGGCTATCATTAATCAAAATAAAGATTTGAATGCTGTATTCAGCCGGAGCGGGGATTATTATGTGCCCCTGACAAAAAGATTAACAATAGCACAACAACAAAAAGCGTCAATGTTTATTTCTATCCACGCGGATTCAGTTGAAAGCATTAGTGCAAAAGGAGCCTCAGTCTACACGTTAAGTGAAAAAGGAAACAACAGTAAACTCGCCAAGCAACTCGAGGCCTCGCAAAATGTAGTAGACCAGTTTGGAGGTGTTGAAACAGTCATTGACAATGATCAATTTTTGAAGAATATATTGACTGACTATTCACGAAAAGATAAAGAGAAACAATCATTTCAGCTGGCTCAAGAAATTATTGCTCAGCTCGATAAAATCGGCCCTATTCATAAAAAAATACCGCAAAAAGCCAACTTTGTTGTCCTGAAGTCACCCTCGATACCTTCTGTTCTAGTTGAGACTGCTTTTATCTCCAACCCTACCCAAGAAAAACGATTGACCAACAAAAGGCAGCAACAAAAAATTGCTCAGTCAATTTATCAAGGAATAGTGAATTATTACCAAGAGCTTGATTAATCTTTTTGGTCTGCTTTCTCTTTAAGAACAATTGCCTCGCTGACGAGCTGATGAACACTCACAACCATGTATGGATCGAAATCATAATTAGGTAATACTTTTGAAAACTGTGATTTGCAGATAGAACAGATAGCGGCTAAGGTATTCACTCCACTCTCCTGTTCAGTTTTTTTCAAGGCGTACATTCTTGGTTTTGC
>CAZESR010000093.1:0-3525 GCA_964515065.1 uncultured Piscirickettsiaceae bacterium
CAAGTTTTGATATGTTTGTTGATTTTAATGAGCGCGGCGAAGTTTTTAAGCACCACGTTCTTGAAGAAAACCAGAATTATAAATAAATCGAGACAAACAATAATAATTGCCAACTAGCGCCAAAGTTTTTCATCGCCATCATATTTACTTCCTGGTAATTCACCTTCACTGCAAAAAGCATTAATAACATTTCTCATTAATTGGCCCACATTGTTATCTCCCTTGTTAATGGGTAGTGAGGAACTCCATGCAATTGATCCAATACTTAGGCAGGCACCATTATTAGCTGTATTGAAGAAAACTATATCAGCTCGAACTCGATCATTCTCAGTTCCTCCCGTTCCAGGCAGAGAAAAGAAGATGTCTTCTGAAGAAAGAGGATAGTTATCAGAATGACCATGTGAAGACCCTAACAACAAAGCATGAGGAGGGGTTCCTAGGGACAGATCATATCGATCAATCTCAACGCCTGCGGCACCATCAAGAACTAAGCCAAAATCTCCAATTAATTCATTTTCACCAATTCCTTTAAAGATCCAATCTGCTCTTCGATGAAAGGAGTCTGGCATTCTTTCAAAAGGTTGGCATTCATCCATTCCTATTGCTGTTAAGCCAATACCGACTATTTTTTGTGGGGCTCTGCCTCTAGATCGCCATAGACCAGAACGTTCTCCCGTAGAGGTAAGGTAACTTTCCCCAGAAAAAGCTTGCCAGGATCTTGAACCATAATCTAATTTTCTTACTTCAATACAGTGAGGTTCATTCTCTCTAGTTCCAGTAACCCAGTAATATCCATTTCCTCCTGAGTAAATAAGTCGTCCACCAGAACTCAAATAGTCCTCAGTAGCGTCTAACATTTTTTCAGAATAGTATTCAGGATGGGTGCCATTAATTACAACTTTAAAAGATTTTAATAAAGATAGACCATCTTTATGTAAGTCGTGATCTGTAATTACTTCAAAATCATAACCTTCATTTTCTAACCACCATAATAAAGAAAGGTCTGCGCCTAAACCCCAGGGAAAGCCCATCGCTGAAAGTCTATGTTTTGGTCTCATATTTGCAATTGGTCTTCTCCAGCTTGAATAACAGCACCCTGAACCATCAGAATGATGGTCATAAGTTGAAAGGCCAAATTCAGCTAGTTTAAGCATTTCAATATCAGACTGCATCAAGGTTGGCGAATGACCAGTGATTGTTTGACAGTTTGGAGCCCAAAATGGTTGATGTTCATTAGCATAAGCAAGATAAGTGAATGTGGGTAATAGAACAGCTATTTTGGATTTTGGTTTTTTTGGAGCAACAAAAAATGGAATATATTCTTCGATATCTTGGCAATCTAGCTTTAGTGCATAGACTCCACTTGGGAGGTTTTTTGGAATTTTCCAACTGTAATTGGAAGTCCAATTACAGTCAATAATTGCATCATCATGAAAAACAATACCCCCGTATTGCTCTGGAGCTAATCGGAAACAATCATTTTTTCCTGACCAATTCCAGCCAGTCATTCCTCGAATAGGGCGATTTATTCCTATTGCATCTAATGAATAAGGCCCAGTATCTTTGATAATATCACCAATACCTTCTTCTGTATAACCTAATGTGGTATCCCAAAAAGCCAATAAATTCTCTTCATCTATTTTTTTGCCATCCATTAATTGATTTATTTGATCTTCAGTTAATACACCTTTGCAAATACCAGAGCGATCTATTTTCCCGTTATATAGATTGCTGACAAAAAATTTACGAGCTTCATTGTAGTCTGTTGAACCTGCCCAAATAAAGTCAGAATCGAACTTACATTGATTAATGTTAAGTCTAAATGTTTCACAAATATGTGAATCGTAATCATATGGCACGACCGGTCCGATATGAGAGTTGTATCGATTTACTTTGCCTTTTTGAATTAAATTTACTTTATTATTTTTATGATTGTATGTCACACATAAAAAGTACCAAGTTTTTTCCAGAATTTGAATTTCAGAAGTTATCTTATCAATGGAAGTTCCATTTCCCATCCAAAATTCGAAATGACCATCAGGGTTTATTCCTAAACCATAACCTTGGTTGCTATGAATATTCCACTTTCCAAGTATCGATTGTCGCTTACCATTGACTTTAGTAGGATTTACAAATGTATATATAGTAAAGCTATTATTTAATGACAAAATATTTTCATCATCCTTGACCTTAGCGAATGCGCCTTTTTGTGAGAACTGTCTAGATACTTTCAAGTTGTTGGGAAAATTACCTTCTATTTCATTTTCAATAAATCCTGGTCCTAGAGGGTTTTCATCGCCATGCACAAGTCTTACAATCTTAGACGAGACTTTTTTTGTATTTTCAGCTGAAATCATGAAATCAATTTCATTATCAGCTTTAACATTTAATGGGTCACAGTATCCATTAATTCTTATTTTTGCCATACAAACTCCTAGCTTTCTAATAGATCATTAATTCGCATTAAAAATATCGCATGATAAGCTTCACTCTTATTATTATATATTCGCTCATCAACAACTCTTGGAGGCTTTTCAGGGGCTCCTGTAAAGGCTAAAATTTTATATTTAGCTTCCTTTAGTGGTCCAATTTGTACAACTGCATATTTGTCTAACACTTCAGCTCTTCTAAAGTAATTTAATAGTCTAGATAATTCATAAGAATGCTGTCCTACTGGCTTAGACTTGTGTTCTGCAATCACATCATCTGTCACTAAGGTTTTTAAATAGTTACGTAAACGAAAATCAAAGCGCCGAGAATATATTTGCTGTTTGTCATGAATATCTGTAGCTTCTTCAGGCATAACTTCACCTCCTTTTGTTGTAATTAAAGATCTTTTTTGTGTTTGAAATCGATGTCGAAAATTTCTAAATTGCTGTCGAATACCTGTTATTCCATTGGAAGCATAGGTCGTAACAAGAATCATCACAACAGCAATAATCACTATGCGCATAGGTCCTAATTCGAATAATCCACGATCAATCAAAATCACAATCGCGGTTCCCAGTACCGCACCTTCAGCACGTTCAGTTCCACCAATCACAATCATTGCGAAAAGTAACATAAGTTGGTCTAATGAAAAGACACCAACAGAAATAGAACGAAAATACATAGCATAAAAAGCACCAATAAAGCCCAAACCAGCACATGAAATCAAGAACACCTTTATTCTGGCAGAGTGATAATTAATGCCTATAGCTTCAGCAAATTCTTCATCTTCCCTTGCTACTTGTAATTGTCTGCCTAGTATCTCTCCATTAACTAGACGATAAATTAATAAAGAAAGCAATAAAAGAGCCAATGCTGTGATAGCGCCTAATAACAATCCTGGTCGTTGTAGATACCATTCTTCTGGAATGAATGATGAGACGCCATTTATACTGCCATTTGTTGGTGTTAAAGCATGAATTTGACTTATGAATACGCGACAAATTTCAGCTAAGCCAAGAGTTAAAAGTGCGTAATAGAGGCCATCAAGACGAGAGGAAGGTAGAGCTAGAAATCCTCCAAAAATAAGCCCAGCAA
>CAZESR010000094.1:0-1679 GCA_964515065.1 uncultured Piscirickettsiaceae bacterium
CTCTCATCAAGCTCTTTTGGTATTGTTTGAAAAAATGAGTGAAGCATCCACAAGGTAAATGGCTGATTTATTGCCACTAACACAATGATGGTGGTGGGCAATAAACCCCAAACATTCCACTCATAAAATGGAAGAAGATATCCTGAAACCAAAGTTATTGGTGGTAAAGCGCGAAAAACAAGAGCTATTATTAGAAGCCAAAATGAATAACGAAAGCCTGACCTAGAAAGGGCATACCCTCCCAAAGTAGCAATAGTTAGTGAGGTAAGCACAGTAAAAAAACAGACTATTGCTGTATTGCTAAAAGCGCGCCAAAACTCTTCCTGAATCCATGCACCCTCATAGCCTGCACCTGTAAAAGATTCTCCATATACCGCCTGCGTTCTGACACCTGATATGGCATGTGTCCAGTCTCCCTTTGAGAAAAAATCTAACTCTACCTTAAAGGATCCCCACATTGTCCAAAAAAATGGAAAAGCTGCCACAATTAACCAAAGTAACACAAAGCCATAAATCAATAACTGAAGTCCCAATGGTCTCTTAATTTGATTCGAAGTCATATCATTTCTCCGGATTAAATTCACGCCACGTTCTTATCAAAACTGGCAATAGAAGAATAACAACTCCGATGATTGTCAGAACTGATGTCGTTGCTGCAGACGAAAAAAGTCTGATTTCTTGACCAATATCATTCCATATAATCCATGAGAGTGATGTTGCATGTGCTTCTGCACTAAAACCAACTATTGGCTCAAATACTCGAAAGTTATCCATCAGTTGAATTAATGCCACGAAAGCAACTAGTGGTGCCAAATGAGGAACTACAACATGAATAACTTGTTGAAAACGCGTAGCGCCATCAATCATTGCCGACTCCAAAGTTTCTTTAGGAACTGTTTGAAGACCAGCATAAAAAACAATAAACGCAAAAGGGGCAGAATGCCACACACCATAAACGATCAGCGTCACCCAGGTTAATCCAGTTGATGCCTTTAATGATAGATTTGGATCTGAAAATATCTCTTGGAGTCCTGAGCCAACTATTCCTCTCGCATCAATCATCCAAAAAAGAATTAAAGAACCAACAAGAGGAGTTACAATCATTGGAAGTAATGAAAAGAACACCATAAGCCCTTTAAGATGTCGATGCAGCGAGTTGACTGCCAGTGCAATTATCAATCCAAACAATATAACCAATGGAGTTACCACAATGACATAAGTCAAAGTGAATCCCATTGCTCTATAAAATTGAAGATTATTGAGACTGGAAAGAAATCCAGTGAAGCTTGACCTAGTCTGCCAGAACTGGGCAACCTCTTTAAAGGCTAAATGGTTTCGATCAGCATAGATTTCAAATCCAACCCACTGTCCTAAGGGCTTATCTTTCTTCAGTTGTTCGGTTGCCTGATGGTCAATAGTCGATTCTGTCGCACAGCCGAATGGATCACAGATTTCAGAAACAAGCAATACCTCCTCATGTGGCGCATGAAATGACTGGCTCACAACAGAAGTTAGGGGCAACGCTATGAATAAAAGCATCGCTAGCGCTGTAGGTAAAAAGAACCAAAAAAAAGTCTTATGCTTCATAGTTACTTATGGTTAAACACTCTATATTTCATAAAAAGAAGGGGCACGCTTTAAACATGCCCCTACTTAGGAGATCAAAACATTAAAGTTTA
>CAZESR010000094.1:1779-3469 GCA_964515065.1 uncultured Piscirickettsiaceae bacterium
GGTCTAATGACATCATTATTCATTAGTGCAACAATCGACGAGTTTGCAACAATCGCTGATGTAAATTCAGCTGGATTACCTTGCATACCTGGCACATTGATTTTTTGGTGATCAGCTGTTAAGTTTTTTTCAACTGTAACACCGCCACCAGCACATTCCATAGCACCCGCACCAACAGTTTGGATTGCTGGGAACTCATTACCAACAATACTCACTCTTCCTTCAGCAATGCCGCAACCCGCCCACGCACTTGAAGCTAGAGTAGTAAGAACTACAACTGTAGCAATTTTTCTTAAAAACATATTTACACTCCTATTTTTTCAATTAAATACTCTTAATATCACATCGGATGAACTTTATACTCAAGTTTTGCATACGATTGCAATCAATTATAACACAGTATATATTAACATTTAATAAAAAATGCAATCGTATTCAGAATAATAAGTGAATATCAATTTTTTAACAGCAATCAGATACAATAATTAGCTATTTTTAAAGCCTCACTATTCTTTCCAAGTCGGTAATGGATCATATCCCAACTGCAATAAAACATGTGGAACATCAACGAACACCCAATTTTCAACTAAAAGTTCATTTTCCCGGCGCCACCAATCACAAACACGCATAAAAACTCGCTCATTGGTAGGGCCCTGTCCTAGGAATAGTTTGACGTTAACACCAGTCAAGGAGGGCCAGCCTCCTGAGCAGGTGTAATTGCCTTCGCCAAATCTTGTGAAGTGTTTTGTAAAGCCATTATTTTTTGTTCCGCCTGACCACCCTTCAAACTGAGATTCGAATGGGACCTGAAATGAAGCGAACTCGTCAACGCCAATAAAAGAACCGAACGCACCCGGTCCATACCACATCATATTCTTATGCCAATAGGGCCGCCAGGACTCATCCTTTGTCGCTAATTTATCAAGCATATCAGTAACAATTTGATAGCTTTTCTGCCCCTCAGCAGGGTCTAAAGAATTTATAAGGACGCCATCCCGTGACGCTGGCCCCTGTATCAGCCCGGTGTATCCTCGCGAATACCCTGGACCCAAATCCAAAGGCCATTGATTACAGGCAATCATCAGTTCTGGAATGTCTAGAAAGATATAGCTTTCAACAGCCTGATCATTTTCGATACGGTGGAATTCACCATAGCGCAAGTAACTCAGAGTTTTCGTCGCTTTAATGCCAATCCAATCACTTACAAATTGACCAACATAATATCCAGTTGAGCTTATCCAATTTTGTCCCTCAAATTCTCCAGCCATGAAGATATCATCGCGCCTATAGAGTCCTTCGAATGAATGTTGGAGCGGCAGGAGAAACTCATTAAGGTATGTATCTCCACCTTTGAGCTGATTAAACGGATGAACAACATTAATTTCAGCGTCCTCACTAAAAAAACTCGCAATGTTAGAAGAAAAGTCTCCCGGATGGCTCAATGCTTCTGCATATGCCAAATAGAATTTACGATCATGTATTGGCATAATTTTTTCCTTTTAAATTAAATAAACTTTAGAGCAGCTCAGTGAATAAATATTAAATAACTATGTGCGGGATTTTTCAAAATCCTCCCATGCTCTTTTAAAATCATCAAAACTAAATTCTGTCTTTTCCGTTGGATCTAATATGAGTCTTTCTGAAGCAAACAACTTGTGAATTGCGTCCTTCAAAATAGGTATTACTTCTT
>CAZESR010000095.1:0-3416 GCA_964515065.1 uncultured Piscirickettsiaceae bacterium
GAGCCGGGTGATGTTGTTGTTGAGTTTATAGAAAGTGAAATTTTAAAGGAATAAAAAAATGTGCGGAATTATTGGAATCCTGTCAACAACAAAAAAAGATGTTGGCCTCTACATCTATGATGCATTAACGATTATTCAGCATCGAGGACAGGACGCTGCAGGAATCACCACAGCCAACAAAGGCCGATTCTATATGCGCAAGGGTAACGGAATGGTTCGCAATGTATTCAGAACAAAGCACATGGAAAAACTGCTCGGTGATATGGGCATTGGGCATATTCGCTATCCCACGGCAGGAAGCTCTTCGGAGGCTGAGGCTCAGCCCTTTTACGTCAACTCTCCTTATGGGATTGCGTTTGCGCATAATGGAAACTTGACCAATGCTAACGCACTGGCTCAAGAAATCTTTGAGCAAGACCTTCGTCACATTAATACCAATTCGGATTCAGAAATACTGCTTAATATATTGGCCAGTGAAATTGCTGAAGAGCGGAAACATAGAATTAATGAGAACGATATTTTTAGAGCGGTAACCAAACTGCACCAAAGAGTTAAGGGTGCTTATGCTGCAATAGGAATGATTCCAGGATACGGAATATTTGGGTTCAGAGACCCCAACGGAATCCGCCCACTGATCCTTGGCGAGAGAACCACTAAAGAGGGCACAAAATACATGTTGACCTCTGAGAGTGTGGCTCTCACAGCGCTCGGCTATAAAATAACTCGCGATGTCCAGCCTGGAGAGGCTGTCGTAATCGACCGAAAAGGTAAGGTTCATTCGCAACAGTGCTCAGAAAAATCGAGACTTTCTCCTTGCATTTTTGAATTCGTTTACTTTGCCAGGCCTGACTCCATTATTGATAACATATCAGTCTACAAGTCCCGCCTCAGGATGGGTGAAAAGCTTGCAGAAAAAATAAAATCTAAGTGGGCTGATGAAACAATTGATGTTGTCATGCCCGTTCCAGACACTTCTAGAACTGCAGCACTTCAATTGGCCAACGAATTAGACGTAAAGTATCGAGAAGGGTTCATTAAGAATCGCTACATTGCAAGAACATTTATCATGCCAGGGCAAAAACAAAGAAAAAAATCTGTGCGTCAAAAATTAAGTGCAATCGAACTCGAATTCAAAGACAAGAATGTGCTTCTGGTCGATGACTCTATTGTGCGCGGAACAACCAGTAAAGAAATTGTCCAGATGGCAAGGTCAGCTGGCGCCAAGAAAGTGTTCTTTGCCTCTGCTGCGCCACCTGTTCGATACCCCAATGTCTACGGTATTGACATGGCAAGCAAGAACGAGTTCATTGCTCATGATAAAACGACAGATGAAGTTTGTCAGGCGATTGGGTCAGATAAGTTAATTTACCAAAATCTTGATGACTTAATTTGGTCTGTCAAACAAGGCAACCCAAGCATTAAGGCTTTTGATTGCTCATGCTTTGATGGAAATTATCTTACGAATGACATTGATAAGCCATACCTTGATAATCTTGCAGCAAAGAGATCAGACAACGCTAAAGAAAGCAATATCACCAATGAAAGCTCTGAATTGATCTACAATGATGCGGACTAACAATCAAAATCATGAAAGATAACAGCTTTAAAACAAAATCAGTACGAGAAGGTCACAAGTCCTCAAACGAGCAAGAGCACTCAGCTGCAATTTTTTTAACGTCGAGCTTTCGTTTTGACAGTGCCGAGCAGGCTGCTGAGCGATTTGATACCAACCAAGGCAATGTCTACTCTAGATTTACCAACCCAACAGTTGAATCTTTTCAGAACAAACTAGCTGCACTGGAGGGTGCTGAGAAGTGTCAAGCGACAGCAAGCGGTATGTCCGCTATCTTTGCAACGATTATGACGATTCTTAAGCCGGGTGAGCACATGGTCGCTTCTCGATGCATGTTTGGAACAACCATAGTCCTTCTCAACAGTATTATTGATAAATTTGGCATTCAAGTTACCTTTGTCGATTTGCCAGATCTTGATGGATGGGAGAAAAGTATTCAAAAGAATACAAAATTATTTCTTTTAGAGACTCCCTCCAACCCTTTGGGTGAAGTTGTAGATATAGAAAAACTATCAGCAATATCAAAGAAAAATGATATTGTTCTTGCGGTAGATAACTGTGTTATGTCTCCTGCACTTCAGAGACCATTATCACTTGGTGCTGATCTTGTCATTCACTCAGCTACAAAATATATTGATGGACAAGGTAGATGCCTCGCAGGTGCAGTTGCTGGAAACGCCTCTATTGTTGATGAAATAGGATCGTTTAATAGAAGTACAGGTCCTACCCTTAGCCCCTTTAATGCTTGGGTAGTCTTAAAGGCACTAGAAACACTCAGCTTAAGAATGAAAGCTCACTGCGAAGGCGCTATGAAGCTTGCAAACTGGTTAGATGATCAAGCATTTGTTGATAAAGTACACTATCTAGGACTTCAAAATCACCCGCATCATGAAATTGCCAAAAAGCAACAAACAGGCTTTGGAGGCATTGTTTCGTTCGAGGTTAAAGGTGGAAGAAAAGAGGCATTCAAACTCATAAATAATACGAGAATGATTTCGATTACTGCAAACTTGGGCGATGCCAAAACTACAATTACCCATCCATCAACAACAACCCACGTTAGGCTGACTGACGATGAAAAAAGAAAGTCACACATTTCAGAAAACCTGATTCGTATCTCTGTTGGCTTAGAAAATGTTGAAGATATTATTGCTGACATCAGGCCTTAAGTTGAATTTTCAGCTCAATTCAACTATGTTAAAATTTATCCAGACCTAAATTAATAGACCTTATGAAGCAAAACAGCTATTCCTATGAAGATTTAATCCTTTGTGGCAAAGGCGAACTGTTTGGACCAGGTAACGCTCAACTTCCTCAACCCCCAATGCTTATGTTTGACCGTATAACAAACATTAGTGAAAATGGTGGTGACTACGGCAAAGGTGGCATGACCGCTGAGCTTGATATTAATAAAGATTTATGGTTTTTTGATTGTCACTTTAATGAAGATCCAGTGATGCCTGGTTGTTTGGGCGTTGATGCAATGTGGCAGCTGGTTGGCTTTTATTTAGGATGGCTAGGTGGCCCTGGCAGAGGTCGCGCTCTTGGCTCTGGTCAAGTTAAATTCACAGGTCAAGTTTTGCCAACAAACAAAAAGGTGACTTACAACGTAAGTCTTTCAAGAGTTATTGCAAGAAAACTTTATATGGGTATTGCTGATGCAACGATGGAGGTTGATGGCAAAACTATTTATGAAGCAACGAACCTCAAAGTTGGCTTGTTTACTGATACTTCAGCATTCTGATGAATAGAGTCGTTGTCACTGGCATGGGCATTGTTAGCAGTCTAGGTGCTAACAAGTCAGAAGTTTTAAAATCTCTTAAGTCAGCAAAATCTGGAATTG
>CAZESR010000096.1:0-3392 GCA_964515065.1 uncultured Piscirickettsiaceae bacterium
AATGTGCGTAAGGCGGTTTTCACAAGCCTCTAATTTATGAGGGATTTCTCCCTATAGAAACCAGGGATTCAAAGAATTGAGGAAAATTTTGTTTTTGGGCTCGAACCTTAAAGATAATAAAAATTCTATAAACCATATATGTTTCATAACTATTTTCTTTTCCACTTTTTTAATTAAATCATTTAAAAAAAATTAGGTTAACATAATGAAAAAAATTATATCTACTTCTCTCATTTACTTTTTAGTGAGTTGTTCATCTAACACAGAGACTGATTTCAAAATTGACTATGAGAAATACGAACTCGACAATGGTTTAACTGTTATTCTACATCAAGATGACTCTGACCCCTTAGTGGCAATGGCAACTGTTGTTCATGTTGGTTCTAATAGAGAAAAACCGGGAAAAACAGGATTTGCTCATTTTTTTGAGCATGTATCCTTTACAGCATCAGAAAACACACCTAATGGCGCGCATCGATTGCTTATACCAACCTGGGGTGGACAGAGAAATGGGGGCACCAGTTTTGATTTCACGTATTATTATGGCGTTGTTCCAAAGGACGCTATGGAAAAACTAGCTTGGGTAGCTTCAGATATTTTGGGTTTTGTTATTAATACGGTCGATGAACAGACACTTGAAGGTGAAAAGCAAGTTGTGAAGAACGAGAAAAGACAGCGAGTCGATAACCAGCCCTATGGTCATAGCTCTGGAATCATTCAAAAGGCGCTGTATCCAAAAGGACATCCATACAGCTGGTCTGTTATAGGCGACCTTGAAGATCTTCAAGCGGCTACCATTGAAGATGTGAAAGAATTTTATAACGAATTTTATGGTCCAAGTAACACTACCTTAGTAGTTGCAGGGGATATAGAAATTGAAGAAACAAAAAAAATGGTTGATAGATGGTTTGGGGAAATAAAACCATCTTCAAACATCACAGAAGATCCTAAGCCGCAGCGAGCCAGTCTATCTGAATCTAAAAATCTCTACCATTTAGATAAATTTGCGAAACTCCCTCAGCTGAGTATCGTTTTTCCAACAGTGGAAGAATACCATCCGGACGCATATGCGCTCAACACCCTAGCGGCTCTTTTATCAGATGGTAAAAACTCTCCTTTCTATAAAGAGATTGTTGAAAAACAACGAATTGCTCCTTCGGCTTCTGCATACAATTATTCCTCTGAGATTGCAGGTCAATTCACCATCAGAGTTCGCCCAAATCCTAATACAAAACTAGACCTGGTTCACGATGCAATAAAGCAAGCGCTTGAAAATTTTGAAAATGAAGGTGTTAGTGTAAAAGACCTCAAAAGGATTCAAGCAGGCCAAGAGACAGAATTCTATAATGGTATTTCAACAAATTTAAACAAAGCTCTCCAACTCGGTCTTTATAATGAATACGCTGGTGACCCAGGCTTTATCGGTCAAGACATTCAAAACATTCTTAATGTGACCGTTGAAGATGTTGAAAGAGTCTATAATGAATATATCAAGGACAAAGAGGCAATCTATCTCAGCATAGCCCCTAAAGATCAGCCCGAGCTTGTTCTGTCTAGCTCATTTAAGGCTTATATTAAAGAAGAAAAGATCATAGCTGGTGCAGAACAAGACTTTAAGATGAAATACGGAAAAGAAAAGGCTGAATTTGAAAAAACCCCAACTAAATATGATAGATCTGAACCACCTTTGGGAGAGTCACCCTTATTTGAGGTTCCAGTAGTTTGGCGAGGTGGCCTCTCAAATGGTGTCAAGCTTTACGGTATTGAAAATAATGAATTGCCAATGATTCAATTCACTATGCGAATCGATGGAGGTCAATCTCTTGACCCTCAAGGCAAGGAAGGTGTTGCCTTAATACTGGGAACCATGCTCAAGGAAGGAACGAAAGACAGAACTCCTGCCGAACTTGAAGAAGCGATTGATTTGCTTGGCTCTAGCATATCAACATCGGTGGGATTAGAGGGTATGTATATTGTAGGAAATACTCTTGCAAAAAACTTCAACGAAACTATTTCTCTTTTAACGGAGATGCTGACTGAGCCCCGCTGGGATAAACAAGCGTTTGATATTGTCAAAAATCGACGAATTAATTCTATTAAACAGCGAAAAACTAATGCACAGTCCGTAGCATTTAGTGCGCTAGCCAAACAGCTTTACGGCCCAAATCATCCCGCATCAATACCTTTAGGGGGAACAGAAAAATCTGTTAATTCAATAACAATGCAAGATTTAAAAGATTATTTTGAATCAAATCTCACACCTAAAGTTTCGCATTTCCATGTAGCAGGAGATATAAAAAAAGCAACAGCCCAAAGACTGTTAGGGCAGCTTTCTCAATCTTGGAAGGGAGAAAAGATAAATATCCCAGGAATTGCCAGCGTTCAATCTCCTACAAAACCAAAGGTATTTTTTATTGACATACCTGATGCAAAACAATCGGCTATCAGCGTTGGAACCCTTACAATACCGGGAGACGATCCTGAGCTGTTTAAACTAACGGTAGTCAACAATAGACTTGGCGGAGGTATGGAAGCTAGACTTATGCGCACTTTACGCTTAGAAAAGGGCTATACGTATGGTGCGGGTTCATTTTTAAGACCTAATTCCTTTCAAACACCTTTTTATGCCTACTCACAAGTACGAAGCAACGTTACACTAGAGTCCCTAGAGATATTTAAAAATATTATCAATAACTATCCTGAGTCCTATAACGATGAAGACCTAGAAACCACTAAAAATAAGCTGATCAAAAGCAACGCATTGCGCTTTGAGAGACTCAGCAGTATGATAAATATGCTAGATACAATGAGTAAATTCAAATTTGATGATACGTACATACAAAAAGAGCAAGAAGTTTTAACATCGATGAAGCTTGATGAGGCCAAAATATTAGCCAAAACACGGTTTAATGGTCAAAAAATGTACTATGTTATAGCTGGAGACGCTAAAACACAGCTTAAACGTATTTCAAAACTAGGCTATGACAAGCCCGTTATGCTTGATAGAGATGGTAATATTGTAAAGCAAGACTAAGGGTTAAGCTATCACAACAGACTGGACAAGGAATTTCATGTATATCATTGTAGGTTTATTAGTATGCATTTGCCCTTTTTAATTTAAAGTAAATACTCTACTAATTGTTTTATATTATCTATGTATTGTAATTTACACTTATCCTTCTTATAAAGATAAAATAAACAGCATACACAGCGCTAACAGTGAAAGTTATGGTACAATAATCATCTGATAGTCGTACCAATCCCCCTATCTTCAAAGCGAGCGGGTGATGATCACCATGGTAAAAATGATTAATTTATTGGGGTGAGTTTTGAAATTTATTCGCCGTTTTCTTCGGCGCGGCGTTTTTGACGTAGTTGATCCTTTGCCAATT
>CAZESR010000097.1:0-3296 GCA_964515065.1 uncultured Piscirickettsiaceae bacterium
GCCTCCTCGTGAAAATTGTTAACGCCCTTTGCTAATGATGATTCAGGAATTTCGTTTTTGTAATGCCCTATGTCATGAAGAAGGGCTGCCACTATTTGCTCATTATCTGCGCCCGATTCTTCAGCGCATTGAGCTGCTTGAAGCATGTGTTGTGCCATCGTGACCTGCTCACCAAGGTAAGATTCGGCCCCTCGTCTTAGAAAAACGTCTTCGATAAGGTCTACAATATTTGTTGAATTGATCTTATTCATTTTTGTTTTCAAGAGTATTTAGGAGACTATAAAGTCCATCGAGGTCTGTGTAGGCGCCCTGAAGGTGACGCTTTCCTGTTTGAGAAAATTCAGTTCTGGCATGCATTACTCGAGTGTTATCAAACAGCATTAAGTCTCCCTCGGAAAGCCTGAATTGAACCTTCAATTCATCTCTCTCAATGACCTCACTCCAGTGACGATAAGCTTTATAAAAAGATTTCATCTTATCTTTTGGCACTTTAATCGTATCGATAGAGCGGTTGTTGTATCTGACCTTGATGATTTCATTATTGTCATTTAGCTCTATCATCGGTACCCTTGAACGAAGATCAGTTTTAGAGTCAGAAAATCGATAATTGATCCAATTACTTGTCAAAGTTAGAAAGTTTTCTTCGTCTTCATCGCGAAGAATTGAGGCCGCTTTGAATCCGTCAACCAAGATCGAATCTCCACCCTCGGTAGAACTCTCAAGACAGTGAAGCAATTGGACAGTTGGGACAGGATCCCTATAGGGATTGTCCGTATGAGAGCCAAGCCCCATATTGGTATAGGCCAGATTGTTTGGGTTGACTTCGGTTCTCACCTCAAACAATGCCCCATAGTTTGTTTCACGGGTGTATCCCATTTTACTGATGACTTTCAGTACTTCACCTTCAACAGTTGGGACGCCTTTTAATACAAAGAACCCTATATCTCTTAACGAGCGAAGCGCAGATAACTGCGCATCACTTTCATTCATGGAGTCGTATTTGATTAGAGGAAGTCCAGTCTCAAAACTATTTTTTTGCCAAAGCTTTTTTGTCTTTTCGCTCCTATCTTCGAAGTGATTGTTTAAATCATAGCAATTAGATCGAAGCCATTCTTGCGTGAAGACTGAAAAGTGATTTTCGGGTTGAAACATTACACAGACATTTCCCTCGTCATCCATGTAAGCCTTTTCAATAGATACACTGGAGGGTAAATCTTTGACGCTGAATAGTCTTTGCCCATTATTCTTGTTTCTTGATTCGGGCATCTGGCAGTGGTCTCTTAGCCAGTAGCTATAGAGAGAACTTTTTTTTCCGTCACTCCAGTCTATGACCAATTCATCATCGACTATAGAAATTTTTTTTATTGAATCGATTTTTGTCTCCTTTCAGAATATAACTTTATAAAGCTATATCGAACACGCCTACATGGCCATATTTTTACTTTTGGATTGTTGCCCAAAAAATGAAACCTCTTTAGGGTACTCTGGCAACTCAACGCTATAACTTGTACACCTAACCATTCCAGTCTCTTTTCCTCTGACAACCATTCCAACGAGGTCACTTGGCAAGTGGTTTGGAGAGAGCGCTACTGCGTCCTCTGCTTTGTAAGTGATAATGAATAAAGACCTCGGCATTGAAGATTGATTTGATGCTGAACCGTGCAACAATTTAGAATGCATAAGGTAGGCTGAGCCAGCCTTTCCAGTACAGCTTAGAGCCTTATCCTTGTTTGATTCCATAACCTTGTCATCAACTGCTCCCGTAAATACACCGTCCTGCCAATGAGAGTAGAGTGGTCCGTTATGTGTGCCCGGAACAACCTCCAATGGTCCGTTATCTAAAGTCACATCATCCAAAAAATACAGAACTGTCATAATATCTTCATTTGAATGAGGCTCAAAAGGAAAGTCTTGATGAAACTTGACCTCAGTCCCGGCACCAGGCAACTTGAGATTTATTTTGTTGCCCAAGTGAGAAATGTTTGGACCAAAAATCTCAGCAACCAGATCTAGCGCTTTATTGTCTTTTACAACATCAAGACAAACGTCAGAGATTTCTGCAGGCGAAGTAATCCTTCTAACCGCAGGTGATTCAGCAGAATGGGTAGTTGGCTCGAGATCAAACCTCGGCCGGCCATCCATGATCCTGCCGAAGGGTTCTTTGTGTTTTTTGCTCTCCTCAACCCACTTGGCTAGCTCAGAATTTAGTGATACGAGTTGTTCACTGGTAATGGCATTTTCAAAGAAGAGGTAACCATCCCTATGAAACTGTTCAATCAACGCTTTATTTTCTGATTTCATAACTTTCCTCCTGATCGCATTATGAACCAAACTTGAGAAAAAATAAAGAAAAATTTAACGTCTCAATATAAAGAATATAAAATTACTGCCATGGAGATGATGTTTGAAAGTTTAAACTTTATGCATTGGCTGGTTTTAGGCCTTTCGCTGATTATTATTGAGCTTTTTTTGTGGACCTTGTTTCTGCTCTGGATTGGAGCATCAGCCATTATGGTCAGTATCATTTTTTACCTTATGCCGGAGACTGGAAGCTTGTTTCAGATTTTCATCTTTATCGCTCTTGCTTTTTCTGCCACTTATCTTGCGAAACGTTTCTATCCTGTCAAGACTGTCGATGACGAGCTCCATGAAAAGGCAAAATCCTATATCGGCAAAGAGTGTAAAGTCAGCTCAATAGAAGACAGTGTTATTAAGGTCCAGATAGGTAAGTCACTATGGTTTGCGAAGGGGTCAAATCTAATCGTGGGTCAAACAGTCAAAATAGTTGGTGTCGAATCCTCAACCTTCATCGTGGAACCAGTCTAACTTATCCCGTATTGAGATCTATAACTTTCAATTTGAGTTAGAATTTTGGAATCATTGTTTGACTTTAAATAGTCAATAATATGATTGAGACTGATGATGCTTAGAACTCTGATTCCGAAAACTTTTTCAACCTCTTGGATTGCTGAGAGTTCTCCCTTGCCCTTCTCTTGACGATCAAGTGCAACAATCACGCCCTTGGCTGTGGCGCCAGAGCTTTGAATTATTTCTTGGGCCTCATGTATAGCGGTGCCAGCTGTAATGACATCGTCGATGATGAGTATGTCTCCCTCCAAAGGGTGCCCAACAATGCTTCCACCCTCACCATGATCTTTAGCCTCCTTTCGATTAAAGCTGTATGGGACGTTTCTATTGAAAGAGTCATTGAGAGCTATTGAGGCGGCTGACGCGAGAGGGATTCCTTTATAGGCAGGCCCAAAGAGAACATCAAACTTGAGGTCGCTCGCTTCAAT
>CAZESR010000098.1:0-3274 GCA_964515065.1 uncultured Piscirickettsiaceae bacterium
GATGGGGTTCTGCAGCCTGGGATGGTGATGTGTGTTGAGACTTATGTTGGTAGGTTTAGTGGTGGGCCTGGAGTGAAACTTGAGGAACAAGTTTTAATCACCAATAATGGATATGAGCTTTTGACAAGTTATCCATTTGAATCAGACCTATTACTCTAATTAATATGAGCACTATTCCAAAAAAGATGAGCGCGGTTTTGACAACTGGCCATGGCGGTTACGAGGTGCTTAAATTCAGCGATGATGTTGAAGTTCCTCAACCCAGTTCTGACCAAGTACTGATTAAAGTATTGGGAGCAGGTATTAACAATACTGATATTAACACCCGAACGGCTTGGTACTCAAAGTCAGTTATAGGGGAAACTAGCGCAGAAGACTCTCAAGGAAAAGATGATGACGGTAGCTGGTCAGGTGAGCCTTTAAAATTTCCGATTATTCAGGGCGCAGATTGCTGTGGTGAAATCGTTGCTGTTGGAGAGGGTGTTGATGCTGGGCGAATTGGCGAGAGGGTTTTGGTTAGAACGATGCAGCAGTATGCTGTGGATTACAGGCCCTTTGAATGCTGGACGATGGGCTCAGAGTGTAATGGTGCGTTTGCAGAATTCATGCTCGCTTTTAGTGATGAGAGTTTTAAGATTGAAAGTAACTGGAGCGATGCAGAGCTGGCATCCATACCCTGTGCATACTCAACAGCAGAAAACCTACTGGAGCGCTCAGGTGTCAAAGAGGGCGAGACTGTCCTCATAACTGGTGCTTCCGGTGGTGTTGGGTCAGCCGCTATTCAGCTGGCTAAGAGACGAGGTGCCAAAGTAGTTGCTATATCTAGCAAAGCTAAGTCAGTTGCAGTTATTGATATAGGCGCAGATGAAGTCATTCATAGAGAGGATAAATTAAAGGATTCGATAGACAATGAAACCATGGATGTGGTTATTGACCTTGTGGCTGGAGAAAACTGGGGTTGTCTGTTAGATGTGTTAAAAAAAGGCGGAAGATATGCAACTGCTGGAGCCATCGCAGGGCCGATTGTTGAGCTTGATGTTAGGACACTTTACTTAAAAGATCTGGTTTTAATTGGCTGCACATTTCAGAATCGAGAAGTTTTTCAAAATTTGATTGGATACATCGAAAGAAATGAAATTAAGCCTCTCGTTTCGAAGACGTATCCTTTAAAAGATATTATCACTGCTCAAAAAGACTTTGTGTCAAAAAAGTATGTGGGTAAGCTTGTTCTTTTGCCCTAATGGATATGCATCAAATGATTACTTTTCCTTTCCTGCCATAAGTTCTTTCCAGCGCATATAACTATTTACACCCAGCCACATGAATGGTTTTGGCATAATTTTTTTAGGCGCCTCCTCATCAACAAAGTCGGGTACAAGACTATTAATGGCCCCAGTAATTTTTTCTGCAGTTATGATGCCTATTGCAGTTCCTTTTGCTGTTCCTAGTCCATTTTGACAGCATGCAGAGTAGATGCCTTCGTCAACTTCTCCTTGAGCAAAAACATTATTTAGACTCAGGCATAGACGTCCTCCCCAGGAGTATTCCATGGACACTTTCTTAAGCATAGGAAATCGTGCTTTGAATGATTCGTTGTGACTAATGGCAGCTGAACTCATAAATGAATCTGAGACTTCCATGCTTGGGTTATATGACCACCTATTTCGAACTAGAATTCTATTACCACCCATTCCAGAAATGCGTCTCACTGATGAGCCCATAGCGTCAGCCGAGGTTAATCCCCACTGAGAGGAGCCACCCAGCATATTGGTTTCGTCATTAGTTAACTCTCTAGTTAAGGACGAGTATGTGAAAATAGTCATTAGCCTTTTTTGAAAATACCCAAAGCGTTCTACGATTCCGTTGACTGCTAATATAATTTTTGGACTTGATATTGATCCAAGACTGGTTTTAGCCTTCCATACTTTTTGTCCATCATGCATTCCTTCCTCTTCAAGAGAAATGACCGGAGAGTTTTCATAGATGGTTACATTAGAATTACTAGAAACACCATCTGCTAATGATTGAATGTAGAGTGCAGGTTGAAGCATAGCTGTTCCTGGTGTCCATAGACCATTTAGGTAATAATCTATTCCGGTCAGGTCTTTCATTTCTTTAGAGTCGAGCATCTTATAGCTTTCGCTAGTCTTGTCTAGGTGCTTCGCATACTCTGTATTGAAATTCATACCTTTTGGAGTTGCGGCTGCGTTCGTTTTTCCAGCAAGTTGAATTGCTTCAGGTGGCATTTCATATTCTTGAGATGCACTTTTAGCAAATTCAATTGCGGATCGATTAATTAGGGTTTGTTCACGATCTTTATCAAGGCTTCCTACGTAATCATCTGAAGCTAAGTTGTGAGGCAAGTCAATCATAAAGCCTGAGTTTCTACCAGCGGGCCCTTCTGCAATTTCACAGGCTTCGAGCAGAGCAATTTTTGCTTTATTATCGATTTGATTTAAACGCCTAGCTGCAGATAGGCCAGCAAATCCGCCGCCAATAATCAAGTAGTCAACATTGATATGATCAGAAAGCTTTGAGTTGACCTTTCTTTTAGGGAGGATTTCCTTCCAGCCTGTATCACCGGGATTTTTAGGTAACTTAATCTGATTCATTAATTTTTAATCTACCGATTCTTCTGGTGCTCGATCAGAGAGATCAATCCATATTGTTTTGAGTTCAGTGTACTGATCATGCGCATGGATTGAATTATCTCTACCGCCAAAACCAGAGTGTTTGTACCCTCCAAATGGCGTACTCATATCACCTTCACCATAACAATTAACTGTCACTGTTCCTGCCTTTATAGCTCTTGCAGCTCTGATTGCTTTTTTACCATTCGAAGTGAAAACACTGGCAGCCAATCCGTACTCAGTATTATTTGCAACTGCAATTGCCTCATCGAACGACTTAACAGTAATCACAGAGAGTACAGGCCCAAAAATTTCTTCTTGAGCAATCTTGGAATCTGGATCTACCTGGTCGACAATAGTGGGGAGAACATAGTTAGGTTTTTCAGTCGTTCCGCCAACCAATATGTTGTCTTGTTTCAAGTAGCTACAGACTTTCTTAAAATGCTCCTCATCCACCAAAGATCCAAGATAATTTGAAGGGTCAAGTGGGTCACCAGTCTTCCAATCTCTAAGATGAGCAAGTACTTTTTCAAGTAAAGCCTCCTTAATGTTTTCTTGAACGATAAGTCGTGAGTTTGCTGAGCAGTTCTCTCCCATATTCCAAAACGAAGCGTTCACAATATGCTCAGCAACTAGGTCTAAAT
>CAZESR010000099.1:0-3119 GCA_964515065.1 uncultured Piscirickettsiaceae bacterium
GAAAGTGCACCAGGAGTAAAGGATATTGATAAAATAGTAGCTTTTATAAGAAATACTATTTCATGAGCTATAACCTCCCTGATAAAAAAGGTCATTTTGATCAATACGGTGGCATTTTTGTTGCAGAAACCCTTATGGCTGCTGTAACAGAATTAAAGGAAGCCTATGAAAAATATAAAGATGATCCAGATTTCCTTAAGGAGTTTGAGGATGATCTTAAGCATTATGTTGGTCGCAAGAGCCCTCTTTACCATGCTAAAAACCTAAGTAAACACGTTGGTGGTGCGCAAATCTATTTGAAGCGTGAAGATTTGAACCATACAGGTGCTCATAAAATTAATAACACAATTGGTCAAGCACTTCTTGCTCAAAGAATGGGTAAAACTAGAATTATTGCAGAAACAGGTGCAGGTCAGCATGGCGTCGCATCAGCTACAATTGCTGCAAGATTAGGTCTTGAGTGTATAGTATATATGGGAGAAGTAGATGTTGCTAGACAAGCACAAAATGTCTATCGCATGAAGCTACTGGGCGCATCAGTTGTGCCTGTATCTTCTGGATCTAAAACACTAAAGGATGCGCTAAATGAAGCAATGCGAGACTGGGTAACCAACATTGATGATACCTACTACATTATTGGAACAGTGGCGGGCCCTCACCCATACCCTATGATGGTTAGAGACTTTCAAAGTGTTATTGGGAAAGAGGCGAAAGAGCAGTTTGATGAGCAGGTTGGTGGTCTTCCAGATGCAGTTGTCGCGTGTGTCGGTGGAGGTTCTAACGCGATTGGGCTTTTCCATCCGTTCATTGAGGACTCTTCTGTTCAAATCATTGGTGTTGAGGCAGCTGGACATGGAATTGAAAAAGGGCCAGATGCACATGCCGCACCTCTTTGTGCTGGAAGTGTGGGCGTATTGCACGGCAACAGAACATACCTGATGGAAGATGAGAATGGTCAAATTATTGAGGGCCACTCAATTTCTGCTGGACTTGATTATCCAGGCGTTGGTCCAGAACATGCATATCTCAAAGATATTGGCAGAGCTGAGTATACATCAGTAACAGACAAGGAGGCGCTTGAGGCATTCCATTTGCTAACAAAAATAGAAGGAATCATACCTGCACTTGAGTCTGCTCATGCTGTTGCCTATGCCACTAAATTAGCTAAAGAATGGTCTAGCGATAAATGCATTGTCATCAATCTATCTGGTCGAGGCGACAAGGATATGCAAACGATTGCTGATATTGAAGGTATAGAGTTTTAGTCAAATCTAATATTTAGCAATCATTCGACTCTAATTCTCTTATACTATTTACTTTAGTGTTTAGTTTGGAAGGGCATGGAAGAAAGTCAACCAATTAGTAGAGAGCGCACCATTGTATTTTCAATCTACTTAGTCGCTGTATTCCTTAATGCATTTGTAGACTTGGGTCACAAGATCATTATTCAAAACACTATCTTTATGATCTATGGCGAGCAACAGCAGATAATTCTAACTGCTATTGTTAATGCCATGATTCTAGTGCCATTTATCCTGCTTTTCACTATGTCAGGGTATCTCTCTGACAGGTTTGCAAAGACAAGTGTGATGCGTTTTAGCGCCTTTTCAGCAGTCTTAATTACCTTGGCTATTACATACTGTTACTACAACGGTTTATATAAAACTGCATTTGGTTTCACATTGCTCCTTGCAACGCAAAGCGCAATATATTCGCCTGCCAAAATGGGGTACATTAAAGAGTGCCTTAGTAAGGCTGGCTTAAGCAAAGGAAACGCTTACCATTCTTCGGTAGTATTGATTGCAATTCTGCTGGGTACTGTGTTTTTCTCTTATTTATTTGAAGCCTATTTAGGGACAATGCAGGTTACAACCCCTGAGGAGATTCTAATGAAAATAGCACCAGTAGGCTGGGTGTTAGTTGGGCTATCAACGATTGAATTCTTGGCAACTCTTGGGACTCGCTTCTACCCAGCCAAGTTAAGTGAAGTAAAACTTTCAATCGGAAAGTTAATCTCATTTCATTATTTATCTTCAAACTTTAAAGCCATGAGAACGAATGAAATAGTTTGGTATTCTATTTTGGGTACAGCTATTTTTTGGGGTATGTCGCAAAACTTGGTGGCCGTGATTCCTGCTCATGCCAAGGTCAATTTTGGGGTAGAGAGTCCACTAGTGGTTAATGCAATGCTAGCCTCATCAGTGATTGGAATCATGATTGGTGCGTTTTTATCTGGCAGAAAAAGTTTCAATAATATACGTATTAACAATATTTATACGGGGTCAATCATGATTACAGTCTGTGCTATTTTGGTTCCAGTAATCTCGAGTCTTGGTTTTATTCCAAACTCCACCGCACTCATCTTGGTCACTTCTATCATTTTATTGTTTGGCGTTGGTGCGGGCATGATGATTGTTCCTCTTAATGCACTCATGCAAGCCAACTCACCCGAAGACGGACTAGGAAGCATGCTGGCAGGAAAGAACTGGCTTCAAAATATTGCGATGATAAGTCTTTTGATTTTTACAGTTTTTCTTGCAAAACTAAGTTTTGGAAGTGAGTTTATACTTTACTTCAATGCGTTTATTGCAGTCGTTGGATTTAGTATTGTTTTGAGAAAACTTAAAACTATTCTATAGTCGTGCGTCAATTGGCAGGGCTCCTTTTATTTGGGTGGCGTTATCGATTAAAAGTTCACGGCCTTGGTAATATTCCAAAGAAGGGACCTGTATTACTACTCGGCAATCATATTAGCTATATTGATTTTGCTCTTATTCAGTGGGCAACTCCAAGAACAATCAGATTTGTAGTTCATGACGATTACTATAGTAAACCAATTTTTAATTGGATTCTAAGAGGAGTTGGTGCTGTTTCTATTAGGCCTGAGAATAGTAGAAATGCAATGCAAAATATTGTTAATCTATTAAATGATGATTGTGTTGTTGGCTTATTTCCTGAGGGCCATGTTTCAATTACTGGAGAAATAAGTGACTTGAAGCGAGGCTTTGAAAAAGTTTTATCTCTATCAAAGGAAGAGGTAAAAGTTGTTCCTTTTGCGGTTAACAATATGTGGGGTAGTTTTTTCTCAAAAGCTCCAAGATCAGTAAAAAGAGGTATGA
>CAZESR010000100.1:0-3016 GCA_964515065.1 uncultured Piscirickettsiaceae bacterium
TACTCATATATATGAGTTTTTATAGTCATATATATGAATTAATATGTGTTATTTAGGGGACACAATGGAATTCTTAAATTATTTTGATAATGTATTCACTGTTTATCATATCGCGCTGCTGGTTGGCGGGACATTTGCAGGCATTATTTTAGGAGCACTCCCAGGGTTAAGTCCCACAATGTCTGTCGCACTTCTTATTCCTTTTACTTTTCATATGAAGCCTGAAAGTGGCTTAATACTGCTTGGTGCTATGTACACTGCAACTGTTGCGGGAGGAGCAATCAGCGCAATACTTGTGAATGTTCCTGGCGCTCCAGCTAATATAGCAACGGCTATGGATGGGCACAAAATGGCCCAAAGTGGCAAGGCCAAGGACGCTCTCCATTATTGCTTTATGAGTTCCTTTGTTGGAGGTGTTTTTGGTGTTTTAATACTTATATTCTTTACCCCTCCACTTGCCGCATTGTCACTTAAATTTATGTCAACAGAGTTATTCTGGGTTGCCATCTTAGGTATTACAATCATTGCGACTTTAGATGCAAAATCAGTCATCAAAGGCTTGATGTCAGGTTTATTTGGTTTAATGCTTGCAACCATTGGTGAACACCCAACAAGCGCAATGGAGCGTTTTGTATTCACTGATCATTTAGAAGGGGGTGTTCATATTGTTGTTGGATTGATCGGCTTATTTGCGATGCCTCAAGTTTGGAATCTTTTGGAGAATTTTTATGGACGAAAAAATGAAGTTTTCTCTGCCACTGGTGATTCAACATTAGTTCAATCTTTTAGGCTAGTTGCTGGAAAAATTAAAGCACTCTCAATTGGCTCAATAATCGGCTCAGTAATTGGAATTATCCCAGGAGCAGGCGGGCAAATTGCGGGTATTGTTGCCTATGATCAATCTAAAAAAGTCAGCTCTAACAGATCCAACTATGGAAATGGCGAGCCCGAAGCGATTATTGCAGCTGAAAGCGCCAATAATTCAATGGTTGGGCCATCTTTAATTCCTCTTTTGACTCTTAGTATTCCTGGAAGCCCAACTGCAGCAGTTTTGCTTGGCGGGCTGCTAATTCATGGAATCTTTCCTGGTCATGATATCTTTACAAAAAATACCGAGGTTGTTTGGACGTTTATTGACTCCTTAATTATTGCACAGATCTTGATGTTAATTATTGGTCTGTTTTTAAGTCGACATAGCAAATGGATTATGAAAGTCCCGGATAACTATATGGCGGTTGGCATATTGCTTCTTGCTGTGTTTGGAACCTACAGTATACAAAATGATTATTCTGACGTCCTAATTATGTTTGTTTTGGGCACACTGATGTACTTTGGAAGTAAAGCCGGATTCAGTCCAGTTCCTGTTGTTTTAGGTTTAATTTTGGGAACAATGACCGAAGAAAAATTCTTACTCGGTAACATGATTGGTAATGCAAAGGGTAGTTCATTCCAACACTTTACCTCAGGAACAATCAATATTGTTTTAATTGCTTTATGTCTTGCCTCAATTGTCTATGGCATCTATTCGAGTCGAAAATCTAAATAGAATAAATATATGAATAAACCATTTAAAATTTCTACAGTTCTAATTACTCTTGTTAGTGCGTTTCTGGTTTATGCCTCTTTTGTTCTTGGAAACTCTGAGGATTACTTGTTCCCAAGACTGATTTCAGGAACGATTGCTGTGCTCTCTCTGATGCTCTGGTTTGAAAAAGGCGAGGCAGACAAATCAACTAATTTCAAAGATTTAATGCCAGGCATTGCTATTGCAGCAGCATTTATCTTTTCACTCAAAATACTTGGCTTTTATTTGGCCTCTATGATCGTGTTCTTTACGCTTGTGATGTATTACAGCAAGCCTGCAGAACCAAAAGACTTTTGGCGTGTGTTACTCATAAAACTGGGTGTCACCATTGTGTTCTCTCTCACACTCTATGCTCTGTTCACACTGCTTTTAAAGGTGCGCACACCAGAAGGTTTGTTTTAATAAAAAAGGAGAAATAATGAAAATAGTTAATATTACAAAAGTAGCCTTGCTTGCAATTGCATCTTTGATGTTAATGCCAGCTCAGGCTGACTACCCTGACAAACCGATTGGTGTTATGGTAGCTTATGGTCCAGGAGGAGCGACTGACTTCCAAGCTAGGATTGCAACGCTTGCATCTGGTAAAGAAGGGCTTATTGGTCAACCTATCTACATCCTTAATAAGCCAGGTGCTGGCGGAAGAAAGGGTTGGAACTGGTTTGCTAGTGAAGCTTCGCAAGATGGTTATATGCTAGGTGCTTACAACGTACCTCACTTTATTGCTCAGTCTATTGTGTTTGATACTAAATATAATATTAATAACCTTGAGCCTCTAGGTAACTGGGGTGCTGATCCAGCTGTGTTGATTGTTGGAAAAGATAGTCCATTTAATACAGTAGGTGAATTGCTAGCTCACGCAGAAGCAAATCCCGGCGCAGTAACGATTAGTGGTGCTGGAAAGTTTGTGGGCCACCACATCGCTTTCTTGCAGTTTGCTAAGGCTTCAGGTGCTAACTTGACTTATATACCTGCCTCAGGTGGTGTAGATGCACTAAGAATGGTTAAAGCTGGCGAGACAGTTGCCGGATTTAACAATCTTTCTGACTCTGCAAGAAGTGCTGCAGATTTAAAAATCTTAGCAGTTGCTGACCTTACTAGACACGAATATCTTCCTGACGTTCCTACGTTAATGGAGAGTGGTGTTGATGTAGATGATTCTAGCGTAAACTTCCGTGGATTAATGGTTCCAGCTGGAACTCCTCAGGATGTTATTGACTTTCTAGCCAGTAAGGTTCCTGAAATGTTTGGTGAAAAGAAAACGGTTGGTAAGATGAAAGCAACTAACTCACCAGCAAGAATAATGACTAGACGTGAAGTTGTAAGCATGTGGAATGAAAGGCAAGCTTACTTAACTGATCTGTTAGCAGGTCTTCAATAAAGTAAAATTTATTGAAAAAATACTTTGCTAGGGAGTTATTTACTCCCTAGCAT
>CAZESR010000101.1:0-2940 GCA_964515065.1 uncultured Piscirickettsiaceae bacterium
TCGTTCAACACACTGCTGAATCGCTGGCTGGACTTACTCGTCATCCATGCGTTACTCCCGGCGCACCTGCAATCTATGGGAGCTTTACATCAAATGTTGACATGAAATCAGGCTCCCCCGCCTTTGGAACTCCTGAGTACACTCAGGCGACAATTGCAAGTGGTCAGCTTGCAAGAAAATATAAAATCCCTCTTCGTGCTTCCAATGCCAATGCCTCTAATGCTCCTGATGAGCAATCAGTTTACGAATCTCAAATGTCCTTGTGGGCCTGTCTTTTAGGTCAAGTCAATTTTATCCTGCACGGACATGGTTGGATCGAGGGTGGGCTCTGCGCATCCTATGAGAAGGTTATTTTAGATGCAGAGATGAGTCAAATGATGGAGGCTTTTTTAATGCCCTCAAAAGTGAATAAAGATACACTAGGGGTTGATGCAATAGCCGAAGTTGGTCCTGCAAGTCATTTTTTTGCTGCCGCACAAACCATGGAGCGCTACGAAACCGAACACTATAAACCATTGCTTTCTGATTGGCGCAACTTTGAATCATGGAGAGATGCAGGCTCATTTACTGCAACTCAGCGAGCAAACAAAATATGGAAACAGCTTTTAGTTGACTATAAAGAACCTAAGCTTAGCCAAGGGGTGGAAGAAGAGCTTACAAGTTATGTTGATAAGAGGGTTTCAGAGGGTGGAGCCGCCCCTTTATAAGGCTTACATATTTTCACAATAATCAAGGGTGATATTATGAAAGCATTAGTTAAAAGTCACTCAGAGAAAGGTATTTGGCTTGAAGACGTACCCATGCCAGAGGTAAGTAGTAACGATGTGCTTATCAAGGTTCAGAAAACTGCAATTTGTGGTACTGACGTACATATTTATAATTGGGATGCGTGGGCAAAAAAAACCATTTCTGTGCCGATGACAACAGGACATGAATTTGCTGGCGTTATAGCTGAGTTAGGTGAAAGCGTTGTTGGACTAGAGGTTGGGGATGTGGTTTCTGCCGAGGGCCATATAGTTTGCAATCGATGTCGTAACTGCCTAGGTGGACGTAAGCACCTATGCCCAAATACTGTTGGTATTGGGGTTAATCGAAACGGTTCTTTTGCAGAGTACGTATCAGTTCCAGCAGAAAATGTATTTAAACCAAGTATAGCAATTTCAGCGGATTTACTAGCCTGTTTCGACCCCTATGGGAATGCTGTCCACACTGCGCTGTCGTTTGATATGTTGGGAGAGGATATTTTAATAACTGGCGCAGGACCAATTGGAATTATGGCAGCAATGGTTGCTGTTCATAGTGGTGCTCGTAATATAGTTATTACAGACCTAAATGAATATCGCCTTAATTTAGTTAAAAAAATCTTACCAAAAGTCATTACTGTGAATGTTGAAAAAAACCAAATCACGAAAGAATTAATGGAAAGTTTAGGAATTTATGAAGGCTTTGATGTTGGCTTTGAAATGTCAGGCTCCCCTAAGGCTTTTGGGGAAATGCTTAATAAAATGATTAATGGCGGTAAGATAGCAATGCTAGCCATCATGCCCACGGGTTCTGGAATTGATTGGGACTTGGTTGTGTTCAAAGGGTTACATATAAAGGGTATTTATGGTCGTGAGATTTTTGAGACTTGGTATAAAGGCTCTATGATGGTAGAAAGTGGTCTACCACTTAAAAAAATTATTACTCACCATTACCACTACACTGACTTCCAGAAAGGTTTTGATGTTATGTGCTCAGGGCAATCTGGTAAAGTCATTCTCAATTGGGAAAATTAATTTAAGAAATTGTAATGAGTTTTAAAACTGCAAAAGAGAGCTTAGAAAAAGATTTAAATGCCATTCAAGAGGCAGATTTATGGAAAACTGAACGCGTCATTGCATCTGATCAAAAAAACAAGATTACACTTGAAGATGGCACCGAAGTGATCAATATGTGTGCTAACAATTATCTTGGTTTGGCGAATCATTCTGAGGTAATTCAAGCAGCTAAAGATAGTTTTAGTGATTGGGGTTTTGGCTTGTCATCTGTACGTTTTATTTGTGGTACTCAGAGCATCCACAAGAAACTTGAATACAAGGTTAGTGAATTTCTTGGCATGGAAGATACGATTCTCTATGCAGCTTGTTTTGATGCCAATACAGGTCTCTTTGAAACAATTTTGTCTAAGGATGACGCCGTTATATCTGACGAACTCAACCACGCCTCAATCATTGATGGTGTGCGTCTTTGTAAGGCGGCTCGGTTTCGCTATAAAAATAACGACATGACTGATCTTGAGGCAAAGCTGATTGAAGCTAAAGTGAGTGGAGCAAGACGTATCCTAATTACAACTGATGGTGTTTTTTCGATGGACGGCACTATTGCTCAGCTCGACAAAATATGCGACTTGGCTGATAAGTATGATGCTATGGTTCATCACGATGACTGTCATGCGGTAGGCTTTATAGGTAAGACGGGCCGTGGAATTCATGAATACTGTAATGTGATGGATCGTGTTGATATTATTACAGGAACTTTTGGTAAGGCGCTTGGCGGTGGCTCGGGTGGATACACCTCTGGTCGTCAAGAAATCATTGACATGTTGAGGCAAGGCTCCAGGCCCTATTTATTTTCAAATACTGTGCCGCCTTCTATATGTGCAGCTTCACTTAAAGTGCTTGAGATACTCTCAAATTCTACAGAACTTAGAGATCGTCTAGAAAAGAATACGCATTACTTTCGTCAAGGAATGCAAGAAGTAGGCTTTGATGTTGATGATGGTGACCACCCGATAGTACCGGTCATGTTAGGGGACGCCAAATTGGCACAGAAAATGTCAGAGAAACTTCTAGAGAAAGGTATTTATGCTATTGGTTTTTTCTTTCCTGTGGTACCAAAAGGAAAGGCAAGAATCAGAACACAAATATCAGCGGCACATACCAAAGGTGATTTAGACAA
>CAZESR010000102.1:0-2890 GCA_964515065.1 uncultured Piscirickettsiaceae bacterium
TACAACGGCATTAATGCGCCTTCGCTTTCTGTTCAAGATCTTGACTTTGCACAAAAGAATGTACGCATGCTTTCGGGTTTGTATGGTGTTCTTAGGCCGCTAGACTTGATACAGCCCTACCGTTTGGAAATGGGGACAAAGCTCAGTAATACTGAAGGGAGTAATTTATATGATTATTGGGGCAGTGGTATTAGTGAAATCTTGAATGCAGATGAAGAAGATTTGATTGTGAACCTAGCATCCAATGAATATTTTAAAGCCATTGACAAAAAAATACTCAAAGCCCAGATATTGGATATCGTTTTTAAAGAAAAGAAAAACGATACTTATAAAGTTATTGGCATTTATGCCAAGCGAGCAAGAGGATTGATGATTAATTACATTATTAGAAACCGTTTGGCAGATGCTGAAGCACTTAAAGATTTTTCTGACGAGGGATATCAATATAGTCAGGAACTTTCTAGTGATTCGACATGGGTATTCCTTAGAGACAAGAATAACTAGTTACTTTAGACCATACAGAGAACTATGATAAAAGTATATACAAGCTATTCCTGTCCTTATTGCACTAGAGCTAAAAACTATCTAGATTTGCACGGTATAGAGTATGAAACGTTAAATATTCAAGAAGATAATATAGCTAGAGATTTTTTTATAAAGAATGGTTATCGAACAGTGCCTCAAATGTTTGTAGGTGATAGGCTTTTATGCGAGGGAGGCTCTGATGGTCTTGTTAGGATGACTAAAGAAGATATACAAAATAAAGTTTTGGAGTTAACCAAGGATAACTCCTAGATTTGACCGATACCTGCAATTCCCTGTGCTCCAATATTTAATGCTTTATCAAGCATTTCTTTACTCATTCCGCCGAGTAGATATACAGGCAAGTTGCTTTTGCAGATAATATCAGAAGCTGCTTGCCAACCAAGAGGTGAAATATGCTTGTGACTCGGAGTTGAATGTATTGGTGACAAACTAATATAATCCGCAGAAATATTTTCTGCATGTTCCGCCTCAAGAGCGTTGTGAGTTGAGACACCAAGAAGTTTATTGTTTCCGCAAGGTCTTTCTTTAAGAGACAACATTTCATCACTTGTTAAATGCCAACCATCACAAAGTTCTTCGTATGTTTTATTCGGTGTATTTAAGATAAGGCTTATTTGGTTATCATGACAGAGTCTGTATATTTTATTTATATAAGATTGATCTAGAGATGATTTACTTCGAAGCTGGATAATTTTAGTGCCAGTAAGTATGTGTTCACGACAATTTTTTATAACGGATTCAGAATGATGTTCATCAGGCGTGATCCAGTAATGCTTGGGTAGAGAAATTTTATGAATAATTTCCCTCATAGTAGGCAGCAATTTATACTTATTGAGCTGATCTAAGCTACACCAGGATGTGTCTTGCCCTTCTTGTCCTGATGGCTCCCCAGAATATTTGTCAACATTGTATATCCACAATTTTACAACCTTGTCTGGATATTTATGACACATCGTATGCTTAAGGCTGCTTTTTATAACGGTCACTCCTAGCTCCTCAAAAAGTTCTCGTTTGAGGCTACTTTTTTTGTTTTCACCAACTTCAATTTTTCCTCCTGGCAATTCCCAATAGCCTGGCATAAATTGATTATTACGTCTCTTGGCAATGAGTATTTCTCCATTTTTGTTTAGAAGAATTCCAACAACAACTTCTTCTACAATTTTTTTATTAAATGACATAAGTTAGTAGTGTTTTATGAAGTTAAACAGATGATTTCTATTGTCACTGATGTTAACAGTGCGAGGTAAAATACCTATTTTACTATTTGAGTTAGTGGTTTGGACCTTCTCGATAAAATTCAGTCGTTAGTGCCAGTTAAGGAAACTCTTATTCAAAACCTTATCGGGATTGAAAAGGAGAGTTTACGTGTCTCAGAAGATGGCAGCATTTCACAAGAACCACATCCAAAATCCTATGGTTCCCCGCTAACCAACCCTGCAATCACAACTGATTTTAGCGAGGCTTTAATCGAACTTGTTACCGAACCATGTAACAGTGCTGATAAGGCTCTAAATGAGTTGGCTAAAATCCAGCATTTTGTTTATCATCATTTGCCACCAAGTGAACGTTTTTGGCCTGCGAGTATGCCCTGTATTTTGCGAGGACATACCAATATACCTATTGCGCAATATGGCACTTCAAATTTAGGCATCATGAAAACGGTATATCGTCGAGGTCTTGCAAATCGTTATGGAAGTGTAATGCAGGCAATCGCAGGTATTCATTTTAATTACTCATTTTCTTTAGATTTCTGGCAAGCCTATCGTGATTTAATATCACCAGATATATCCTTAAGAAGCTTTATTGATTGCCATTATATGGGTCTTGCGCGGAATGTTCTTAGGTATGGTTGGATAATCCCATATTTATTTGGTGCCTCTGCATCAGTTTGTAAGTCATTTATGAAAGATTATCATGAGCACGATCTAGAGGAGTTTGATGATAATACTTTTTATATGCCCTATGCGACCTCACTAAGAATGGGGGATATTGGTTATCAGAACTCTCAGGAAGATGCAAAGGGAGTTAAGGCAAATTACAATAGTCTCAGTCAATATGTTCATAGTTTAAGAGCTGCAATGAAAACTAATTGTGAAGATTTTGAAAAGATTGGTTTAAAGAAAGATGGTGAATATCAACAACTCAATACCAATATTTTGCAGATTGCAAATGAATATTACGCTTCGGTGCGTCCTAAGCCCCTGCTTTATGGTATTGATAGACCATTGAGAGCGCTCACCAATAATGGAATTGGTTATATTGAAATTAGATCTTTGGATGTTAATCCATTAATAAATATGGGTATTGATAAGCCACAGATTCATTTTTTGGAAGCATTTTTATT
>CAZESR010000103.1:0-2844 GCA_964515065.1 uncultured Piscirickettsiaceae bacterium
CAGTTGATCAATTAATCAATTGTGGAGAAGGTAATGAGATGACTCTAACAGTTGGTGGTAAATATTCAGTGCCCTCTATCAATCAAATTGGACAGGGTCTTAATTGTACAGGTGTTGTTAAAAAAATTACTGATGGTTGTTTTACCATTACATCACCAGTTCAAACAGGTCTAAGAGTTTGTCTTGGCCGAACTGTAGTTTTCGATATTGGTTCAGCAACAATTGTAATATCTGAGGAGGGATGGGAGCCATATGGGCCAGAACTTTTTTTGCATGCAGGGTTAATCCCAGAAGAAAACCATTTTATGTTGATCAAATCTCGAGTGCATTTCAGGGCTGGGTTTGAATCAGTTACTAATAACATTATTATGGCAGCAGGTCCTGGTGTCTGTAGTTCAGATTACTCTCAGTTTATTTTTTCTCGACTTCCAAAACCAATGTTTCCATTTGACAAAAAAATGAATTTAAAAATATAATTCCTTACAATAAGTGAAGCATAGTGAAGCATTTTTTTATGATTCTGCTTCATCTATTTCAATTATGCGAAATTAAAAAATTATCTAAATTGGTGTATTATTAAATTGTAAGAAAAATGTCAATTCTTGAAATCTTAGTCTAGATGATATAAGCTATTGATTAAAGAACATATTAATTTATGGTCTTTTAAGATTTATTTTTCAAAAAAAGGAGAAAAAATGAAAATTAAAACAGTATTAATTGCACTATTTATGAGTGTATTTGGACTTTCCAGCTTGTCTGCTTTCGCAGCGGATGCTGTTAAAGTTAGAGCTTACTCTGATCTCAAAAGTCTTGACCCTGCTTTTTCAGGCGGTGTTTTTGATGAGGAGATTCAAAGTCTTATATATAGTAAGCTTATTCAATATAAACCTGGCAGAGAATGGGGTTATGTTTTAGATGCAGCTGAATCAATCGAGCAGACTAGTCCAACTACAATCGACTTTAAATTAAAAGAAGGCATTATGTTCACCAATGGTTTTGGTGAAATGACTGCTGAAGATGTAAAGTATTCTTATGAGCGTATTGTGGATAGTGAAGTTGGATCTACTAACTCACCTGATTGGGGCCCACTTAAAGAAGTAGTTGTTAATAGTAAATATGAGGGCACAATTGTGTTTGATGAGCCTTATCCACCAGCTTGGACTATTGCTTTACCTTATATTGTAGGCAATATTGTTAGCAAAAAAGCCTGGGAATCTGTAGACGGTAAAGTAGGCACTTCAACACCTAGTGTTTCAGGACCTTATTTGTTTAAAGAATGGCAACCGAAGCAAAAAACTATTTTTGTAAGGAATCCAGAATGGCATGGTGGAGAAGCATCACTTGATGAAATTCATATTATCCCAATAGATGATGAAAATACAGCGCAATTGGCATTTGAAGCGGGCGATATTCACTATACTCGCGTTCCTATGAGCTCAGTAGCTAATCTGAAAGATTCACCACCAGCAAACTCAATGGTTGAAGAATATCCATCACTTTACTATGTTTGGGTTGGAATGAATGTTGAAAACGAACTCTTATCTAATCAGAACTTGAGAAAGGCGATTCAACATGCTATTGATGTTCCATCAATTATGCAGGCTTCTTACTTTGGTGCAGCAGTTCCATCGACTGGAATTATTGCCCCAGGTCTAACTGGCCATCGAGCTGAAAGTCTTGTGGCTCCTGAGGCTAATGTTGCCAGGGCTAAGGAATACCTAGATGCTTCAGGACTATCAGGGAATGTTAGGGTAACACTAGATATTTTAAATAAGGCAGCCAATGTGACTACTGCTCAAGTAATTCAGGCGAACCTTGCACAGGTTGGCATTACTCTTGATATTAATTTGCATGAATCTGGTGCTTTCTGGTCACTTGGAGATGACACTGCAGGAGATCGATATAAGGACATTCAGTTAATCCTTAATCGCTACTCAATGGGGCCTGATCCTTCATATGCTACAGCGTGGTTTGTTACCTCGCAAAAAGGTGTTTGGAACTGGGAACGTTATAGTGATGCAGCATTTGATACGTTAGAAGCTGCAGCGAAGTCAGAGGTCGATAATACTAAGCGTGACCAAATGTATCAGCGTATGCAGGATATGATGGAAAACAGTGGAGCATATCGCTTTCTAACTCATGAGGCGACACCTGTTATTTATAGTAAGTCAATTAGCCCTGCATTCAGGCCTGACGGACTTCCACTTTTCCGATATTTTTCTAGTAACTAGTAAGTCTACTTGGAAGGCCTGAATCCTCAGGCCTTCCTTATTTCTTAAAAATCAATAGAGTTAAAAAGAGTTAATAAAAGAAACTTCAGTATAGTCTTAAGTTCAAATCAAGAGATTGTTTTATAATTAATTTCATTTTCTTTTACTCGGAGCTAAATTAGATAAATACTGTGTTATTTTATTTTATAAAACGAATCTTTCTTGGTATTTTGATCATTGGAGTGGCCATGACTCTAATGTTTTTTATGATTCATCTTGTACCAGGTGATCCAGCCAGAATTATGCTTGGTCCAAGGGCAACTCCAGAAATGATAGCTGATATTTCTATGCGGATGGGTCTTGACCAGCCCTTAGTCATTCAACTCATTAAGTTTTTAGGTAATATTCTTAAAGGTGACTTGGGAATTGATGTGTTGTCTAGTCGACCAGTAACAGAAATTGTTTTTGGTCAATTACCTTATACTCTTTGGCTTATTTTCAGTGCCATTTTTGGTGCAATGCTTATTGGAATACCTCTTGGTTGTTACTCAGCCTTGCATCGCAACACATTAGCAGATAGAGTTACTGGTGTTATTTCTGTCGCTTGCATTACCGCACCTTCATTTGTTGTTGC
>CAZESR010000104.1:0-2817 GCA_964515065.1 uncultured Piscirickettsiaceae bacterium
GTTGGTCGTCCTGATATGACACGCTTTTAATTTAAGGAGTTATTATGAGTAAAGATGAACAAGCATTCGTAGTCGGAGATAAAGGTCTTGATACGGATCGCGAACAAGAAATTGGACAACACATTGGTTATCGATATGATGTAAACCTAGTTCCTGATCTTAACTACATTACCCCATTTTTGCAGAACTATATCGACAAAATGGGCTGGAAAGATTTGAACTGGTTAGAGGATGTTCATATGGGTTATGAGGAAGATAAAGCCGCTGTATTTGATAGAAATGTAAATGGCTGGGTAACGATTCCAGACTCAATCGAGCTTCCAGACAATCAGCAAGAGCGCGACATGATTGCAAGAGAGCTTTTGATTAAGTATCAAATGTCTGAAAATCATCCAATGGTTGATCTTAATAACGCTTACCGTAAATTCTAATTACAGTAAGTAAACCAAAAGGGGAGGTTAGAAGAGTCAATCTCTTTTAACCAGCTCCTTAGTTTATCGGCACCTCACCCCCTGAGGTGCTGAATAAACTAAAAGAAAAAATATGCAAATATTTTTTAATTCATTTCATCTGCAATTGACTTTTTTTGAATTGTGAATCAATATGTACCTATGTATACTCAAACAATGCTTAGATTATTCGTTCAATGAAGCCTTTAAATACAAAGTATCACGGAGACTTTGAAACATACCAAATTTTTGGTGGTGAAGCAGTTTCGATTGATTTAAAGAGCGGTGATTCAGTTGAAGTGGTTGATGTAGAGGGAGATCAAAATTGCAGTGTTTTAGCATTCGACTCAAAAAAAATATCCGCCTTAAATTCCTTAAATTGGAACACAAAGAAAAAGAAAAAGACAAATAAAATATCTTCTGGTGATTGCTCTGAAATGCTTAAAGCAGTCCTTAATTCAAACAAAATAAGTTCAAAAGATTTAAATAGTACAGAGCTTTTTGTAGAGTCTAGTCCTGCAGATACGCGACAATCTTTTAAGATTGATAATGATCTGTTGTGTGTGTTTGATGCGAAGGGTGGTCCAATGCTAGTCGATCAGCAGAACTCACCCACAGAAATTTTAATTAATGTTCTCAGAAAAAACCCAACAAACCCTTCTGATCGTTTGCCAGAGCCATTAGCAAAGCCGTCTAAGGAGATTAGAGTAAAAGACTCTAGTGCGGTTGCATACAAAGTCAAGGCTGGTCAATACATCCAAATCATTGATGTTGAAGGTCAGCAGTGCTCAGATTTTCAAGCTTTTTTAGTTAAAGATTTAAACAATAATATAGAGTTATGTCTTGACCCAACGGTGACTCGATCGCAAATGCTTGTAAGTTATCCTGCTCCAGGTACACACGACAAGTTTTATAATCAAAACTCGATACCTCTCGTGGAGGTGATTCAAGATACTGTATGCCGCCATGATACCTTTGGTTTGGCTTGTAACGCCAAATATTACGAAGATCGAGGCTTCCCAGGGCACATTAGCTGTACAGATAATTTTAATTCATCTCTTGCTGAGTACGGAATCAAACCAAGAAGAAATTGGGCTGCGGTCAATCTCTTTTTTAATACTGCAATCGAAGAGTGCCACTCTTTAACCTCTGATGTCTCATGGTCTAGGCCTGGAGACTATGTTTTATTAAGGGCTGTAGATGATCTCATCTGCGTCTCCTCAGCGTGTCCAGACGATACAACATCAGCCAATGGCTGGAATCCGACTGATATTCATGTTAGGATTTATGACAAGTCTAATAATTTTTCATCGGCAACGGCCTTTAGGCCTGACCCACAATCCATTCCGACTATGACTAAAGAAACCGGTTTTCATAAGAATACTTCTAAATTAACTAAAAACTTTGACAACTATAACGGCTACTGGTTGCCACTTGAGTATACCAATCTAGGCGCAATCAAAGAATACTGGCAATGCCGTGAAGGCGTTGTAATGATTGACCTAGCACCGCTAAGAAAGTTTGAAGTCTACGGTCAAGATGCTGAAGCTTTAATGCAATATGCCATTACTAAGGATGTTCGTAAGCTCGCGATTGGGCAGGTAGTCTACTCGGCGATGTGCTACGACAATGGCTGTATGGTTGATGATGGAACACTTTTCCGTCTTTGCGAAAATAATTTCCGTTGGATTGGAGGCTCAGATGATGGCGGCAAATTACTCAGAAAAATTGCAGACGATAAGGGCTTAGATGTGCGTGTTAAATCATCTACAGATCAGCTTCATAATGTAGCAGTTCAAGGGCCACGAAGTAGAGAAACCCTCTCTAAAATTATTTGGACACCAAAATTACAGACCACAATAGAAGACCTTAAATGGTTTCGTTTCACGATTGGGCGTATCGGCGGAGAGTTTGGTATACCGGTGATGGTTTCTAGAACGGGTTATTCTGGCGAGCTTGGATATGAAGTGTTCGCTCATCCTAATGACTGTGAGGCAGTGTGGGATGCGATTGCTGAGGCTGGAGAAGAGTTTGGTATATGCCCATTAGGTTTAAATGCACTTGATATGCTGCGCATAGAGGCAGGTCTAATCTTCGCTGGCTACGAGTTCTGTGACCAGACTGATCCATTTGAGGCGGGAATTTCATTTACTGTCCCTTTGAAGACAAAAGAGGATAATTTTTCTGGTAAGGAATCTTTAATTCTTCGTAAGAATTCTCCACAGAGGGTTCTTGTTGGGTTAGAATTAGATTCTAATGAAGTTGCACTCCACGGAGATGGGGTGTATATTGGGAAACAACAGGTTGGAATTATTACAAGTGCAACACGTTCGCCAATACTCAAAAAGAACATTGCGCTATGTAGAAT
>CAZESR010000105.1:0-2755 GCA_964515065.1 uncultured Piscirickettsiaceae bacterium
ATCGAATTGCAAAAAACGCCTATTCAATCTTTGGTTACTCTGGAAGAGGAATAGGTCCAGGAACTCTCTTTGGTAAGTCGATTGCTGAATCTTTTGCAAATGAAACTGAAGACTCGCTTCCAATGAGACCGAGTAGTAAAAATAACCAAAAGTTTGGCAAAGTCAAAGGAAGTTTTATTGAGCTTGGAGCTAAAATAAACCACTTAATTTAAAGATAAGGCTTATCTATCTTTGCCAACCCCTTTAAATCTTTGTTTGGTAACGTACCACGCTCCTAAGTCTAAAATAGGCTTTGGTGGAAGCCATTGAGGCTTTTCTAATGACAAGCAGTCATCGACCAATCCTTCTTCATTTCCGCAAGCATAATCCGCCATAGCTAAACCAAAAGCTGTACCCTTGGTAATGCCGGAACCATTATAGCAACCAGCAAAATAAAGGTTATTTGATAACTTTTTAAAGATATTCGTTTTATTTCCGGTAACTCCCTCTACGCCAGAATATAAATGTTCAAATGACACATGACTTAACTCTGGAAATCTACTGTCAAATGCTTGACGATGAACTTCTTGTCTTTCTATGAGCTGTTCATTATTCAATAAACTTTGGTTATTGTATTCAGCAGTATTTCTAATTGAAATTCTTTTGTCCTCTGTAAGCCTGACGGTTGCTCCGCCGCTATGAAGCGATAAAACTCCCCACGATGATTCACTACCGAGCAGCTTTGCCTCGTCCTCAGTCAAAACTCTAGTAATACTTCCTGAGAGAGTGACACCAACTACTCTTTGTTTTTGACTACCATTATCAATAGGCTCATAGTTGCATGCCATAACTACGTTTAAGGCTTTTACCGATGCGTTTGGGGTTCTTACTGTATTGATTTTGCCTAGAACAAGCTCAATGACTGGAGAATTTTCATAAAGCTCAACATTATTTGGAAGATTATCAGCGAGACCAAAAACTAATTTGGCAGGCTGGACTAGGGCCCCATTTTTTACCTTTACACCCTTTCGATACCAAGAGGTTCCGAGTTCTGTCTTGATTTGATCTTTTGAAAGCTCTGTATGCTCTATCTCTCTCTTTTGAAGATAGTCTACAAAATAATCACACTCTAGTGATGAGTTTTTATCAGCAGCCATATGATAGATACCTGAATATTTAAAATCACAATCAATTTGATTTTTATCGATGATGGATTTCAAAGAGTCAAGGCCAGTCTGATTAATACGATCAATCCTTTCATATTGTTCAAGCTGATTCTTTTGATACCCTCCGGAAAAGTGGCTATGTGCCACAGCATACCCAGAGTTTCTTCCAGAGGCGCTCTGCCCAACCTCTCTAGCCTCAAGAAGAACAATTTTTTCTCCAGGATTTAGCTCTGCTAGCCTTCTGGCGCATGAAAGGCCAGTAAACCCGGCACCAATCACGAGCCACTTGGTATCTATATGAGTTGTCAATTTTGATCGAGGCTCTCTTGGTTGAATTAAGTCAACCCAGCCCTTCGTTTCATGATCAAAATGAGGTCGATTCTGGCTCACAAAAATAATTAATTCAAGTGGTCAATTAAGATGAAGTGATCACTGATTTCTTCTGCCTGCATTAACCAACGACTGACCAACTCGCTCTGATGAGGTGCAGCAGTTACGCCAGGTGAGATCTCATGACCTAAAACTGCCTTAACGGCAAGGGCAACCGAACATGAAACCAACTGAGCCATAGCGCTACCTTTTTGATTTCCTAACGTATCCATAAGAAATTGCTTGTGCCAAACCACCTTTGAATCATTTTCAACTTTTAACTCGACCGTCAAAATGACTCGATCAACCTCTCCATCCTTGTATGAATACTTATCCCATAAATCATCACTAATCTCTTTCAAGCGATCTTCTGCTAAAGAGGAATCAAGAGAGTCAACTTCTGAAAAAATTTCTTCCCATGCATTTTTCCAACCCTTATATCTTAGAGTTCCTCTTACAAATTGTTTAATATTAAGGCCATCTCCCATTTGGTATTGCTCAATAAATGGAAGAGAGTCTCGATTAGGATAAACCTCAAACTCATCTTTACCCCATGGCATTGGAAGTGGATACAACTCAACAGACTCCCATGGCTTAGTAACCGTGTAAATCTCACCATCACGAATACTCACGGAGGTTGACATCAATGCCTTGAGAACGCCCAAGGGAGACCAGCTAAACTTATAGCAAAAGTCATTTGGAGTATCGCTAAGGCCACCACAGTAACTCAGAAAAGAGTGTTCATTTTGAGCTGAAAATACAGATGAATTTTTGTAATCATCAACTAAAGCATGAGACATGCTATGATCAATTCCAGGGTCAAGCCCAACCTCATTCACAAAACACAATTCTTTTTCTCTCGCAGCATCATTTAAGTCTCTCATCTCATCTGAAATATACGAGCTTGATACAAAGTGAGCATCTAGTGAAAGACAAAGCTCTGCAACTGGAACATGAAAGTTGCCTGGAAGCATTGAAACCACAACATCACCAGCAACGGCATTTTGTTCAACAGTCTCAAGCGAAAATGGAACAACTTTGTAATCTCCATTTACCCCAGACAAAGCTTCAAATGCTTTCTCTACTGTTCGGTTATATACAACAACAGTGTGCCCATTCTCAATCAACATTTTTAAACCAGGAATAGCCGAAAGCCCGGTTCCAAGCCAATGAATTTTTGCCATTGATACTCCTAAAAATTATTAATTAACAAAATTTAATTTTTTACACTATTTCAAAGA
>CAZESR010000106.1:0-2635 GCA_964515065.1 uncultured Piscirickettsiaceae bacterium
TCAGACGTACAAATGTAGATTCTGGAGATGAAATATTTGATGGCCAAATCGAAGTAAACTATGCCGCCAGAAAAGCTTCTATAGCAGGTATAGAACTAGATCTAACTGGTGCTGAGTTTGATTTGCTGGGTGTTTTTCATAAACAGATTGGAACCGTCTTAAGTAGAGATAAGATCAGTGAATTATTGCACCGTAGACGGATAGAGCCATTCGATCGTTCTATTGACACTTCCGTAAGCCGCTTACGTCAAAAACTTAGCGATCATCTTGAAGGAGAAATTATTCAGAGTGTTCGAGGTAAAGGATATGTATTTCTTTTGAAAAAATGACAGCTAAAACTTCAAATCTTTCTTGGTTAATGCCAAAAACTATATTAGCCAGAGTGACTTCTATAATTTTTATTGGCGTCCTAATAGCTCAGTTATTAGGTACTTGGATTTGGGTTGAGCAATTAAAGTCCTCAGAGAGAGACAGAATGACTGAACTGTCTCAATCTATGGGAAATCATATCGGCAAGGCTATTGGTTTTTTTGAAAAATTGCCAAATCAGTATCGACAGGAAACCCTTGAAGAATTTCGTACAAATGGTGGGACTTTCTTAGATTTTGAAGCAGAGTTCTTTGTTTCAATGAATCCAGAATATATCGATTTGACTCCAATTTCAACTACTGAATTTTCTTTATTGGTTCGAGATAATATACAAAAAAGTATGTCTCCTTATATGGGTCAGATTGAAGATTTGAATCTTTCATTTGTAAGTTTTGAGAATGCTAAAACAATGACACCAAATAAACCATTAAAGGGATTAACAGACAATAATGCGATAGTTTCGTTATCACCGATATGGAAAAACCTTGGACTTATAGCACCTAAAGACGAAATTCCCATTGCAGTAATTCAATTCAGATTAAATCAACAAACTGGTTGGATGTATTTAGCAACAATTATTCCTAAAGGTGAATTACTACTAAGTTTTGATTGGATTAATGGGGAACGTATATTTACTTCTATAGCGGTATCTTTGACTGTACTTCTACTGACTTTTTTATTTGTTCGTAGGATTATTTCGCCTCTCAAGCTTCTAGCTCATCAGGCAGATCTTCTAGGAAGAGGTCGCAATCCACGACAGCTAGAGGAAAAGGGCTCAAAAGAGATAGTAGCGACGATAGGCGCATTTAATTCAATGGCCAAACGCATTCGGAGATTTATTGCAGATAGAGAGCGAACGTTTACAGCAATCTCGCACGACCTGAAAACACCATTAACTCGAGCTCGTCTCAGGGTTGAGGGAATTGAGGAAGGTCCCATCAAAGAAAACTTGATTGGAGATTTAGACTACCTTGAGACTATGGTAAAGGGAAGTTTGCAAATCATGACAGATGGTGCAGAACATGAAAACACTACCGTCATTGATTTAAAAGAGTTGCTTAACACGATACTTAAAAAGGAAGAAATTCTTCACCTTCCCATTAAGTTAAGTATGAATGAAAAGATTACTATGAAGGGGAGACCTGTTGCTATTGAACGTCTTTTTTCTAATTTGATCAATAACGCAATGACCTACGGTAAAGGGGTTGAAGTGAAAGGGAAAAAAATACGTAATGGCATACTCATACAAATCATGGATACAGGCCCTGGATTGAGTGATGTTGATAAAGCAAATGTTTTTAAGCCTTACTACCGTTTGGAACACAAACCAAGCGAAGCTCATTCTGGTTTAGGAATGGGTATAGCCAGAAACATAGCAAATATTCATGGTGGCGAACTTGAATTAAAAGACCGACCAGGTGGCGGTTTAATTGTTGAGGTTTACTTTCCTGTGTAGAGTCTTTTAAAAGATGCCGACATTCAATAGCAAAGAATTTTTACTGGAACACATAAGTTCCATCATGTCTTTTTATCACCCCAGATGCATTGACAGGGAAGTTGGAGGGTTTTATCAAAACTTCCGTGATGACGGTAGTATCTATGATGCAAAGACCCGGCATCTGGTTAGTAGTACCCGTTTTATCTTTAATTATGCGATGGCCGCAAAAGAGTTTAACAATAGCGAATATTTGGATGTCGCTCAACATGGTATTGATTATCTACGTCAGTTCCACCTTAATAGCGATACTGGAGGTTATGCATGGATTTTAAATGGCAAAGAGATTAAAGACCCAACCAATTATTGCTATGGGCTGGCATTCGTGCTTCTGGCTTACTCGACCGGCTATAAAGCAGGTCTTTCCGAGTCTAAAAAATATATTGATGAAACTTTCAATCTAATGGAAAAATATTTTTGGTCTGAGGAAGCAGGTTTATATTGCGACGAGATCAGTGCAGACTGGAGTCGTGTATCCGAGTATCGCGGACAAAACGCTAATATGCACTCCTGCGAAGCACTCATTATGGCTTTCGAGGCCACTCATGAAGAGAAATATTTGCAACGCGCGCTACTAGTTGCAAAAAATATTTGCCAAAGGCAGGCAAGCCTGGCTGATGGTTTGATATGGGAGCATTACGATTCTGACTGGCAGATTGACTGGTTATACAATAAAGACAAACCAGACGACCTATTCCGACCTTGGGGTTTTCAAATTGGCCATTTAACTGAATGGGCAAAGTTGTTGATTATTTTGGAAAGATACGTTGA
>CAZESR010000107.1:0-2613 GCA_964515065.1 uncultured Piscirickettsiaceae bacterium
TCAGTTCAATTTCTTCAGTAACCATAGATTTACCTTTGACTACTTTTTTGGCATTCGCCTCTTCAAGTATTTGGTAAATAATTGAATTTGCCTCATTATCAGTTTCTGCCCAATGAACTTCGATATTATTTTTCTTTAAATTTTCTTCAAGCTTCTCTAGGAGCTCTGGTAGCTTGGAAAGTGAATTAGATCGAATTGAAGAGGAAATATTTCTAGAATTATTGAGGGCATCTTTATTCGGAAACTGATCACTCCTTTTATCTATCAGATAGTCCATTGCTGCTCGAAAGTTTGTCTGAAGCTGCTCATTGCAGAGAGCTTCTTCAATCCTATTTTCAAGAGATTTAACCTGACTCATTGGTTCTATCCCAAAGAAACTGCGCAATATGCTGAGACTTCATTGGTGAGTTTTGTTTTTCTAGGGCGCCACCAATATTCATCAAACAGCCACATTCCTGACTTATGACGCAAGAAGCATTAGTGGCTAGAAGGGCCTCAGTCTTATCTTGGACCATTGCTCCAGAAATATCAGCTTGCTTGACAGCAAAAGTTCCACCAAAACCACAGCACTCCGATTTGCGCTCTTGATCTAATACTTCGACTCTCGACAGTTGTGATACTAGCAATTCAATTCTGTCATCAATCTTCATTTGGCTTCTACTTGAACATGAAGTGTGAATAGCAATTTGAGTAGGCTCTCCGAGGTCAGTTAATTTAATTTTCAATTCATCTACCAGAAATTCAGTAAACTCATAGACTCTCTCAGCAACAAGCATTGCTTCCTCAAAATCTGTTTCCCCTTGAAACAAATCTCGCCAATAGTATTTCATCATGCCGGCGCATGAGCCGGATGGAACGACAATTGAAATGTTTTTGGGAAAACAGCTCATTTGTGCTCTTGCAACTTTTAAAGCTTCTTTTCTATAGCCAGAGTTAAAGGCTGGTTGACCGCAACAAGTTTGTCCCTTTGGGTATATAACTTCAAGACCCTCTCGCTGCAAGATTTGCATTCCAGAAAATCCGGCGTTTGGATAAAAAATATCGACTATACAAGTGCCTAGAAAATATACTTGATTCATAAAAAAAATCTATTTATTCTCTGACAAAACAGAGGAATGGCTCAAATAGCGCTCATGTCTTTTTCTTTCTTTTTCCATATTTGTTAACGTGGTGTTTACAAATTCCATGTGATTTTCTGCAGCTTTTCGAGCGCCTTCAGCGTCTCCCTTAATAATCATATCTAAAATGAGTTTATGCTGAGGGTTCAACGAATGCTCAATATCACCTATTGTGTATAAATACTTTAAATTGTTTTCAATACTGGTTAAGAGAACATCATAAATACTTCTCGTGATATGAAGAAGAGCAATATTGTGCGAAGCTTCAGTAATACTTAAATGAAAATTCATATCAACTATCGCTGAGGCGACACTATCTTCACGTTTTGTATGGAGGACAACCATCTCTTCATATTTGTTTTTAATATTATTTATTTCGTTCTCTGTAGCTCTTGTCGCTGCAAGATAAGCGGCTTCTGAATCTAATGTGTATCTGAGTTCTAAAATATCGAACTTAAATTCTGGTCTTTCTTTAAGCAAACTCATAAGAGGGTCAGAAAGTGATGAATTAAGTGAGGACGAAACATAGGTTCCTCCGCCTTGAGTTGATGTCAGAAGGCCTTTTGAAGTTAAGATTTGTTTTGCCTCACGAAGGGTTGGTCTTGAAACCGACAGTCTCTCTGCAAGAATTCTTTCAGATGGAAGTTGAGCTCCTTCAATTAAGACTCCCTCAGCAATCATGTCTTCAATTTGTTTTGATACTATTTCAGCAATTGTTTCTTTATTTTTCATATCTCAATTGTTAACTTAATTTGAAAGAGCTATATTCTACTATAAGTTGAAAGCACCCAATTCATGCTTAATTACAACTCATTAATAATAGAGTATACAGCAAAAAAACGAATTGGTCAGTCCATTAACATAAATATGAAATTTATATAAATTCCATTTTAAATCATAGTATTTAATGATTTATTAAATTATTTGACATTTTAAAATGTTTGGTATATTATACATTGGACTTACCAATTTACCATTACTGAAATTGTGGTTTTTTATGTAAGCGAGAGGTAAATTTATATAACAAAAAGGAGATATTAAATGAAAATTAAATCACTAGTCGGTCTGTTTACGGTGACGGCGCTGTCAATGAGTGTAGCGACTACTGCTGTTGCAGAAGACAAAGTACTACTTAAACTGCCTGTATGGTTTGGAACTCACCTAACTGGTTTAGGCTCTTCGCCGTTGTTCTTTGCTGATTCAGTAAACGCATCATCAGGAGGTAGTGTTAAAGTAAAAATCTATGAGCCAGGTAAACTGGTTGCTAATGGCGAAATGTTAGAGTCTGTATCTAATGGATCAGTTAACGCTGGTTGGGGTACTCCTGGCTATAATACGGGATTGCTTGGTAAAAAAGCAGCTATCTTCTCAGCTGTTCCGTTTGGACCTGAGGCCGGTGAATTTATGGCCTGGGTTTATTATGGCGGTGGCCGTGAATTGTGGCAGAAGCTTTATGACGATGCTGGTTACAATGTACACGCTGTACCTTGTTCTA
>CAZESR010000108.1:0-2425 GCA_964515065.1 uncultured Piscirickettsiaceae bacterium
CCAATCTTTTTCAATACTGCTGAAGATTCTGGAGCGCTCCCGATTCAGTGTGACGTTTCAGAACTGAAGATGGGTGATGAAATTACAATATACCCCTATGATGGAGTCATCAAAGATTCATCTGGAGAAGTCGTCTCTGAATTTGACCTAGCACCGAGCACAATGCCGGATGAGGTTCGAGCAGGCGGAAGAATACCACTCATTATCGGTAGAGGCCTTACTGACAAAACGAGATCTGAGCTTGGCCTAGAGGTTAGTGATGTTTTTCTTCGTCCCGTTGACCCTAAGAACAGTTCACTAGGATTTACACTAGCTCAAAAAATTGTAGGCAAGGCTTGTGGAGTTAAAGGTATTAGACCTGGAACTTATTGCGAGCCGCGTATGAGTACAGTCGGGTCACAAGACACAACAGGAGCAATGACTCGAGACGAGTTAAAAGAGTTGGCCTGTTTAGGCTTTTCTGCAGACCTAGTCATGCAGAGTTTTTGTCATACAGCGGCTTATCCAAAGCCGATTGACCTTGAATTACAGCATACGCTGCCAGACTTTATGCATTCTCGAGGCGGCGTGTCTCTAAAACCTGGAGACGGCATCATTCACTCTTGGTTAAATAGAATGCTGCTTCCGGACTCAGTTGGAACTGGCGGAGATTCACATACACGCTTCCCGATAGGAATAAGCTTTCCAGCAGGCTCTGGCCTAGTTGCCTTTGGTGCATCCATTGGCGTTTTGCCCCTAGACATGCCTGAATCAGTACTGGTCAGATTTAAGGGCGAAATGCAGCCTGGTATCACGCTGAGAGACCTTGTCAACGCGATTCCTTATTTTGCAATTCAAAAAGGATTACTGACGGTAGACAAATCTAATAAAAAGAATGTATTCTCTGGTCGCGTTCTAGAAATTGAGGGACTCGGCGATCTCAAGGTTGAGCAGGCCTTTGAGCTTGCTGATGCGACAGCAGAACGCTCGGCTAATGGTTGCACAGTCAAGCTCAACAAAGAGCCTATTACAGAATACCTAAACTCAAACATTACGCTTCTTGGCTCCATGATTGACTCTGGCTATGACGATAAAAAAACTATAGCGAAGAGAATACAGGACATGAAGAAGTGGCTTGATAATCCTGAACTCCTTGAAGCTGATGAAGATTGCGAGTATGCAGAAGTGATTGAAATAGACCTTGAGGAAATTAAAGAACCGATATTGGCGTGCCCCAATGATCCGGATGACGTCAGGCTTCTTTCATCGGTTGCTAAAACCTCTATCGATGAAGTCTTTATTGGCTCTTGTATGACCAATATTGGTCACTTTAGGGCGGCAGCTCAGCTCCTTAAAGACAAGTCCGAACTGAACACTGTTTTGTGGGTAGTGCCGCCAACGAGAATGGATGAAAAGCAACTAAGGGCCGAAGGAATTTACGAAACATTTGAGCGCCTTACAGATAGAACAGAGGTCCCTGGATGCTCTCTTTGTATGGGAAATCAGGCCAGGGTTGAAGAAGGCGCCTCGGTCGTTTCCACATCCACAAGAAACTTTCCAAATCGACTGGGCGACAACAGTAACGTCTTCCTAGCGTCTGCTGAAGTTGCTGCAATTTCAGCAAAGTTAGGCTACATTCCTACTCCTGAAGAGTACCTATCCTTGATGAAAGATATTGAGCCTATGTCTGGTGAAATTTATCAATACCTTAACTTTGATCAGATTGCAGACTATCAAGAATCTTCTTCTAATGTTCCGCTCGAAGTGATTCTTGAAAGCTAAAAACTTGGACATTAAAAAAGCCGCTTTAAGCGGCTTTTATTAATTCAGTTAAATGAATTACTTAATCTTAGCTTCTTTATACATCACGTGTTTTCTAACAACGGGATCAAATTTCTTCACCTCAACCTTCTCTGGATGAATTCTTTTGTTTTTAGTAGTAGTGTAATAGTGACCTGTGTCAGCTGAAGAAACTAGTTTAATCTTCTCTCTCATAATTTACTCCTTATACCTTTTCACCGCGACCACGAATCTCTTCTAAGACAGCGTCAATACCCTTCTTATCAATTACACGAAGGCCACGTGCTGATAATTTCAACTTAACAAAACGGTTTTCAGCTTCAACCCAAAAACGGTGTGTATGAAGGTTAGGATAAAAACGACGACGCGTTTTATTGTTGGCGTGAGAAACGTTATTTCCACTTACGGGCCTCTTACCAGTTACTTGACATACTTTAGACATAACGACTACCTAATGAAATTTCTAAAAAGTGAGAATTATACGCAAAAAATTGCAGTTTTTTTGAATAAATTTTATATACTTTATTCATAAAAACGGTATCATACCAATCTTTCGGAGGGATGGCAGAGCGGTTGAATGCACTGGTCTTGAAAACCAGCAAGGGCTAATACCCTTCCAGGGTTCGAATCCCTGTCCCTCCACCAC
>CAZESR010000109.1:0-2408 GCA_964515065.1 uncultured Piscirickettsiaceae bacterium
TTTTCTTGGCTCCACCTCGGGCTAGTCTAATCTTAACCATGGGTTTTTTGCTCCTCTTAGATTGTTAAATTATTAAGGCGGGAAATTATATCAGTTTTATATGTCTCGTGCTAATTTAATCGCATCTCCGATATAGTTTGCTGGTGTGAGTTTGTAGAGCTCCTCTTTAGCTTCAGAAGGTATCTCTAGTGAGTCGATAAAGTCTTTTATTATTTCAGCATCAATTGCCTTTCCTCTGGTCAGCTCTTTTAACTTTTCATAAGGGTTTTCTATGCCATATCGACGCATCACGGTTTGAATAGGCTCTGCCAAGACCTCCCAAGAGTTTTCTAGATCCTCAAGTAGCCTTGTTTCATTTACCTCAAGTTTATTGATCCCCTTACAAATGGAAGAGTAAGAGATTAGAGAGTGCGCACAACTCACCCCTAAATTTCTCAATACTGTTGAGTCACTCAGGTCACGCTGCCACCTAGATATTGGGAGTTTAGCAGCAAAATGATCTCCAATTGCTATTGCCAACCCTAGGTTGCCTTCTGCATTCTCAAAATCAATTGGATTCACTTTGTGCGGCATCGTTGACGAGCCAATTTCACCTTTAATTGTTTTTTGCGTGAAATAGCCTAATGAAATGTAACCCCAAACATCTCTACAAAAATCAATCAATATTGTGTTGAATCTGTTTAACGCATGAAAGTACTCGGCGATATAGTCGTGAGTCTCTATCTGAGAACTATACGGAGCATAATTAATACCAAGCCCTTCGATAAAGTCTTTAGAAATCTTTTGCCAATCAATTTCAGGATATGCACTCAAATGAGCATTAAAGTTTCCAACTGCACCGTTAAATTTACCCATAATGAGAACATCTTTCAGTTGGTTGATTTGCCTCTCTAGTCGATAAGAGAAGTTAGCCATCTCCTTGCCAAGGGTAGTTGGTGATGCTGTTTGACCATGAGTTCTAGAGAGCATCGGAATCTTTGCATTTTTTTTCGCTAACTCAGTAATGAGATTGAGTGTGTCTGACATTTCAGTTAAAAGAGCATCCCTTCCATTTTCAAGCATAAGGGCATGAGATAAATTATTGATGTCTTCAGAGGTGCAAGCAAAATGAATAAACTCGCTGACCTTTTGGAGTTCAGGTGTTGAAGATATTTGTTCTTTTAAAAAATACTCAACTGCCTTGACATCATGATTTGTTGTTTTTTCGATTTTTTTAATTGCTTTTGCATCTTCGATACTGAAATTATTAGCTATGTCTAATAATTTATTATTTGCTTCAGAGCTGAATGAAGGAACTTCTGAGATGTTTGAATTTTTTGATAGCGCCTCTAACCAACGAACCTCAACAAGAAGCCTATACTTCATTAATCCAAATTCACTAAAAATAGGCTTAAGTGCACTCGTCTTGTCGCTATAGCGCCCATCAATTGGTGAAATAGAGGTAAGGTTATCAAATGTCATAATACGAACAATTGCTTTAAAAAATTCAAGCCTTCTTATCAAAAAGGATAAAATTATACTCTATTTATTTAATCACCTAATAGTCAGTATAGTTATGAAAGAAGCCTACCTAAAGCACTGCGATGAGAGAGAGTCAGAAAATCTTCCGCCTTTGGCACTTGACGCTAAACAAACTAAATCAGTCGTCGACAGCCTTTTAGAGGGGAATGATGATGATTTTAATTTAAATCTACTAACGCACAGAGTACCGCCAGGTGTTGATGAGGCTGCATACGTCAAAGCTGGTTTTCTTACTAGTGTCGCCAAGGGTGATGAAACTTGCAAAGCTATTTCGAAAAAACACGCTACTTTCTTATTAGGAACAATGCTTGGTGGGTATAGTATTGCATCGTTAATTGACCTTCTTGATGATGAGGAAACTGCTCAGGCAGCCTGCGAAGCGCTCTCTCATACAATTCTTATTTACGAGGCACACCAACAAATCCTTGAAAAGTCCTCAAGCAACTCGTATGCTAAAAAAATAGTTGAGTCATGGGCATCGGCTGACTGGTTCACCTCGAAAGAGCCGCTTCCTGAAAGCATTAAGGTGACTGTTTTTCGTGTAGACGGTGAAACCAATACAGATGACCTATCTCCAGCAACCGAGGCTTGGTCACGTCCTGATATTCCTCTTCATGCAAAAGCGATGCTCATCAAGAAAATGGATAAGCCCCTTGAAAAAATTGAAGAACTCAAACAAAAAGGCTTCCCGTTAGCGTATGTTGGAGACGTTGTCGGCACTGGCTCTTCAAGAAAATCAGCAATCAACTCAGTTTTATGGCACATGGGAGAGTCAATAGACTATATCCCAAACAAAAATAGTGGTGGAATAGTCCTTGGTGGAAAAATTGCGCCAATCTTTTTCAATACTGCTGAAGATTCTGGAGCGCTCCCGATTCAGTGTGACG
>CAZESR010000110.1:0-2383 GCA_964515065.1 uncultured Piscirickettsiaceae bacterium
GGTGTTGAAGCTTTAGTGTCATTTATGAGTGATTTTGAAAAAAAATATGGTTAGAGACTTTAGTAATCTTAATGATTAACCTCAAACCCACTAAATCTAATAAAATTTACAAATAGAATGAAAGAGAAAACACTAAAAGATTTAAGATCAGAAATTGACGCTTTGGATGATAAGATTCAATTGCTTATATCTTCGCGCGCTGATCTTGCAGCTCAAGTGGCTAAAGTGAAGAAAGAATCAAACACCCAAAGTGCCTTTTATCGACCTGAAAGAGAGGCCCAGGTCCTGAGTCGCGTGATTGAAAGAAACCAAAGTTTACTAAAAGATAAAGATATTGCTCTTATTTTTAGAGAAATAATGTCCGCCTGTCTGGCAATTGAACAACCTCTCAAGATTGCCTTTCTTGGGCCTGAAGGTACATTCACACAAGAGGCAGCTTTAAAACATTTTGGCCATGGAGTGTCAACACTAGATTGTGGAACCATTGATGAGATTTTTCATCAAGTTGAGACAGACAACGTTCATTATGGCGTCGTTCCTATCGAAAACTCGTCAAATGGTGTAATAGGAACCTCTCTTGATATGCTTTACAGTCATGACCTCAATATTTGTGGTGAAGTTGAGATTGCTGTTGCACATCACTTAATGATGCAAGATCAGTCTCAAGAAATTAATATAATTTATGCCCACCAACAAGCATTTGATCAATGTCATCGATGGTTGTCGAACCATTATCCTCGCACAGAGCTACGTCCTGTTGCTTCAAATGCACTTGCTGCTCGAATGGTAAAAGATGAGCCAAATGCTGCAGCTATAGCTTCCAAGACAGCACTCAATCTTTATGGCTTACAGCGAGTAGCAAAAAATATTGAGGACAGAGCTGGCAACATTACTCGTTTCATTGCCATTGGTAAAGATGAAGTCCCTCCTGGAATCGAAGACAAGACTTCCTTGTTGGTTGTTACAAAACATGAGCCTGGAGCTTTGTTTGATTTGTTGGAACCATTTAAGAATCGTAATATAAATATGTTACAGTTGGCCAGACATCCGATTCCTGGGGTGAAATGGGAATACTTGTTCTTTATCGATATTGAAGGTCATCAAAATGACAAAAATATTAGTGAAGCTATCTCTGAAATTGAAAAGCAAGCTTCAAAACTAAATATTCTTGGATCTTATCCTGTCGCAATTTTATGAATGCATGTGAACCCATTCTGGGCTTGAATCCATACCAAGGAGGCAAGCCGATTGAAGAGCTTGAGCGTGAGTTAGGAATAAAAAATGTAATAAAGCTCGCTTCAAACGAAAATCCTTTAGGTCCTAGCCTGAAAGTAGTTGAGGCTATGAAGCTTTCTCTCAAGGAGGTTCATAGATATCCGGATGGCAATGGCTATGAATTAAAAAAAAGCATAAGTGGTCATTTAGATGTAGCTACGGAAATGATTTCATTGGGAAATGGCTCTAATGAGTTATTGGAATTAGTCGCTAGAGTTTTTGTTTGTAGAAAGACAGACGAAGTGATTTTTTCACAGTATGCATTTGTTGTTTATCCTTTGGTTACTCAAGCTCTGGGTGCTACTGCAAAAGTAGCCTCAGCAAAAGAATACGGACATGATTTAAACGCTATGCTTAAATTAATTAACGATAAAACGAAACTAATTTTTGTTGCCAACCCCAACAACCCTACAGGAACTCTGTTACAGGACGATGAGATATACAACTTTTTAATTAAGGTCCCTAGCCGTATACCGGTGGTTTTGGATCAAGCGTATTTTGAATATTTGAATATTAATGATCAGGCTATCGACTGGTTAAAGGAGTTTGATAATTTAATCATAACTCGTACCTTTTCAAAAGCTTATGGTTTAGCTGGTTTAAGAGTTGGATACTCTATTTGTAGTCCAACAATTGCGGATTTTATTAACCGAATTAGGGAGCCATTCAATGTTAACCATACAGCTCAAATAGCTGCAATTTGTGCCTTGTCAGATTTGGACTATTTAAAGGAATCAATAAAGGTGAATAATACTGGTTTAAGTCAGCTAGAGGAGGGCTTTAAGCGCCTTCAATTAAGCTATATTCCTTCTCACGCTAATTTTATTGCTGTTAAATTTTCTAATGCAATCGAAATATATAACAATCTACTTAAAGAAGGTATTATTGTACGCCCTGTAGAGATGGATAATTTTCTTAGAATTTCTGTAGGCACTGCTGAAGAAAATACTTGCTTGCTTCAAGCACTGGAAAAAATACTATGATGAAAAAAGTTTGCATAATTGGGATAGGATTGATTGGTGGGTCGCTGGCGAAGGCGATTAATAAAACCCACCAGTCTGAAATTGTCTTTGGTTTTGGAAGAGATAAGTCTCGTCTTGAAAAAGCA
>CAZESR010000111.1:0-2328 GCA_964515065.1 uncultured Piscirickettsiaceae bacterium
GATGGCTTAGGGCAGCTCCACCATTCCAAGCGTTTTTGTCTTGAGGCACTCCTCTTCGTTCAACTTCCGTCCCGGTTGCACCATCTATTAGAATAAACTCTCCATCCTTAACTCTTTTCATTAAACTACTGTATCTGTTCATAAGTTTCTCCTTTATGTAATTGAATCAAAGCAGAATAGGATAAGCTTGCCGAATTGAATTTTCGATCTCACTAGTTAAATAATTTGGATGATGTTTAAGTAACTCCTTGGCCCTGCTTTTTGCCCTACTTAAATGATCGAGTGAACCTTTTTCTTGCCACACAGTTGGCTCTTCACGATCAGCTAACTTTGGATAAAAATAGTCTCTCTCCATCGATAACATTGTTTCGGGTTGTCCTAAAAAATGCCCCGTATCTGAGACGACAGATTGAATTGATTCAAACTCTAAACTTTGCTCATTTACTTCTATGCCTCTAATCATTCGATAAACAAGTGAGAGCATTTCATCATCCATCACGAAGGCTTCAAATGAGGCGCCTAGCAAGCTCGCCATCATGCCCGAAGATTCATAGATCATATTTCCTCCCGCTAGCCCACAAGCTAATGCAGTGAGTGCCTTTTCCATGCCCATTTGAGCGTCTGGTGATTTCGCATCACTCATACTAGAAGCGCAACCCGATGGAAGACCAAGAGAGTTCGAAAGTTGAGCAGAAGCCGCATTAAGTAATGCCATTTCACCACTACCTCCTCTAAATGCACCAGTACGCAAATCGATAGCAAGTGGCCAGTTGCCAAAAATCATCGGATAACCTGACTCAAAAATATTTGTCATAACAAGAGTAGAAAGTGTCTCAGCTAGTGTAAGTGAGAGAGATCCTGCTATTGGTCCAGGCGCCGTCGCTCCAGGCATAGCTGCAATAATGTTGTTAATTGGCATTCCACGTTTAATACAGGCCATTGCTACCATAACCCCATCTTCACCATATTTGAGCGGCGAGATCACAGGGCTAATATGAGCTTTACAAAATGGTTTTTCTGAAAATTTTCCTTTTCCGCCTAACGCAATATCAAACATATCGATAATTGGATCTACATGCTCAGCAATATGAAAGCTCATACCTACTGGCTTTGTAGTTCCCTTTAATAGTGCGTATGCAGTATTGACATCCAGTTCAAAATTATCTTCAACATCAGTCGCAATACAGCATCGAGTAAACCAACTGACATTAGATAGTTGATCAATAAGGCGAGTGAAGTCATATAAATCAGACAAGGTTGAAGGTCGATACTCTTCAGTATCTATATCTAGAGTTTGAACTGCTGCACCACCTGTTCCAAAGTAAACCTTATCACCGCCAACTAAAATATCATGCTTAGGGTCGCGACCATAAAATGTAAACTGTTTACAAGCTGCTGAGATTACTCCTTCAACCATGGAAGCAGGATAACAAAGCCTCCCTTGATTATTTATTTTTGCTCCATGAGCCAAGGCTTGCTTTTCAAGAACTTTCGGAACATCAGTCATTCCAATCTGTTCTAATATACGCAGAGCTTCATTATAAATTTGCTTGACTTGAGAATCTGATAGTGGCTTATATTGACCGCCAACCTGTCCCGGAGGGCACGGATTTATTTCCGGCGCTTTTGCTCTTTGTGCGTGTTTTGCAGAACGTGCAGAAGCCCGTCTAGCCACCTACAAACCTTCTTATAGTTTTTATTAATCTTATCATGCTAGTATTCTACTATAACTACTATCGTAAGGACCTGAGTCAATAACTTTGACTGGAATCATCTCTCCTAATAAGTCCAACATCATTTTGTTGCCGACTTCAGCTTTTTCGGGATTGACAAAGGCGTATGCTAAGTTTATGTTTAATCGGTGTCCCCATTCACCTGAGGTTATTGTGCCAACAACTTTATTACCGACCATCAGCGAGGCTCCAATATGGGCGGGTGCATAAGAACAATCAATACTGAGAGTAACAAGTTTCTGCTTAGGTCCTTTCTTGAGGCGCTTTTCAAGGGCCGACTTACCGATAAAATTATCTTTATCCAAGGTTACGAAACGATCAAGTCCGGTTTCAAAAGGATCAAACTCAGTTAGTAAATCAGCCTTCCAAGAAAGAAATCCTTTTTCCAAGCGCATCGACTCAACTGCACGAGAACCAAAAAGCTTCATTCCATGTATTTCACCCGCTTTTTTGAGTGCAAGATATGCCGCATAGAGAGATTCATTCGGTACATGGATTTCATATGCCAGCTCTCCAGAAAAGCTGACCGACATGACTGTTGCGGCTGAGAAACCAATAAAGCATTCTCTGACACTAAGCCATGGAAAGGACTCTT
>CAZESR010000112.1:0-2204 GCA_964515065.1 uncultured Piscirickettsiaceae bacterium
AATGCGGAATTGAGGGCGCTAGGTTCAGAGCAACTACATAATTCCTACTAAGAGTTTTTTTTAATAAAGTCTTTGAAGAGAGTTGCGACTGAGAATCCTCAAAACGAATCAAAATTCTTTTATCAACTAGCCCCATTGATTTATATTCAATTTCATTATCCATCAATGTGCTTTTGATATTTTTGACGTCTTGATCTTGGACAACATAGTCACCCGTACCAGAGATTTGAATAGCTAAATCCGAACCATAAATATTTGGCAAAGCATACAAAGCAGAGATAAATAGGAAAAAAACAATTAGTGCATTTTTCCAAATTGAGTAATGATTCATTTAAATTAATTGTTTATCGGTTAAAGCTTAGCGCTACCTTTTGGCATTTTTTGATTAATACCTTGTTTTTGTACTTTCACAACAACACCTTCAGCAATCTCTAGTGCTGCAAAAGACTCGTCAACAGAGTTAACTTTGCCTACAACACCTCCATTGGTAACAACCTCGTCACCTTTTTTAAGTGCTTTCAGTAAATTTTTGTGATCCTTAGCACGTTTTTGTTGTGGTCTGATTAATAAAAAATACATCAACACAAACATTGCTATCAAAAAAATCTCTGGTGGTAAATTCATCCTAGACTCCAAAAAAAATATAAAGGGGTTATTTTATCGTAGTTATGCCACCCATGTAGCTTTGTAAGACCTTAGGAATGGTAATACTGCCATTAGCATTCTGATAATTCTCCATGACAGCAACCAAAGTCCTACCAACAGCAAGTCCAGAGCCATTCAAAGTATGCAAAAATTCTGTTTCCTTGGTCTCTGGGTTTTTCCATCTGAGTTGCATTCGTCTCGCTTGAAATCCTTCAAAGCATGAACATGAAGAAATTTCGCGATAAGCTTGTTGACCTGGCAACCAAACTTCTAGGTCATAGGTTTTAGCTGAAGAGAATCCCAAATCACCGGTACAAAGGTTAACTTTACGGTAAGGCAATTCCAATAATTGTAGAATGCCTTCAGCATGAGAAGTTAACTGCTCAAGCACTTCATAAGAATTATCTGGTTTAGAAATTTGTACCAATTCTACTTTTTCAAACTGGTGCTGACGAATCAATCCCCTGGTGTCTTTTCCATATGATCCAGCTTCAGAACGAAAGCATGGTGTGTGAGCAACAAATTTAAGAGGAAGTTCAGAGCCCTTAATAATTGATTCTCGAGCAATATTAGTCACCGGAACTTCTGCTGTTGGTATTAAATAAAGCGCCTTGGCTTCGCCTTCTTCACCATGAAGATGGGTTTTAAATAAATCAGCTTCAAATTTTGGTAATTGCCCTGTTCCCGTCAAAGAGTCTGCGTTCACTAAATAGGGGGCGTAGGTTTCAGTATAGCCATTTTTTTCAATATGGTGGTCTAACATAAACTGAGTTAGAGCACGCTGCAGTTTAGCAAGCTTTCCAGTCATAACTACAAACCTTGACCCTGATATCTTTGCCGCAGCAGCGAAGTCCATTCCATGCACTTCGCCCAACTCAACATGGTCCTTTACATCAAAATCTAGCGTTGCTGGCTTACCCCACTTTAAAATCTCAATATTATCATCTTCACTATCGCCTTCTGGCACAGAGGGATGAGGAATGTTTGGTATCGCCATTACTATTTCCTCAATCTTGGCCTGAATATCTTGTAATTTAGATTTGGCATCGTCAAGTTTTTGCCCCAACTTTGAAACTTCTTCAAGCATTGGCTGCATATTTTCACCAGAAGCTTTTGCTTGACCGATTGCCTTGGATTTGGTGTTGCGAAGATTTTGCAAGTCTTGAGTTTGCACTTGAATTACTTTTCTTTGATCTTCAAGCTTACTATACTGAGCAGTATCAAAAGTAAAATTTCGCCTCTTGAGTTGCTCAACTACAAAATCTATATTACCTCTTAAAAGCTTACTATCTAACATTACCTAGCCCAAAATCAACTTACGCAAATTATACTATGTCCTATGCTCTTAGAGGAGTTGATACAACTCATTGTCTGCTCAATATACAGACTAAATATGTTTATCAAAATCAATACTGGAATTCAACCTCTAAATTGACTCGCTGGTAATCATCAAGTAAGCTAAATGCACGGTCAAGTTTAGCATTTGCCCTAGTGGCATTTAGTTTGGCATTTAAGTTATCGCTGATATCCCATTCAAGACCCGCAGTCATTAATGAAAG
>CAZESR010000113.1:0-2194 GCA_964515065.1 uncultured Piscirickettsiaceae bacterium
CTGTCAATAAAGGAGACGGTAGAACCCTTACCGTTGGTTCCAGCAACCGTAATCACGCTATAAGGGACGCCATCCGGGAAGAGCCTGTCATAGACAATCTGGACTCTCTCAAGACCTAAAACAATCGTCTCTTCCATCAAGGTTTCTTGCCAATTGAGCCAATCGTCGAGTGTACGTTTGTTTTCCATGGTAAGACTAAATTTTAGATTAAAGTGTTAGGGTTATTTATCTTCCCAAAACTCGCCCTCGATGGTTTCATCTTTTTTGCTTTTTGAGTCAGTCGTCCCAGATCGATGAATAAATACCGAGCTTCTTGATTTAAAGACGCGCTCAGCATTTTTTTCCAAAAAGTGGTTGATGAAGTAGCTTCTACTCCAAGGCATCAGGCCAAGTAGTCCGAGGGTGTCAGTTAGAAATCCAGGGGTAAGCAGTAGGACTCCAGAGACCAGTATCACGACCCCTTCCATCATCTCAAATGCGGGCGTCCTTCCCTCAGCCATACTTTGTTGAGCTTTTGCTATGGTGGACCATCCCTGCTGCCTAAGAAGGCTGGAGCCGATGAACGCGGTGATGATAACCAGAAGCACGGTAGAGAGCCCACCAATCGCCTGACCAACACTGACCAGTACATAGATTTCAGCGAGTGTAACGATAACAAATATAGGAAATAACATTCAGTCTCCTGTTATGTTTGTAAAAATAATATCCCAAACCCCATGACCCAATTTTTTACCTCTATTTTCAAACTTTGTGAGTGGCCTGTATTCGGGTCTTTCAGAATATATATGGTCTCCAGCGAGATTTTTAAAGTGCGGGTGAGATTCAAAGGTCTCCATTATGTGTTCCGCGTAGTCCTGCCAGTCGGTTGCGATATGCGCAGTTCCGTTAACTTTCAGTTTCTTTGATAGCAGATCCAAAAAGCCCATCTGTACAATTCTACGCTTATGGTGCCTCTTTTTGTGCCAAGGATCAGGAAAAAAAAGCTGAAAGTTGGAAATACTATCGTCAGCGACATTGTTCTCTAGAACTTCAACCGCATCCTCCTTAATGACCCGGAGATTGATAACATTTTTTTTGTTTGCCTCGTTGATTAGTCTGCCGACGCCGGCCTCATAGACCTCAATCCCTAAAAAGTTTTGATTTGGCTCTTGAATTGCCATATCAAGGAGACTGTCACCGTTTCCAAAGCCTACCTCGAGTGTGAGATCATTTTGATTCGAAAAGATTTCTTCGAAGTCGAGAGTTGACCTATCAACATCAATTCCGAAATCACTCCACAGCTCATTGAGCCCTAGGGACTGACCCTTAGAGAGCCTTCCCGAGCGCTTAACAAAGCTCTGTATTTTGCGACGATGTTTGGCTTCTGTCATATTTGGTAATCAATAGTCAACGGAGAGTGGTCCGAAAAGCGCTCATCTTTATAAATTTCACAAGAATGAGCAAGGCCAGCCATGTTTTCACTCACAACCTGATAATCCAGTCTCCATCCGGTATTGTTTAACCAGGCCTGTCCTCTGTTTGACCACCAAGTGTACTGAAACTCTTCTTGATTAATCTCTCTGAATGAGTCGATATAGCCGACCTCATCGTAAAGGATGTCTAACCAGGCTCTCTCTTCGGGAAGGAAGCCTGAGTTCTTTTGATTGGAGCGCCAATTCTTTAAATCAATTTTTTTGTGGGCGATATTCCAGTCACCACAAATGATATATTTTCTTCCGTCTTTCTGAAGATCTCTCAGATAAGGCAAAAAGCGATCATAGATGAACTCCATTTTTAGGGCTTGCCTCTCCTCCTTTGATGATCCAGAAGGTAAATAGATTGACAGCACGCTGAGTTCTCCAAAGTCTGCCTGAATGATTCTTCCCTCAGAGTTCATGTCATTCCATGGACTGAAAGAAATCTTATCAGGCTTTGACTTACAGTATAGCCCAGTTCCGCTATAGCCTTTTCGCTCAGCGCTGTGATAGAAGGTGTGCATATCCTCAGGATAAAAGCGCTCATCAAGTTGATTCTCTTGCGCCTTAATCTCTTGAAGACAAACCACATCAGCGTTTTGTTTTTTTAGCCATCCAAAGAAGCCTTTTCTCTCAGCTGCCCGAATTCCGTTGACATTAATTGTTATAATTCTCATTGCACTCATTTTAATTGTTTAGGAATATTTGATGGAACAGTATCAGAAGGATTTTGTGGACTT
>CAZESR010000114.1:0-2130 GCA_964515065.1 uncultured Piscirickettsiaceae bacterium
AAAGTCTTCTTCTCGACAATTAACAGAAACCCTAAGTCATACTTTTTTGCAATTGTCGGCGCGGAATACGTCCTAAACCTTCTCCCTAAAGGTACTCATCACTATGAAAAGTTTATTAGACCCAGTGAGATAGATGAATGGGCTAGGTCTTATGATTTATCAATCAGCTCGATGATTGGAATGACATACAACCCAATCACAAAGAAATATAAACTGGACGATGATGTCAGCGTTAATTACATTGTTCACTATCAAAAAAAATAGTTGTTGAAGGGCGAATCTATGCCACTGAGAATTACACTTGGAAACCTTTTGCATGAATGTGCAGAAAAATTTTCCGCACGACAATTCTTAGTTATTGCGGAAACAGGTAAGACGTTTTCCTACAGCGAATTTGAAACTCTAACAAATAAAATTGCTAATGGATTGCTGGAGAAATTCAGCGAAAAATTAGCTTACGTTGATATTTTCCTAGAAAACAGCGCGGAATATCTCGCTCTGACTTACGCTTTAAAAAAAATTAACGCAATTGAGGTTTCGATTAACCCTGCAATGCGTAGCGAATCTCTTGCTCGAATGGTTGACCAGACAGGCTCAAAGATTTTGTTTACTTCGGGTCTTCAACTTGATGCCCTAGATCAGATTCGTGACTCAATACCAAACATAGAAACTCTCATTATGATGGATTGTGCTAATCAGGCACGAAACCTATTCCCAGAACTTCAAATTATTTCTTTTGAGGATTTACTTTCAAATTGTAAAGATCATATTGAGTCGTTTGCAAAAGATACCGACATTGCAACAATTCTTTTTACATCTGGAACCACTGGCATTTCAAAAGGTTGTCTTTTATCTCATCGATACGCCGTCAGAACAGCTGAAAACATGATTAAACCCAACAAGGTCACTAAAGACGATTGTGTTTATACTTTTTATCCGTTATCTCATATTGGACCTGCCTATTATGACATTCTCCCAACCATGATGACGGGTGGTCGAGTATTACTTCGACAGCGATTTAGCGTTTCAAATTTTTGGCCAGAAGCTAAAAAATATGGAGTCACTTGGTTCATGATGCTAGGCTCAGTTCAACAGCTCTTATGGGCACATCCAAGCTGTCCAGAGGAAAGAGAACATAAAGTGACACGCTGCTGGGGGACACCTGCCCCAGTCCCAAAAAAAGATTTTGATGCTCGTTTCAATCTACATCTAGTACCAGGTGGTGGCTATGGATCTACTGACGCTGGATGGGTAGTTGCACCTCAATGGGACCACCCTGGTGGAATAGTACTGCCTCATTTTGAAGTCGCCATCCATGATGAAAATGATGACCCATTACCTTCTGGAGAGCCAGGAGAAATGGTGATTCGACCTCTAGAGCCTGGAGTTATGTGTGATGGTTATTTTGGTATGCCTGAACGCACTCTTGAAAGCTGGAGAAATCTTTGGTTTCATACCGGCGATATTGGACGAATGGATGAACAAGGCAGGTTCTATTTCATGCACAGAATTAGTGAAAGGATTCGAGTAAAAGGTGAAATGGTTTCAGCTTATGAGGTTGAAGAAGGAGTGTTGCTGCATCCAGAAGTTAAGGACTGTGCTGTTATTGGAGTTCCGGGTGAGATGGGTGAGGAAGATATTAAATTATTTGTTATCAAAAAAGATGACACAAAACTCACTAGTGAAGATTTAATAGAGCATTGTAGAGAACGAATGGCGCGTTTTATGATTCCAAAGCATATTGTATTCCTTGAAGAAATACCAAGAACATCAACTGGAAAACCAGAAAAAGGCAAACTAGCAACTATATAACCTTCTCCACACACAAGATTAAATTTGGACTTTAAGTTGAGGCGTAATCAATATGTTTAGATGTTGATGGCGCGTTACCGGCAGGCAGTACTGAGTAAAAAAATGTTACTCGCTCTTGGGCTATATAAACAATATCCGTATTACGTGGCACCCATAGTACGTCTCCAGGACCAGCTTCGTATATTTTATCACCGACTTGTAACGTGAACTGTCCCTCGAGGATGTTGATGACCTCGTCATAAGTTATATGCCAAGGTATAGAACAATCTTCAAAAACGCCAATCCCGGCTCCCAGTTTATCGGAAAACGATACATTGA
>CAZESR010000115.1:0-2052 GCA_964515065.1 uncultured Piscirickettsiaceae bacterium
TCTATGAGAATCAATGCCATCTCTAAAGTTTATTGATTTGGATGGGTCAGTGTAAGGCCCAGAAGTGTCATAGACATGAATCGGTTCATTTTTTTCAGCCAAATCACCAATCGTATCAGTGAGTTTAATTTGTCTCATAGGTACGAGAATGTCATCACGCGATCCCTTAACAAAAACTTTGCTTGAATTTGGTAAAGGTTTAATAAAAGCTTGATTGACGGAGGATAGAGTGGCAAGTGTTTCGGAAGATTGTTTCATTATTGTATAATTTGGTTTAAATTATTTTGATGAAAAGAGATGTCCATTTTAACTCATAGACCAAGAAGAATGAGAAAACACGAATTTAATCGTTCATTAATTCGTGAAAATTCTCTCACTACCGATGACCTGATTTATCCACTCTTTATTGTTGAAGGAAAAAGCAAAAGAGAGGGCATTAAATCGATGCCTGGAATTGAGCGACTCAGCATCGATCAATTAATGATTGAAGCAAAGGAGATTGTCGATTTAAAAATTCCAGCAATTGCTTTGTTTCCTGTTATTGCTCCTGATAAAAAATCACTTGAGGCAGAAGAGTCATACAATTCTGATGGCCTTGTTCAAAGAGCTGTCAGAGAGCTAAAAAGAAACTTCTCAGATTTAGCAGTCATTACCGACGTCGCCCTAGACCCTTTCACAAGTCACGGCCAAGATGGACTTATAGACAATGATGGTTATGTAATGAACGATGAAACGGTTGAAGTACTTATTAAACAGGCCATATCACACGCTAAGTCAGGCGCTGATATTGTTGCTCCCTCAGATATGATGGACGGCAGAATTGGTGCCATTCGAGAAGCTCTTGAAGAAGAAGGACTTATACACACAAATATTCTGGCATATTCTGCAAAATACGCCTCATCCTTTTATGGTCCATTCAGAGAAGCAGTTGGATCTTCTGGAAACCTCGGCTCTGCTGATAAAAAAACCTACCAAATGGATCCAGCCAACTCTAATGAGGCCCTTCGTGAGGTTGAACTTGACATTGCAGAAGGCGCAGATATGGTTATGATTAAACCTGGCATTCCCTACCTTGATGTACTCTCCAGCGTTAAAAAAACATTCGGTATGCCCACTTTCGCATATCATGTCAGTGGAGAGTACTCAATGCTCAAAGCTGCCAGTCAAAATAACTGGATTGATGAAAAATCCTGCGTCTTAGAAGCGTTACTTTGCTTTAAGAGAGCCGGAGCCGATGCCATTCTTACTTACTATGCCAAAGAAGTCGCAATGTGGATCAAGAGCCAGTGATCAATCTATTTTGATAAATCACTTTTATTAAAGAAAAACTGTCTAATTAAAAAAATAAATGTCACAAAAAACAGCTTTTTATGTACTCTCAATAATTGTAATATTTTTTATTGGCTATTATTACGCCAAAATCAATCTTGGTCCATTAGAAAATAATATTGATTCTACTAATACGACTCTAAGTGAAAATATATTGAAGGAAGAGCTCTCTGAAGCCATAGAAAATAAAAACAATCTTCAAACTCAACTGGATGAGCTTAATAGTCAACTCATTATGACTCGTTCTGAACTAAAAACTGTGCAACAGCAATTAATCCTTTCTTCAAGCAAATCTAAGGTTTTTGAGGATGAATTGAGTCAAATAGATGACGCTCGAAAAGCCATCGAACCTCTTCAGGAAGAACTTACAACTGTTAACGTTAATATAAAAAATATGGCAAAAGAACTCCAACAAGTCAAAAATGAATTACAATTAGTTGAAGACAAATTAAGATCTTCGATTATAGAGTTGGAATTAGCTGAATTTGAGTTACAGTTAGCTGAAGAAAAGTTAGAGCTAAATTAAAATATTAAATACAAGGAGTGGAAAATTATGCCAGGACCATTTGAACTTGTTATTATTCTAGCAATTGTAATACTTATTTTTGGTGGTAAGCGCCTCAAAAATTTAGGTAGTGATCTAGGTGGTGCAATCAAAGGCTTCAAGTCATCTGTGAAGGATGCTGAAACAGAAGAAGAAGAAGAAGAAGAAGAAGAAGAAGA
>CAZESR010000116.1:0-2037 GCA_964515065.1 uncultured Piscirickettsiaceae bacterium
TGATTACGGTTGCTGGAACCAACGGTAAGGGTTCTACCGTCTCCTTTATTGACAGCATCTATCGCCAATCTAAATACAAAATTGGGCGCTCAACTTCGCCACACTTATTGAACTACAACGAGCGCTACGCGATAGACGGAGAGGATGTTTCTGACGAGGTCATCATCAAAGCCTTTGAACGGATTGAAACCCAGCGGCAAGATGTCACACTGACCTATTTTGAATTTTCAACGCTTGCTGCTTTGATTATATTTGCTGAGGCCAAAATCGACCTTGCAATTCTGGAGGTTGGTCTTGGCGGGAGACTCGACTCCGTCAATGTTGTCGATAGCGATGTCAGCGTCATCACCAATGTCGCCATTGACCATACCGATTATCTCGGAGATACCAGAGAGGAGATTGGCAGAGAGAAGGCAGGCGTTATGAGAACCTCTAGGCCCTGCATTTGTGGTGACCAGAATCCGCCTCAAAGCTTGTTGTCTTATGCCAAAGAAATCGACACACCTGTCACTTTCGTTTCCGAAGGGTACCCAGGAGAAGTCGGGCTTGAGGGGGCACACCAAAGAATCAACGCCGCGGTTGCCATCGAGACGGTTAAAAAGCTTTTAGACAAGTTTCCAGTTTCAGGTGAGATGATTTTTGATGGGGTGAGAAAGGCAACAATCAAAGCGCGATTTGAAAAAAGACGTATCGGTGACAAAACCATTATTCTTGATGTCGCTCACAACCCTGACGCAGTTAAAGCACTGGTGGAAACTTTATCCGAGTCCCCAATGGAAACGGTGGCTATTTTTTCAGCGCTCATCGACAAAGACATCATCGATATGGTGAACGTTGCCTCGGAATCGATTAAGCATTGGTACTTGGTTCCACTCTCTTCGGACAGAGCGATAGAGTCAACTGAGCTCAAAAAGAAATTCTCTGAACCAAGCTCAACGACAATTTGTGAGGACATGAATAGCGCCATTGAGATGTCACTAGCACTGAGTAATGCAGAAAGAGTGGTTATTTTTGGCTCTTTCTACACCATCGCTGATGCCACTTTGATTGTAGATCAAATGTAATCATTATTCGTCATAGTAGAGAACGACAAATCATAGGAAACTGCTGTAAAATTGATGCTATCTATCAGGGAGCTCATGGGCAATTTTTTTGAAAACGTTTGGAGTGCTATCAGTTTACTGGCTTGGTCAGACTGGCTCACCCTGATTATTCTCGTTGTGTTTGTTGTTCGCGGCTTTATTCAGGGCCTTGCGAAGGAAGTCATCAGCTTCATTTTTGTTCTGATTGCCATTGTCATAGCTTGGCTTTACTATGAAACGTTTGCTAAAACATTTCTAAGTAACTGGATTAGTGCTGACAACCAATCGACCTATGCGCTTTCATTTGGCGGTATATTTTTGAGTATATGGCTCTTTAAAAAAGGCTTATACAGAGTTGCCAGTGCCTCCTCATATGCGCAAAGTCCAAATGAACTCAATCGACCATTCGCAAACATTGTTATCACTTTAATTGTCGCAATAATTAGTTACAACTACCTTGGAGTGTTTTCAGATCTTAATACGCTTGAGCCCTTAATCTCCAACCAATCATTCAGAAACTTTATGTCATTCGTGTTGCTCTTTGCCATTCTAATGATCGCCTTGGTAGCACTATCAAAGCTTCTCAATATTAGGGTTGATTCAGAAAATCCTTCCCCAATGGCGCCTGCATATGAGGGTATATTAAGAACACTGAGCGCTTTGGACATACTCATTAATGCCAGAAACGTTGTTGGCTTAAAGAATAAATTTTTTGGTGCAATTTTAGGTCTATTCAAAGGGGGCACCTTCGTCTTGATTGCCGTTCTGATTCTCCAGAGTATGGCTTGGGTGACTCAAAACCATGCCTGGGTAGAGACGACTGGTGCACTCAGAACATTTCAAGACTGGTCTGTTGACGTTAAACCGGTCTTGTCAAAACACTTACTGTTCGTTGAACTAGAGCCGGGTGATGTTGTTGTTGAGTTTATAGAAAGTGAAATTTTAAAGGAATAAA
>CAZESR010000117.1:0-1985 GCA_964515065.1 uncultured Piscirickettsiaceae bacterium
CCTCTTTTTCCTGGCACCTCTTCCCATAGGATGCTTGGGTTCTTTACGTCTTGTGTCGTTGACAAGTAAAGCTCGATCATAACTTTGGAAAAGTTTTTGAAGTTCTTTATCGTTGAACCATTCAATTATCCCTCGTGCAATAGCAGTTCTTGTCGCCTCAGCTTGGCCCATTACTCCTCCACCATTGACATCGATATTAATGTCAATACGGTTGGTTTGTTTACCAGCTAGTTCCAGAGGCTCTTGTATCTTTAATCTGGCTAATTCTGGTTGATAAAATTCAACGGGTTTGTTATTAACTCGAACTCTACCCTTTCCTGATCGTACTGTTGCTCTAGCGATAGCTGTTTTGCGTTTTCCACTAGTGTGAATTACTTTCGCCATTAAAACTTAGCTCCTAAGACTTTTGAGACTTCACCTAAAGTTACGTATTTTGTAGATTTGTTCTTTTTTGCTCCATCTACCATTTCGATTTTTCCCTCTAAAGATTTAGGTTTTCCTACATCTACTTTTAGCCTCTTGAAAGCTTCTCTTCCTCTTGGCTTTTGATATGGTATCATTCCTCTGATTGCTCTTTTTAGCATCATATGTGGCATTCTTGGATAGTAAGGTCCTTTACGGGGATGGTTTAATTTTCTTTTTTCAACATATTCTCCGAAGACTCTGTCTTTAGTACCTGAGATGACAGCCATCTCAGCATTAATTATGTGTACTTGATCACCATTCAAAAGTCCCTTAGCAACAGAGCTTGCTAATCTTCCAACTACACAATCACTAGCGTCTATTATTCTCATTATCCAATCACCACGACATCAGTACCTTTTGGATTTGATTTTATAAATTCATCGTATGATAAACATTTTCCACCTGCAGCCTCAACTTTACTCTTAGCTGACTGACTAAAACTGTAGGCTGAAACAGTTATTTTCTTAGTTATATTTCCAGCTCCTAATAATTTTCCAGGAACAACTGCCTTGGAATTCTTATTTAGATTGAATTCAAGTTTACTTATGTTTACAGATGGCCAGTTTCGAGACGGTCCCTCCAATCTAAGGGCGACGCTTTTCCACAATGGTGCATCGTTTTCTCTTGAGGCTTTCTTGAGTTCCGTGACTGTTTTGACCAGTTCAGAATTACTCTTTCGGTTGATTTGTTCAAGCGACATTGCTAAGGTGTTCCACGTGGGTTGGCGGCCAGACTGTGCCGTATATAAAGTATTAGTCGGACAAAATTTCTACTTCACGACCATGTAGAACTATTTTTTCTGAGCATAATAGTTGCAGTGCTTTTGGCAATATTTCATGTTCATGCGGAAGTATTTTCTCTGATAGGCTTTCTTCAGTTTCGCTTTCTACAAGTTCGACTGTCTTTTGCATGATAATTGGCCCAGTATCTACTCCCTCATCAACAAAATGGGCAGTACATCCACTTATCTTGGCTCCAGAATTTATTGTATCTCTGTGGGCATGAGCTCCTGGAAATAAGGGTAGTAATGAGGGGTGTATGTTGATAATTTTATTTTGGTATGTTTTAATAAATTCAGGAGTCAATAGTCTCATGAAACCTGCTAAAACTACAACTTCTATTTTTTTATCTTTCATTATCTTGAGAACAGTTTGATCAAATTCACTTCTCGTCCGGTCATCTGAGGTTATAACTTGATATTCGATGTTGTTCTTTTCAGCTCTTTTGATAGCATATGCATCTTTTTTGTTTACTATAAGGAGAGCAAGTTCAACATCTGGCATCTTGCCTTTTTGAGAAGCATCAATCAATGCTTGAAAGTTGCTTCCTCGCCCGGATGCCATAATTCCAACTTTCATGTACAACAATGGAGGTAGTTCGTTTTAATCATTACTTTTATGATATCTTAAGAGGACTCCATCACCTAGAGTTTCGGAACTAACCAATTTTAGTTTTAGGGAGTTGTTGCCATCTGAAATGCCTTTTCCACCAGCAATGGTTGGAGTACTTTCACCACCTAT
>CAZESR010000118.1:0-1951 GCA_964515065.1 uncultured Piscirickettsiaceae bacterium
CGACCAATAGGACTTTGGTCAATATTCACCACTTTATCGAAAAAGTGCATTCCATCAAACTCTTTAAAGGGTGCCACTTCAACTTGAGCACGGTTCAATATTTTTGCAGCTAACTGGAACAAGGTACTGTTAATTAGGGTAGATTTTCCTGATCCAGAGACTCCTGTAATACATGTCAATAAGCCTACTGGAATAGCCAAATCAACTTCTTTCAAATTATTTCCACTTGCGCCTTGTATTTTTAACCATTCAGTAGCATGCTTTCTTTTATTAGGCACGTTGATTATTTGACGGCCACTTAAATAATCTCCAGTAAGTGACTTGGTACTGGCGATTACCTCTTTCGGATGCCCAATAGCAACAATTTCTCCTCCATGGATCCCAGCACCAGGGCCTATATCAATAATATAATCAGCTTGCCTAATAGCCTCCTCGTCATGTTCTACAACAATTACTGTGTTGCCTAAATCCCTTAGATAAGTTAGCGTATCTAACAATTTTTGATTATCGCGCTGATGAAGACCTATGGAGGGTTCATCCAAAACATATAAAACACCAATGAGACCTGCTCCAATCTGAGAGGCCAATCGAATTCTTTGTGCTTCGCCTCCAGAAAGAGTGTTGGCTTTGCGCTCCAAGCTAAGATAATCTAGTCCGACATTAATTAAAAAATGCAAACGTTGTGAGATTTCTTTGAGAATCTTACTGGCAATTTGACCACGCTTCCCCTCAAGTTCAATACAATTAAAAAAATCATATATCTGATCAATTGAAAGCCTAGTTAAATCTGAGAGATTTTTGTTTTGGATAAATACATTTCTTGCGGCTTCATTGAGTCTGTCACCATGGCAACTTTCGCAGGGTTTACTGATTACGTATCTGGACAAGTTTTCTCTAACGGAGCGTATATCACTTTCTTCATATCGACGAATCATCCTTGGAATGATTCCTTCAAAAGGCTTTTTCTTGTTAGACCAACCCCTCCTGCCTTTTATTTTGGAAAAATCAATAGGCTGACTTCCTGTGCCATAAAGAATGATATTTTTATGTTCATCTTTTAATTCCCTGAAGGGTTGTGTAATACTAAAATTGTAATAATCACCTACCAATCTTAACATTTGATAAAAATAAGCGTTATTTTTACTCCAACCATATATTGCACCATCCTCTAGACTTAGTTCAGGATTAGCAACCACTTTTTCTTCATCAAAAACATCTTTAACTCCTAGACCATCACAAGTTCCACAGGCACCTATAGGGTTATTAAATGAAAAGAGTCTAGGCTCTAATTCATCTAAGGAATAGCCACAATATATGCAGGAAAATTTTGCAGAAAAAGTCATCTCTTCCCAAGTGGTCTCAGTATCCATGGGAATAACTTTTGCAATACCTGAACTCATATTTAGTGCTGTTTCTAAAGACTCTGACAATCTAGAAGTAATGTCTTGGCGGACCTTTAATCGATCAACAACAATCTCAATTGTATGGTGCTTGTTTCCATCAAGTTCAGTTAATTCATCAAGATATAGAATTTGACTATCAACTCTTGCCCTCAAAAAGCCTTGATTTGAAAGCTCATTAAGCAACTTCTGATGACTACCCTTACGATTTTTCACTATAGGAGCCAAAATCATAATTTTGTCACCCTCTGGCAAAAAAAGTATCTCATCGACCATCTGTGAAATAGTCTGAGACTCTAAAGCAGTTTTGTGTTCTGGGCATCTTGGTATTCCTACTCGAGCAAATAGTAATCTTAAATAATCATAGATTTCTGTGATAGTTCCAACAGTGGAACGCGGATTATGGGAAGTTGCCTTTTGCTCAATAGAAATGGCCGGGGAAAGACCTTCTATGTGGTCCACATCTGGCTTTTCCATTAAAGATAAAAATTGTCTAGCGTAGGCCGATAATGATTCAACATAACGACGTTGACCTTCGGCATAAATAGTAT
>CAZESR010000119.1:0-1927 GCA_964515065.1 uncultured Piscirickettsiaceae bacterium
TGGTCATATAACCCAAGCATGGAAGTCTCAGATTCATTTATGAGTTCAGCTGCCACTAGTCATAACGAATCATTCAAAGCACGATTTCCTAAGCTTAATAAAGTATCCATGGAATACTCATGGGGAGGGCGTCTGTGCCTGAGTCTAAATAATGTATTTGCTCAAGGAGAAGTTGACGAAGGCATCTACTCTGCATGCTGTCAAAATGGCTTAGGAACGGCAAAAGGAACTGCAATAGGCATCATAACTGCAGAAAAAATTACTGGGACCATTAATAGTCTTGTACCCGACTTTGTTGATGAGGAGGCTCCTAAAAAAATGATGCCAAAACCTTTCATGTGGTTTGGAGTAAACAGCTATATGCGCTGGAAAGAGCTTATGGCAGGCAAAGAAAAATAACTCTATTATTTGTAACTAATTACCGGATTACCCAAAACGTCAAGACGAGGAGTAACACCCAATCCAAATGATTGAGGTGCAGATACGAAGCCGTTGACAACATCAAAGTCTCCATCTGCAGTTTTAACAGTCACCATATCTCTACAGTCGAGAATACATCGAAGATGTTTTTTTGGGAGTGTCTGACCCAAATGAACAATAGCAGCAAATGCGATATCAGAACCCGTTGTGTCTTGGACACTCATTGTATAGCCAGCCGAAAGACAAATATCTCTTTGCCTTCGGCACTTCGTCAAACCACCGTTTTTTGAAATTTTTAAACCAATACCATCGGCACCATCCTCAATAGCAATTTGAAGAATATCCTCTTCATTTAGAGCAAGTTCATCCCAAATTATTGGAACAGAAGTTCGTCTTCTTAGAGAGAGGTTTTCACGCCAAGTAGCACATGGCGCCTCCAATACAAAATCCAATCTGCCTGGAAGAGTATTTAATAACCTCAGCGCAGATTCGACAGTCAGTCCTCCATTCGCATCTACAATAAAGTACTCTCCACTCTTACGATCTGCTAAACAAGCTTCAATTCTATTTGCATTGTCATGAGGGTCGTCCCCAAGCTTAATTGAGTGCCCTCGATACCCCAAATCCCTATACCTTTGCACTCGTTCTCTCATATTATCCGGTTCACCAGCATAGATTGATGAAATTAAGGGTAACGGTTCATTGGTATTCCCACCCAAGAGATCACAGACAGGCATCTCTACAGACTTTCCAAAAATATCCCAACAGGCAACATCGAGCGGTGTTTTTGCATGATTGTGTCCGGTTAAAGCGTTATCCATTACTTCATTGATTCGGTCTAGGTGTCTAGGATCTTTGCCCAGTAAGCTAGGAGCAATCTCATCAATGCCAGCTCGCACCCCCTTGGCATGAGCAGCAATATAATTCGATCCGAAAGGGGTGCTTTCACCCCAACCTTCAATGCCTGAATCACTTAAAACTCGAACAATAGTGGCATCAAAAACTGAGTACTCTCTCCCACCAGATAAGCTATAAACCCCTCCTGAATAGGGAAGATCTAACTGAAAAACATCTATTTGCTTAATTTTCATTATGGCAAAAGAACCAACTTACCCACATACTTCTTTGATACAAAGTCTTTTTGAGCAGTGATAATATCTTTTAAAGGATAAGTCTTCGAAACAAAAGGCTTAATTTCATTTCTTTCGATGTATCCAATCAAATTTTGAAAAACTTCTCGATTCTGAAAAGTGCAACCAATTAATACCAAATCTTTTAAGTAAAGTGTCCTAACATCTAGCTCAACAATTGGCCCTGCGATGGCTCCAGCTGCTGCATACCTTCCGCCTTTTTTTAAAACATCCAGCAGACTTCCCCAACTCTTTCCTGCCACTAAATCAATAACAACATCAACACTCTCATTTTCTAAAGAGTCTGTTAATTTATCCTCTCTATGAATGATTTCGTCTGCACCTATTTTCACAACAGCGCCTGACTTTGCTTTGCT
>CAZESR010000120.1:0-1917 GCA_964515065.1 uncultured Piscirickettsiaceae bacterium
AACCTTAAGTCGCTTAAAAGGAACTGTTTCACTATAAGAAAACTTATAGTCTAAGCCTCTTAGTCTCTTGTCGGCATTAAGGTAATCAAGCACTTTATTAATCGCACTATCGCTTCCAGAAATGGTACCATTAATTCCTTCCCTAGCTAGCAACAAGGTTCCTCTGACGTTTAAAGAATCCATAAAATCTCTCAAAGGTCGTTGCATTTTTTCGAAGTCATCCAACCTAGAAAACTTATATAGAGCGCAAATAGTGAACATAATACAAGTGAAAAAATAAAGATTTAATTTTACTAGGCGGATTTCCTCATTTCAACTCTTTTGAGTTACAAAAAACCCACAATTACTTCATTAGCGCTAAAGTAAAATTCCACATGACAAGTGTATAATGTCCACCTTTCCTAAAAAAAATAAGCTCTAAAACATACTCTTAATGCTTGAAGAAATTAATAATCCTAGCGATATAAAAAAACTTGACATTGATCAGCTGCAATTGCTTGCAGACGAAATTAAAGAGTTTCTAATTGCAAGTATAGAAAAAACAGGTGGTCATCTTGGTTCGAATTTGGGAACTATTGAGCTAACCATAGCGATGCATTATGTTTTTGATACTCCTGATGATACTTTTGTTTGGGATGTAGGCCATCAAGCCTATACCCATAAAATACTCACTGGAAGAAAAGATTTAATGTCAACTTTACGACAAAAAGGCGGCATTTCAGGTTTTACAAAAAGAAGTGAAAGTGAGCATGATGCTTTTGGCGCAGGTCATTCCTCAACCTCAGTAAGTGCAGCACTAGGTATAGCGATTTCGAATAAGTTAAAGCAAAATATTGATACCTCAATTGCCGTTATAGGTGACGGCGCTTTAACTGGCGGTATGGCTTTTGAAGCACTCAATCATGCAGGAGATTCTGATGCCAATCTTCTAATCATACTCAATGATAATGACATGTCTATTTCAAGACCTGTTGGCGCTTTAAGTAAATATTTAACTCGGCTTATTTCTGGAAAGATATATTCGACAATGAAATCAAAATCTCTAGAGATTCTTGAAAGTTTACCCCGTATAAGAAAATTCGCAAAACGTTCTGAAGAACACCTAAAAGGAATGCTACTGCCAGGAACTTTATTTGAAGAATTGGGCTTGGATTACTTTGGACCAATAGACGGCCACGACATACCATTAATGATTAAAACTTTACAAAATTTAAAGAATCTTGAGAAGCCTAGAATCCTGCATATTATTACAAAAAAAGGCCATGGACTAGATGGTGCAGAAAAACATCCCTCAAAGTTTCATGGCATTTCACCGCCCTCAAGTTCAACTAGTAACCTGCCAAGCTATAGCAATGTTTTTGGGGAATGGCTTTGCAATACCGCTAGAAATGACTCAAAGTTAATTGGTATTACACCGGCAATGTCTGAAGGTTCAGGCATGGTTAAATTCTCAACGACTTTCCCAGATCGTTTTTTTGATGTAGCGATTGCTGAACAACACTCTATTACATTAGCTGGTGGTATGGCTACTAAAGGATTAAAGCCTGTTGTCGCTATCTACTCAACCTTTCTTCAGAGGGGATATGACCAATTTATTCATGACATCGCCTTACAGAATTTAAACGTCGTTTTTGCTATTGATCGGGCTGGGCTAGTTGGTGCAGATGGTGCCACTCATGCAGGTGTTTTTGATTTAAGTTTTTTAAGATGTATTCCGAATATAGTCATAATGGCACCGAGCTCTTCTCTTGAAATGTATAAAGCGCTTAATACTGCTCACAAATTAAATGGTCCTGTTTGTATCCGCTTTCCAAGAGGAAAATCACAGGTTGAAGAATTTACGACTGATGAAATTATAGAACTTGGAAAAGCAAATGTTATTAGAACTGGTCAAGATATTGCAATTTTTGCATTTGG
>CAZESR010000121.1:0-1874 GCA_964515065.1 uncultured Piscirickettsiaceae bacterium
GTTCTAATGGGATTGTTTTCTTCTGGAAAAGTTGACTGAATTTTTTGCAAAGAGAGTAGAAAAGATTTAAAGGGTCCAGCTTTAAGTTCTACATTTTCAGATCGTATTTCGTTTTCTTGAAAAGCTTTGAGACCTTGTTCTTGAAATATCTTTTCAGATTCATCGGAAAAGATAACCGCATCACCATCGAAAGCTATTCGAAGTTGATAAGGATGGATGTTGTCTGACTTTGATTCTACAATAGAGGCTGCAGCAAAGCCAGATTGCAGGGCTTTTTGTACATCATGGTAGTTACTAGAAAGAAACAAGTCAGCCTTAAAAGCGCCAACAAATGGATGAGTGCTTTCGCCTCTAGTGAATGCTGCCCTAGATATATTTAAGCCATAATGCTCAATTGAGTTAAAGATTCTTAAGCCAGTATCTGCACTATTTCTAGAAAGCAAAATAACATCTATCGGAGTCTTTTTGCTATTTAGTTTGAGTAGTTTTCTAACCAGTGTGAAACCGACACCAGGCTCTAGTATAGCATTTTCGTTTTCCTGTTGATGTTTTGCATATGCTTCGATTCCTTCTTCCTTAAAGATCTTATGTGATTGGTCAAGATTAAAGAGCGCTCTAGAAGATATTGCAATAACCAATTTATGGCTTTCTTCTTTTGTCTGTTTTTTTTTCATTACACTTTATTGTACCTATCGAATTAATATTCAAGCTAACTTAAGATGAAAAGATTTAGTTACTATTGATTAAAATATGAAACCTTCTTTTGTTGTTCATAAAGGACTCTGATCTGAGTCTAGACTTCTTTCATAGCCAGTGTGTCTTACAATAAATTTCACCATCATCATTGAGTGTGTAATGGTTGTAGCCAATACCTGATTGTCCATTAAACTGAAGTGCTGTTGAGGGGCAGGAAAACAATTTCACACCTTTACGATGGAATTCAGCACATTGATGAGCATGCCCCCAGATTATAGCCTTGATGTTATCAAATTGGTCGATTACAGCAAACAAATCCTCAGGATTTTCAAGTGATAATGCATCGTCCCAATCACTTTGCATTGAGACGGGGGGATGGTGAAGACAAAGAACAATATATTTCGCATTAGATGAGCTAATTTTTTGCGATAAGGAATGCAGTTGTTCATCGTCTAATCGACCACTAACTTTACCAACTTGAACTGAATCTATGATGATAACCTCCCAACAACCAATGATTAAGTTGCACAGATAAGATTCATTAAAAATCTGAGTTAAGTTTGAAAGGTTGTCGTGATTTCCTGGTAATAGGTAGATTTTGTTTTCAAAAGGGTTAAGTATTTTTTTGAGTTTTTGATAGGATTCAAGCGTCCCATTGTGAGCTAGGTCGCCACTTATAAGTAAGGCATCAAAATAATTCTTAGAAATATTACTAACGATTGCGCTTAAGTTTTTCTGAGAGTCTACGCCCATAACTAACTTATCATTATCAATATGACTGTCACTAATTTGAATAAAGGACTTTGTCATAATGACTATGAAGGGTTAATGGGAGTTTAACAAATAATTCTAGAAATTTTCCTGATCAAAATTTGTCATATTGTTAACGTAAGATGTATTTATTTCATCATCGGTAACATTTTGGAATCGATCATCAAAAGACAAATCTTCGAATCTTGCATATTGACCAATGAAGGCAAGTTTGATGTTCCCTGTTGCTCCATTGCGATGCTTTGAAATTCTTAAATCGGCCTTGCCAACCTCATCAGGGTCGGTGTATGCATCATCGTGATAAAGCTCATCACGATAAATGAAGCCAATAATGTCTGCATCTTGTTCAATCGATCCAGATTCACGTAGGTCAGCCATTTGTGGCATTCTCCCTTTTCCAGTTTTTG
>CAZESR010000122.1:0-1857 GCA_964515065.1 uncultured Piscirickettsiaceae bacterium
CTTTGTCCAAAAATTGATTTGATATTTGGCATATCCAATAATTTCTCTACCTCCTGAATATTTAAAAAAATAGGTAGTTTCTTGTCTAGCTTTGGATAATTCATCTGATCTGTAGGATCATGAGTGATTATTTGATGCTCTATTAAATATTGAAAGAACGAATGAAGACAAGTAAGGATGCGAGATTGAGACGAAGCGCTGAGATTAGAGTCTTTTCGGAAAGAAAAATATTCATGAACTAGATTTCTATTGACATTTTCAAATCGAATGTCTTTAAGCCATTTATTGAAAATATTAAGATCAGAGCGGTAGGCACTCAGCGTATTTTGACTTGCTCCAGTTGTTAGCCAGTAGAAATCAATAAATTGGTCAATGAGCTGATTATTCATCACCATTCATTCTACTTAAGAATTTTTGAAAGAGGATAAAAAATGCCAGCTAGTGCTGGCATTTAAATTTTATTAAGAATTACTTTTTATTAAGCTTTTCTTTAATTCTTGCTGCTTTACCAGTAAGTCCACGCAAATAATAGAGCTTTGCCTTTCTAACTTTACCACTTCTCTTAACAGTAACACTATCAATCATCGAAGAGTGAGTCTGAAAGACTCTCTCAACACCTTCACCATGAGAAATTTTACGCACAGTAAAAGCAGAGTTTAGTCCTCTGTTTTTCTTTGCAATCACAACACCTTCAAAGGCTTGCAGTCTCTGACGATTTCCTTCACGAACCTTTACCTGGACAACAACTGTGTCTCCTGCAGAGAAGTCAGGAATGTCAGTTCTTAGTTGCTCACTTTCAATTTGATCAATTAAATTCACGATTGCACCTATATTGGGGATTTTTAAAAAGCGCTAATTATACATATCTTTTGATGCCTACACAAGAAGCAATAGCCTTTTAAGTCGACATAATTGATGTCATTTTTTAATTGCTTTGAATGATAATATGAGATAATGTTTCGCAAAAAAATAAAAGCAAGAAATGGGTAAAGCAACAGGATTTCTAGAGTTAGACAGGCAGGTTGAATCATATCGCGAAGTAGATATTCGAATTAATGATTATGATGAAATATTTTCTGGCACCCATAACTTAGATCAACTTCAGGAACAAGGTTCAAGGTGCATGGATTGCGGTGTCCCTTTTTGTCAATCTACAACAGGGTGCCCAATTGACAACCTCATACCTGAGTGGAATGACCTTGTATATAACAGTGAGTGGCAAGAGGCCCTAGAGCGCCTTGAAAAAACAAATAATTTTCCTGAGTTTACTGGAAGAGTTTGTCCTGCACCTTGTGAAGGCGCCTGTGTTCTGGGTTTAAATAATCCAGCTGTAACAATAAAAAATATAGAATTAGCGATTGTCGATAAGGGTTTCGATGAAGGATGGATTAAGCCAAGATTGATTGAGTCTAGGTCAGGTAAAAAAGTTGCGATAGTAGGTTCAGGGCCTGCAGGTCTAGCAGCCGCGGACGAGCTTAATCAAATGGGACATAATGTTAAGGTTTACGAGAGAAGCGATAGAATTGGTGGCCTCTTAATGTATGGTATCCCCAACATGAAGCTGGGTAAAGATGTCGTTGGACGTCGCGTTAAATTGTTAGAGCATGAAGGAATAGAATTTATAACCAATGTTGATATTGGAAAAGACATTACTACCAAAGAGCTTCAAGAAAATTTTGATGCGGTCATTTTTGCAACGGGCGCAACACAGGCACGAGATTTACCTGCTGAAAACAGAGATGCCAAAGGAATTTACCCAGCAATGGATTTCCTAACTTCAAACACTAAAAGCCTTCTTGATAATGGTGAACCCGATCAAAGTGATCTTTCTGCTCATGGGAAAAATGTGATTGTTAT
>CAZESR010000123.1:0-1777 GCA_964515065.1 uncultured Piscirickettsiaceae bacterium
ACTTCCTTGCCCTCTTCGAGACTGACATTACCAATTGAATTTGGAATTTTGACGATAAAATCGTCGTGTCCACACACGTTAAAGCGTGTGCGAATATGGTCGCCATGATAGATTAGCTCTTCTACCTTGGCTGAATAAGTATTTGGTGTTTTACCTTTTGAAGGTGAAACCACAATTCTTTCAGGTCTTAATGACAATGTAGCACGCTCACCAGCGTTATTGACATTAACCTTTGAGGCTATCACTATATCTCCAGAATCAGTTTTCACTGTTGCTTTGTCACCATCAATTGACTCAACTATTCCCATAAGGCGATTATTTTCACCAATAAAGTTTGCAACGAATGCGTTCTCTGGCTTTTCGTAAAGATCCTCTGGTGAAGCGCACTGCTGAACAACACCATCATCAAAAACCGCAATACGGTTTGACATCGTGAGCGCTTCCGTCTGGTCATGAGTCACATACACAACTGTTAATCCTAATTCTTCATGCAAATGTTTGATTTCATATTGCATTTGTTCTCTTAAGTTTTTATCAAGCGCTCCTAAGGGTTCATCCATGAGAACTAGGTCTGGATCAAATACCAGAGAGCGGGCAACAGCAACCCTTTGTTGCTGACCACCAGATAACTGCATGGGTCGCCTATTGCCAAATTCTCCAAGTTGAACCATATCAAGTGCTCGATTGACCTTTGCCTCTCTCTCGGATTTGCCCATTTTGCGAACCTCTAGAGGGAAAGCTAGATTCTCTGCAACAGTCATATGAGGGAACAATGCGTAATTCTGAAATACCATTCCAATCCCACGCTTATGAGGAGGAACATTGTTGATTGGTTTATTCTTTAAGTAAATCGTTCCATTTGTGGTTGGCTCAAAGCCTGCAAGCATCATCAAACATGTTGTCTTTCCAGAACCTGAAGGTCCAAGCATAGTAACAAACTCACCTTGAGCGACATCCAAGTTGAAATCTTTGACAACAAGAATTTCTCCATCATAACTTTTTTGAACATTTTCAAACTTTACTAACGGATCTGAATTACTCATAAATACACATTTTTTAAAGAAAAAAAATTCTTAGATGAAATTAACCATCTATTCCCATGTTGTTAAAGATTGAAATTACATCAAACTCACAATACAAATTTACTTTATTAAAAGCTTTTTGTAAAGCGAAAATTTAGATTAATTCAACAAATCATAAAACAAAACTCACTATTACTGATGCGGAATATACCATATAGATTCTAGCGAATGTTTCGAATATTGGCACAAACTCTGTACTAACTTATTATATTTTTTACTCCAAATTAGTCAATAATTTTGAAATAAATTTAACTACACTTTTTAGATGAATAATAAAAAAGAGGTAGATTAACTACCTCTTTTTTACATTTAAAACATCAGTCTTCTTGCTTATCACCCATAATAGCACTCAAGATTAAAACAGTTAAACCACCTGTTGTAATTGCAGAGCTAAATATGCTTTGGACAAGCTTGCCAAAAGTTCCACCAATATTGCTACCAAGTGAGGCTGCAAATTGAGGAACTAAAAGAACACCTAAGCCCATTCCAAAAGATACCGCTAAAATCAGCATATTACGTCGATTCATGTCTACCTTTGAGAGAATCTTTATGCCTGCAATAGCAACGGTACCAAACATTACAATTGTTGCGCCGCCTAGTACGGAGTTAGGCATAGCCCTAAGTATAGAACCTATATGAGGAAATAAACCCATCAAAATTAAGATTCCACCAATCCACACACCAACATGACGACT
>CAZESR010000124.1:0-1716 GCA_964515065.1 uncultured Piscirickettsiaceae bacterium
ATTTTGGTTGGTCAACAGATAATTGACCGCTCATGTTAGGCGCCATATCAGATAAAACAGTATTTATTTTTTGGCCTTTAGTCATATTTAGAAGTTTTTCATAGACTGATGATTCGGTAAAATCACCTTGTAGAAAATCAACCCCAGAGATTTCATTTATAGGCAAAATATCGTTCGCTATCACTTGACCGTTTTGGCCTACTATTTTTGACGCCACTTGAGACCATCCACCTGGAGCTGCTCCCAAGTCAAGAACTTTGTCACCCTTATTGATAATTTGTTTTTTATCAATTATTTCAATAAGCTTGTAGACTGCTCTAGATCTATATCCCTCTTTCTGAGCTTTTTTTACGTATTCATCATTTAAATGCTCATGCATCCATTGACGTGAGCTTCCTTTTTTTGCCACAACCAAAAAATATTAATAAAGTATTGAAGTTATTTTATAAGAGTAAAGTTTCTAGCAAGCTTAAATTGATTTTAATGAGTTAAAGTTACACCAAACAATGCCAAAATTCGGAAAAGATTACTGACTGAAAATCAAAGAAAACGGGCAAGAAGTAAATAAATTCTTCATTGTATTTTCATTTTTATGAAGATATAATCAGCCCTTTCGTATTAAAAGATAGTTTTTTATGGATTCTATTTTAGATTTTTTAGTTCGTCAAAAAAAGTTTGCTCTAGTTTTCTCTTTTGCTTTTATTGCAATTGGTATTTTGTCTGTGGTTGGGATGCAGCGAGATCAGTTTCCTACTGTAGACTTTGAAGTGCTTAGTGTAACTACAGCATACCCAGGCGCTTCCCCTGAAGATGTTGAAAAATCTGTAACAAATGTCATTGAAGAAGAATTACTAAGTGTAAGTGGACTTAAAGAAATTACCTCCACCTCTAGAGAGGGTATTTCAAGCATCATTGTTACACTTGAAGCAGATCTAAAAGATGTCACAACTGTAAAAAATGATGTCCGAAATGCAATAAACCGTGTCAAAGCTTTCCCTGAAGAGGTTACAGAGTTACCTCGAGTAATCGATTTCAATGTCACTGAATTTCCAGTTATTACCATTAATATTGATAGTACATCTGGGAACTTTAACCAAGCAAGACAAATCACAGATGAGCTTCAGGTTGCTATATCTAGGATTAAAGGTGTTGCTCAAGTTGATAACCCGAGTTACCTTGACAGTGAAATACAAATAAAAGTTAATCCCGACAAGCTTGATAAATACAACATCTCAGTTAATGAAGTTATATCAACGATTTCAACTCGAAACGCTCGTTTTACTGTTGGTGGTAATAATCAAGAAAGTCTAGAGAAAAATATCGTAATACTCTCTGAGTTTGAAAGTATTGATGATATTAAAGATGTTGTTATCAAGTCGAGCTTTGATGGGCCAGTTATAAGGCTAGGAGATATTGCTGAAGTCTTTAGAGGGCAAGAAGAAGAAACTTCTATTACTCGAGTCAATGGAACTAAGGGCTTCGTCCTTCAGGTCAAAAAACAACCCCAAGCGGATATTATTAGAACTGTTAAAAGGATTAGAGAGCGTGTAGCTGAATTACAGAAAAATATTCCAGACGATATTAATATTTTTTATACTGATGATTCGTCAGAGGCAGTTGCAAACAGGCTCGAAATCATTATTAAAAATGGCTATATAGGTCTTGCTTTAGTATTAGTCGTTCTGGGAGCTTTTCTTTCACTTAGAACAGCTTTTT
>CAZESR010000125.1:0-1695 GCA_964515065.1 uncultured Piscirickettsiaceae bacterium
CAAGAATGATTTCAAACCCTTCTGCCGCACCGCCTTCAAATGACTCACCATCTAGAAGTCCCTCAAAATCAATGATTAAGCGGTCACCATTTTTAGATTTACGTTTAACGGTTTTGTATTCAGTCGCTCTATCTTGTAGATCTTGTAATGCCCTTTCTTCATCTTCCTCAGAAACTGTCGCGCTTATTTGATCAATATTCAGGTTCGATAACGGTGCCACACTAAGTTCAGGGTACACTTCAAATTCAATTGTATAGATAAAGTTATCACTACTTTCTGTATCTACATTAGTTAAAGAGGGTTGCGAAGCAGGAGAAACATCAGCGTTTATCAATGCCTCCTCCAAAGTTTCACTCACTACTTCGCTTGTAGCGTCTGCTTTAGCGCTAGCACCGAAACGTTGATGCAAAATTTTCGCAGGTATTTTGCCTTTTCTAAAACCATCAACGCGGGCTTTTTTGGCAAAGCTTTGTAAAATTTTGTCCGTTTTCTGGTTGAAAGCATCTATAGGCAATTCAACTGTCAAAGATCTTTTTAACCCTTCAAGTGTACTCAATGATGTTTTCATCTATCAAATCCGTATCTAGTATAAAAAAAACAAGAAATTATACAGGATTTTGCTGGTTAATTAAAAATGGCAGTTTAAACTCCCCCTTTAGTTAATAATCCTAACTAAAAGCGAGAACCAGCATAGCTCACCTGGTGCTTTGATTGAGACAACCAGTCTGGGTTTACCTCTATACCCCAGCCCGGCTTATGGTCCATTAATAGCCGACCTTCCACTATTTTAAAGTTTGGCGAAAATATATTGTCTTGCCAGGGGTAATAATCTAAACCCTCAATGGAGAATTCCAAGTATTTACCTGCATTAGGGATAGAGCCCATAATGTGTGCAGAAAACAATGTCACCAGAGATAGGTTAGCGGAATGCAGAGTCACAGGTAAGTGTCCTTGTTGGGCTAACTTAGCAACCTCTAAGGTGCGAGTAATGCCACCCATATAACAGACATCGGGCTGCACAATATTGACCACTTGCGTGTCTATCATGTGTTTCCATATACGCATATCGTTATCCTGTTCACCACCACTTATATCAATATCTAGTGCATCTTTAACTTGACGGGTCCAGTCAGGTTCCCAATATGGACAAGGTTCCTCGAAATGACTGACACCATAATCTTGCAACATATGCCCAACTTCAATGGCTTTAGCTGGAGTATATGCACTATTGGCATCCACCAATAGTGCTACATCATCTCCCAAAACCTGACGCACTTGCTTCACAATAGCCTCTGTACGACCGGGCCATTGATCCATGTCATGGCCACACTCACTCCCTATACGAAATTTGAAGGCTTTGTAACCATACCTCTCCTTGAGATCTAGAAAACGTTCAGCTTCAGCTTCAGGGGTGATTTCTCGCTGCATACTCGAAGCGTAAACTGGAATAGAGGATGGCTTTCCACCAATTAACTGGCAGACACTTTTGTTGGCACGTTTAGCCTTAATATCCCAGAGTGCAGTGTCTAATCCACTCAAACCACGATAAAGATAGGTGCCGGGAAACTTATGTTCTCTCTCTAAAACTTCTCGATTTAAATCGGTTATGTCGAGACCACTCAAGCCTAGCACATGAGGGGCCACTTGTCGGTGCACTACTTGAGCGCTTATATCTGCATTGTAGGCACTAGTTTG
>CAZESR010000126.1:0-1686 GCA_964515065.1 uncultured Piscirickettsiaceae bacterium
TTTTTCTCATTGATCCGCTAGATGGCACTAAGGAGTTCCTTAAGAAAGATGGACTTGGCTCGTTTACCGTGAATATCGGCCTTATTGAAAATGGAATTCCTACCTTAGGGGTTGTTTTTGCACCAGCACTTAATCGTATGTTTTTTGCATCTACTCCCTCAGGAGCTTTTGAAGAAACTGAGAATGGTATTGAAAAAATTGTTGTAAGAGAAGTGCCAAATTCTGGCCCTGTCGCTGTAGCGAGTGTATCTCATCGGGATGAATTGACAAATAATTGGCTCAATAATAACAATATCAAAGATACAATTTCTATTGGCTCTTCATTAAAGTTCTGCCTAGTTGCCTGCGGTGAGGCTGACGTTTACCCTCGATTTGGACCAACAATGGAGTGGGATACAGCAGCTGGAGATGCAGTACTAAGATCTGCGGGTGGTAAGGTGCGTCTACCTAATGGAGAAACCTTTACTTACGGAAAATTAAACTATAGAAATAGCGCATTTATTGCGTACGGAAACTTTTAAGTAGAATAATTAGAGTAAGCTTAACTCTCGTAGGAGTATATCTCAACCATCATCTCATCAGCAATTAATTCAAGCTTGTCTCTCACAAGATTTTCATCAAGAGATATAGGCAAATGAAGTGTAATTTGAGCCTTGAATAGTTGCTCTCCCGACATCGAGGCATCAATGATTTCGGTCTTTAACTCTTCAACATTAGCTTGCAATTCATCCGCTAAAACATGAGAAAGTTTGTTAATAATTCCAACATGATTCTGCCCAATAAGCTCTATGTTATAACTCTTGACATTACTAAGCTCGTCAACAGGAAGGGTTTCCTCACAAGCAATTTGAAGACCTAAAGAGGCGCTAGTTAAATCTTTTTTTAGTTTAGAAGCATCACTTGACGGCACATTGACTTTAAGGATTCCAGCAAATTTGCCCTCAAAACTGGACATATTACTTTCAATCCAGTCACCATTATTTGAAACAATAATCTTTGAAAGGCCGTCGACAAGCCCAGGCTTATCGTCTCCCAAAACACTAATCAAAAATGATTTCATACAAAACTACTTATAATCTTCAATACTCGGACAAGAGCAAACTAAATTCTTATCACCATAGACATTATCCACTCTAGAAACCGGCGGCCAGTACTTTACTCGCCTAAGACTTTCAACAGGATACGCTGCCTCTTCCCTGGAATATGAAAACTCCCATTGCGTTGATGTTACCATTTCTAGAGTGTGTGGCGAATTAATTAATGGATTATCTTCAGTAGAATATTCACCTGACTCAACCTTTTTTATCTCTTTTCTAATTTGGATCATTGCATCACAAAATCGATCAAGCTCATCTAAGGATTCAGACTCTGTTGGCTCAATCATCAAAGTTCCTGCTACCGGAAAAGACATTGTTGGTGCATGAAAACCAAAGTCTATGAGTCGCTTAGCGACATCATCAACGCTTATTCCCACTGAGTCTTTAATAGGTCTAATATCAATAATACACTCATGTGCGATTCTTCCATTCTCATCACTGTACAGAATTGGGTAGTGCTCTTCAAGGCGCTTAGCAATATAATTTGCATTCAGTATAGCGTTACATGTTGACTCATAGAGCCCGTCTTTTCCAAGCATTGCTATATACATCCAACTGATTGGAAGGATACTTCCTGAACCCCATGGAG
>CAZESR010000127.1:0-1630 GCA_964515065.1 uncultured Piscirickettsiaceae bacterium
ACCGTTATTTGGTCAGGAGAAACAATAATATCAACATCATCACTTTGCTCTGCTAATGAAGCATAAACATCACGCTTCACTAGAGCAATTGTTTTATGTGCCCCTAGGCGTTTAGCTAAAATTGAGACTATGACATTGACTTCATCTGAATCAGTCAGAGCTAAAAACAAATCAGTATTCTCAATCCCTTCCTCTAGAAGTAGATCCTCATCAGAAGCATTGCCTTGTAACACCAAAGTATCATTAAGTTCTTCAGCTAAAGCCATAGCTCTATCTTCATCCAACTCAATAATACGAATATTATGAGTATCCTCAAGCAGTTTTGCGACATTAAGTCCAATGTTTCCACCACCTGCAATGAAGATTTTTTGATATGTTTTTTCAGCACGTCTAAACTCTTTTAAGGCTCTTGAAACGTGATTCTTTTTGGCAATAAAGTAGACATGGTCGCCCTCTCGAACCACAGTGTCACTCTTAGCAAGTATCGCTCTATCGTTTCGGTAAAGACTGACAATTCTCATTTTCACATCCGGAATGTGATCATGCAGCTCCTTTATAGGCCGGTTTACAATTGGTGTTCCAATATAAGCTCGCGTTTCGACTAACTGAACCAATCCATTTTCAAAATCAAAGACTTGAGCAGCTCCTGGCTCTTCTACAATCCCTTTGATATAGTCAGTAATTAAAATTTCAGGGGTAATTAGAAAATCTATAGGTAAAGCTTCATTAGTAAATATCTCAGGTCTAAGCAGGTATTCGGTGGTTCTTATTCGAGCAATTTTTTTATCTACATGATATAAAGTGTGGGCCATTCTGCAAGCAACCATATTTCGCTCATCAGAGCCCATCACAGCTATCACCATATCCATGGTTTTGATACCTGCTTTTTCTAAAACACTTGGATAAGCACCATAACCAACGACTGTCTTGATATCTAGATGTCTCTGAAGAGGGATAAGTCTATCTTCTACTTGATCAACTATAGTGATATCATTTTCATCATCTAAACAGAGATACTTTGCAAGTGTTGAGCCAACCTGGCCAGCACCTAAAATTAATATCTTCATTTCTTGTCAATCCCTAAATCTTTAAGCTTTCGATACAAAGTTGTTCTCTCTAATCCTGCCTTTTCAGCAACAATAGCGACATTATTATCGTTTAATTCAAGATGATGAAGTAAATATTGACGCTCGAAAAGATTTCGAGCATCCTTAAGTCTAAGAGAAAAATCAATTCCACTCACCACTTGATTTGATTTTTCTTGGTCTGGAATAGTCATTATATTTCTTAAAATCGGCAAAAAGTCATGCAAAGGCTTCTTTAAAAAATCTACTGCACCAAGTTTCATTGCTTTAACAATATCACTAGGCTCTGCATGCCCAGACATCATAACAATCGGTGTGTCAAATCCCTCAGAAATCCATTCATCTAGAAGTGAAATGCCATCCTGTCCTGGCATCCAGACATCCATTAAAACCAAATCGAAAGTATTTCCAGCTACAATAACTTTTGCCTCACTAGCACTTCGAGCTAGGACAGTTTCATAGTTAACATCCTCTAAAACATCTTTGAGGATTTCAGTGTTATCTTTCTCATCATCAATAATTAATATTTTTCCGAAAGTAGTTTG
>CAZESR010000128.1:0-1616 GCA_964515065.1 uncultured Piscirickettsiaceae bacterium
TTAAAAATGAAGAAAAAGTATAGCAAAATAATGACCGTAATAATTACTTTTGTGAACCTCTTTTTATTATTGACCTGCTGCATGATTGATCACAATGGACAGGCAGATTCAATAACTCCAGATGAAATAATAGGAGCATACTAAATTGCAACTATACATAATGGGCATCCGAGCTATTTTTTGAGTGGTTGGGAGGATGATAATGAACGTAAAATAGGGTAGGAACTCTATCCTACTTCCTAAATATTATTCTGGCATACCAGCCTTCAATAAACCCTCAGTTAAAACCTTCTTGATGACAGTAGGCGCAACTTTCTCATAATCACCAATATTTTTTACTTTTGGTCTCTTTTCTTGATATTGAGCTAATAATTCTTTGGATTCTGCGATTTGATCCAAATGAGCTAGTATACTGGCTTTAAAACCAATGCCACCCGTAAAATTAGGTTCTATCTCAAGGGCTTTATTAATGTAAACTAAAGCATTCTCGAAGTCTCTTTGCCCAATATTACAGAGCATCAGCATCGTATTGGTGTATGTTTCATTTATACTAATTGGATTAAGTTCAACACTTTTGATCATGTATTCATTTGCTTTTTCAAACTCTCCAAATGAAGTTATACTAAGGCCATATTCAAAATTTGCCATAGCATGATAAGGGTTAATTTCTAATGCTTTTTTCATTAACTCAACCCTCTGCTTTAAATCATTTTTTATGTTTGCCAAAAAACTTAAAATTATCAGTACCTCTGGATTTTTTGGATCAAGTGCAAAAGCTTTATTTGCTTTTTCATTAAGTTCAGTTTCGTTGGTTGACCTTTGATCTTGTTTTCTAGGATTATATATTTCTAGTCTCAGGCAACGACATATTAGAATGTACGCGTCGGAAAGTAGAGGATCTAAATTTATTGATTCGTAGCAGTGCTTCTTTACATCACTATATTCTCCATTATTATTAAAGATGGAAAGTCCACGGAGGTACTCATCCCAAGCATTAATATTTTTTGTTTGCTTGCGGACCACTCTGTCCCGCTCTTGATTTTTGATAGCCGGGGAAACCATTGCTGCGATTGAAGATGAAACTTCATCCTGAACTTCAAAGATATCATCTAAGCTTCGGTCCCACCTTTCTGACCAAAGATGATTATCTTCGGTACCATCAATTAATTGAGCAGTGATTCGGACTTTGTTACCACCTTTTCTTACACTTCCTTCAACAAGATAACGCACACCCAACTCCTTAGAAACTTCTTTAATGTTAACGGACTTGCCCTTATAAGTGAAACTTGAGTTACGGGAGATTACAGGAAAAGTCTTCCATAGTGAAAGATTAGTAATTACGTCCTCAGTGATACCATCTACAAAGTATTCCTGTTCTGGATCTCCACTCATATTTGCAAAAGGGAGAACTGCAATAGCAGGGGGTTTTTCATTTGTTGTTTCTTGGAGTTTTCTTTGTGATGTCCCTTCAAGGGTAACATCAACTGCATGAAGAACTGTGTTCTTGACGGTCTGCTCTCCTAGATCATGAAATTGGAAATTTGTCTTTTTGTTAACTATATCGTGAACATTTTTTGATAAACATACCCCTCCTGGTTGAGCAAGAGCTTCGAGTC
>CAZESR010000129.1:0-1613 GCA_964515065.1 uncultured Piscirickettsiaceae bacterium
GTTCCAAATACTTGTGCCACAATTCCGCTTGTGAGTGGTACAGTGGCCAGCCAAAGGAACCCTATAGCCGCTCCAAACGCGATAGCGGTTATCTCATTTAGAGGAATTGCAAGGAAGCCTGCAATCACTACTGCCCTAAGGGTGTAGAGCAGACTCAGTAGGTTTTTTTTACTTAAAGAATCTCCCATACGCCCAAAGATCATTGAACCAAACATGTTAAACAGTCCAATCATTGCCAATGCCCAGGAGGCGGTACTTATTGAAATACCCTCAGACTGCAGAAAAGAGGGCAGATGTGTACCGATGAAGGCCACATGAAAACCGCAGACAAAGAATCCAACATTAAGCAGCAGGTATCCAGAATGGCTCATGGCCCCATTAATAGTTTTTAGCAGAGTAAGTTCTGATTCTGCTTCAGGTTCGGAGGATTTTTCCTTTTTAGGTGAATTCCCTGGAAGACCCAGAGCGAGCAGTGAGATGATTAGCACAAGCCCGCCTGAGGCCTGCAGTGCCTTACTCCAACCATAAAGATTAATCAAATACTGTAACAGAGGGGCCATTATAAACATTCCAATTGAGAAGGCTACTGTAACCACCCCGAAAGCTGTACTCCTGCGTTCCGGTGGTGCAACTTGCCCCACTGCACCCATTACCACTATCATTCCGGATAGCCCTATTCCAATCCCAACAACTCCCCCAAGGTTTGTATATAGTCCTAGTGCTGTTTCACTGTGTGAAGCCAACCATAATCCTGCTCCATAGACCACTCCTCCAAGCAGAGCTATACGCCTGAATCCTAGCAGGTCAGCAAGAATTCCAAAAACAGGAAGAGCATGAATAAGATTTTGCCAGGCAACGGTGAGGCTGAAAGTTTCCCTGTCAACTCCCAACGCTGAAGTCACTGGTTCGAGGAACAAACCCATTCCGTGCCGTGTTCCCATGCTGATTGCAATCATAAGCGAGGCACAAGTCAGGACTAGCATAAATTTATTCCTTTTTGACATAATTAATCTTTAAGATTGATTAAAGAATTTATTTATTTGGAATCTTAAATGAACGCTTTAAAGATTTGATTTGTTGAATTTCCTGTTCCATTTGTGACATTTACAAGAATCTTTGACATTGTGTTCTCATGGATCTGTGTTTAAGATTATTATAAAAATATAAATGCAGTTTTCAAAAATTAAGAGTACTTTGTGCACTTTAAAAATAGTAGTTCGTAAAGTCAAATGGATTATTTTAAATAAGTATGACCAGGCTTCTTTATGAATAATTTTAATGTTCTCTTGCCTGTTCACTAAGTATGTTGAGGGATATATTCAAATTGATAATTATGAGCGTTTCCTAATGGGGCTAAGTAGTTTTGATGGTATTCAAAAAGGAGCATAAATTGGAATTATTCAGTAATTGGATAACCTCAAAAAAAATTGTTCGAGGTTATCTTGCGTACCTTCTGGGGCGCTTCCATGAGGATCGGATTTTATACTATTCGGGATATCTTTCATATGTAACTCTTCTTTCAATGGTACCACTGCTTGCGGTCATTTTTTCGTTTTTTTCAATATTCCCCTTTTTTGAAAAGTTAAAAGAAGAAGTTGAGGAGTTTGTTTTTA
>CAZESR010000130.1:0-1579 GCA_964515065.1 uncultured Piscirickettsiaceae bacterium
TATTCACTCCACTCTCCTGTTCAGTTTTTTTCAAGGCGTACATTCTTGGTTTTGCTCCTTTAACTCTGAGCTCAATCAGATCATCAGTTAAGAGACCCCCTCCTCCTCCACAACAAAAAGTAGAAGACTTGATTGTATTTTTAGGCATATCAATAAAATGATTACAGGTAGCTTTTATTACCTCTCTTGGTAAAATAAATTGACCGTCTTTAATGTCACCCATGTTGCTTCCTCTAGCAACATTACATGAATCATGAAAGGTTACTACTCTATGATTGTTTTTTGACTTGTCAAATGATAATTGATTTTTCTTAATTAAATCATATGTAAACTCGATCATATGTTGCGGCTGAGGATAGTTACTATCTAGTTGATTTTGGAGTTGTAATGCATACTTATCTTGTGCACCAGAACCAATACCTGAAAGCGTATTCCAAAAACTGTAAGCAACTCGCCAAGCATGTCCACACTCTCCAATAATAATGCGCTTTACATTCAGATCAATTGCTGCCTTGCGAATTCTGATGGCACCTTCTCTCATGACATCATAATTCCCAATAAACATTCCAAAGTTTGCTGCTTCTGAAGCATAAGAGCTTAAAGTCCAACTCACTCCGCTCTCATGAAAAACTTTGGCATATCCAATTAAGCCGTCAATATGTGGCTCGGCAAAAAAATCAGCAGATGGTGAAACCATTAATACTTCTGAACCTTTGATATCTATTGGTAATTTAACATCTACCCCAGTGTCATCTTTAATCTCTTCTTCAAGATCCATAAGTGTATCTTTAAGAGCAGGCTCTGGCATACCTAGATTATTTCCAATTTTCTTGACTTTACCTAAAATTTGATTGGTGTATTTTTGGCCTAAACCAATCACGTTCATTACCTCTCTTGCAGCCATTGAAATCTCTGCTGTATCAATACCAGACGGGCAGAATACTGCGCACCTTCTACATTGAGAGCATTGATGAAAATAGTTGTACCAATCATCCAACATATCCTCATCAAGATCTTTGGCACCAACCAGCTTTGGAAAATATTTTCCTGCAAAGGTAAAATGCCTTCTATAAACGCTTCTAAATAAATCCTGTCTTGCAACCGGCATATTCTTTGGATCAGCCGTACCCAAAAAGTAGTGACACTTGTCAGTGCATGCACCACATTTCATACAGCTATCCAAAAAAACTTGAACCGATTTATATTTAGACTTAGTTTCAGCCATTTTATCAATAGCGACTTGTTGCCAATTGTCAACCTTTTCACCAGGAAACCCAAGGTTATTTTGGATTTCTACTGTCGCCTTAAATGGCCCATCACCAGCCATTGAATCTCTTCTAATTGCTGGCGTATCAACATAGTTTGGTAGTTTAATTTGATTATCAGTTGACAAGACTACTTATCCTTTAAATGGTTAGATTCATGATTAATTTTCAAATTATCTTCCTTTTTAGATGCCCAATCCGAGATATGCCTTTTCTTTCGAGCATTATCCACTTGATTATGAGTAGGTGAGAAAAATACTCCTGGAGCGTGTAATAATTTAGATATTGGAAAAATAGCTATAAGACAAAAGACA
>CAZESR010000131.1:0-1561 GCA_964515065.1 uncultured Piscirickettsiaceae bacterium
TGCCGTAGCAAGTAACTTTTATCCAACCATGAAAGTAATTGCAAAGGAATATGAGCTAAAAACAGCTGGTTCTACAGGGCATCACAAAGTGGTACTCATTCCTGGTTCTTCAGGCAAACATTATGCTCAAATCATGAATGGTGCCCCTTTTGACATTTTTTTTTCAGCAGATATAAAGAGGCCAAGAATGCTGGAACAAGAAGACAGAATCGTAGCTGGAACGAGGTTTACCTATGCACTTGGTAAATTAATTCTTTGGAGTTCGATAGATGATTATGTTGACCCAAAAGGGGAGGTGCTCAATAAGAAAGATTTTCGATATTTAGCCATAGCCAATCCTAAACTTGCACCATATGGAAAATCTGCCGAAGAAGCTTTAAGATCACTCAATCTTTGGACGAATTTGAAAGATAGATTAGTGCGGGGTGAAAATATTGCACAGACATTCCAGTTTATCAATAGTGGTAATGCTAAACTAGGGTTTGTTGCTTATTCGCAAATTATGAACCCTAACCTTTTCAGTGATGGCTCATTCTGGAAGGTACCTCAGTCAATTTATAAACCAATAGAGCAACAAGCAGTTTTATTAAAGGACAGTGATATTGGGAAAGAATTCCTGTCCTTTGTTAAAAGTGAAGAGTCTTTGAGTATTATTTATGAATCTGGATATGGCTTACCATAATGTTAAACGAATTTGATATTACTGCTCTTTTCATTACATTGAAGCTAGCAAGCGTTAGCACACTTATTCTTTTATTATTAGGAACACCTCTTGCATGGTGGCTTTCTCAAACTCGCTGGAAAGTAAAAACTATATTGGAAGCTGTAATTGCACTTCCATTGGTGTTGCCTCCCACAGTACTAGGTTTTTATCTGCTGATAACTCTTGGGCCTAACGGCCCAGTCGGCGGAATGTTGGAGTCGCTTGGAGGATCGTCAATAGCGTTCACTTTTACAGGCCTGGTGGTTGGTTCTGTCATTTACTCTATGCCTTTTGTAGTTCAACCTCTGCAAAATGCTTTTAGTGGAATTGGTCGTCGCCCGATGGAAATTGCTGCAACTTTACGTGCTTCACCACTAGACCGATTTTTTAGTATTGCAGTGCCATTAGCTCGTTCTGGTTTTATAACTGCTACAGTGTTGGGATTTGCTCATACAGTAGGAGAATTTGGCGTTGTTTTGATGATTGGTGGTAGTATTCCCGGTGAAACTCAAGTCCTCTCGATTGCAATCTATGACCATGTTGAAGCACTTGAATATGGGCAGGCACACTGGCTTGCTGGAGGATTGTTGTTACTTTCCTTTTTAATGTTGACGATAGTTTTTATTTTTAATCGTCGATTTTCAATTATGCAGAATAGCAACCAATGATTGAGTGTAAGCTAAAAATTAAGCAAGGAGATTTTATTCTAGATGTGGATTTTTGTTCTCCTACTAAGGGGGCCACTGTTGTGTTTGGATCCTCGGGTAGTGGTAAAACTACATTATTGCGAGCCTTAGCTGGTTTGGAAAAAAGTGATGATGGATTTCTAAGAGTGGGTGATTCGATTTGGCAAGATGG
>CAZESR010000132.1:0-1523 GCA_964515065.1 uncultured Piscirickettsiaceae bacterium
TAATGATGCAATCCTAAATGTTAAATGGATACCGAGTTGGGGGCAGAAACGGATTGAATTGATGGTTGGAAATCGTCCTGACTGGTGTATTTCTCGACAAAGGTTTTGGGGTTCTCCTATAACCCTTTTTATTAATAAAAATACTGGAGAATTACACCCGGATACTGAGTCTCTTTTTGAGGTAGTAGCTAAAAAGATAGAGAAAGGTGGTATAGAAGCCTGGTTTAGTCTTAAGGTTGAAGATGTTTTGGGTGCTGAGGCCTCTGAATACGAAAAAACGACTGATACAATGGATGTTTGGTTTGACTCTGGAGTTAGTCACTACGCGGTTTTAAAGGCTAGCGACTATTTGAGCGATATTGCTGATATGTATCTGGAAGGCTCAGATCAGCACAGAGGTTGGTTTCAATCCTCTCTATTAACTTCCTGTGCGATTAATGGTAGGGCACCATATAGACAGGTGCTTACTCATGGCTTTACAGTTGATCAAAATGGTCACAAAATGAGTAAATCCTTGGGTAATGTGATTCCGCCTCAAAAGGTGGTTAATTCTTTAGGTGCAGACATATTAAGATTATGGATAGGGAGTACTGACTATTCTGGAGAAATGACGGTCTCTGATGAGATCCTCAAGCGCAGTGCGGATAGTTACAGACGTACTCGCAATACGATACGCTTTATGTTGGCTAACATGCAAGGATTTGATCCTAATAAAGACCTCTTAAGTATTGAAAAAATGTTGGTATTGGATCAATGGATTGTTTCTAAAACCGCCGATTTACAGTCACAAGTTGTTAATGAATATGATGAATATAACTTTCATCTTGCAATGAAAATGATACTAAATTTCTGTACCAACGATTTAGGTGGTTTTTATTTGGACATCATAAAGGATAGGCAGTATACGACACAAACAGATTCTTTAGCACGAAGATCTGCTCAAAGTGCTTTATATCACATTGCTCATGCAATGGTGCGCTGGATTGCACCGGTGCTGTCATTTACCGCTGAGGAAGTTTGGCAACATCTTCCTGGAGCCTCGAATGAGAGTGTATTTTTGCAAACTTGGTACGAAGGTCTTGAAGGCAACTTTAACAATCATTCAATTGAGGTTGCAAGAGATATTAATGTTCATCTTCGTAAAGAGCTTGAAGAGATGCGCAGTAATAAGGTTATTGGTTCCTCTCTAGACGCAGAAGTAGATATATATTGCAACGATGAGAATTATCAAGCACTTGAAGAGTTAAAAGATGAATTAAGGTTTGTTTTTATTACTTCAGATGCTAGAATTCACTTACTATCTGAAAAACCAAAGGAAGCAACTGATATTGATAAATCCTTAGCCATCATGGTTATTAAAAGTAGTCATCAAAAGTGTGTTCGTTGTTGGCACCATCGAGAAGAAATTGGTGAAAATGAAGCACATAAAGATTTATGTGGGCGCTGTATTGAAAATGTTGAAGGTGAGGGAGAAACTAGGGTATTTGCCTAATGTCAGCTAAACTAAAAATTCTAAACGTAGA